>JAAXOU010000055.1 GCA_012396115.1 Streptomyces somaliensis DSM 40738 | reverse complement strand
GAGAGGCACGGCGCCGGGCGCCCCCCGCCGGCCGGACCGCCCCGGGCCCCGGGGGGCCGGCTCCGGGACCCCGCGCCCGGGGTCAGGGCCTCCGCAGGGCGCGGGCGAGCTGGCGGGACTGGGCGACCAGGCGGTCGGCCGCGTCCCACACCTCGGCGTCCTCCTCCAGGAACCCGCCGGCGAGGTTGCGGGTGGTGATGGAGACCCGCAGCGGCCCCGGCGCGGGGCGGGCGCGGACGTGGACGGTGAGTTCGACGGTCGGCGTCCAGCCCGCTAGGCCCAGGTCGAAGGCGGTCGGCGGCAGCGCGTCGACGGTCAGGAGGAGGGACAGCGGGTCGGGGTCGCGACCGTCGGCGAGGCCGAACCAGCCGCGGATCTCCCCCTTGCCGGAGGGGGCGCCGACCGCCCAGCCGACGGTCGCCGGGTCGAGCCTGAGGTCGAGGATCCGGGTGATCTCGGCGGAGCCGGGCAGCGGGGCCGGCGCGTCCGCCGGGCCGAGGCAGTGCTCGTACGGCGGGATCTCGGGCGGCTTGGCGCTGGTGCGCACGTCGTCGGGGAGGGCGTCGAGGTCGCCGTAGGTGGCGAGGACGCGGATGCGTTCGGTCTCGGTGCCGTCCTGGGCGCACTGGAAGAGGGACGCCTGGCCGGTCGAGAGCGTGCGCCCGGTGCGGACCGTCTCGGTGCGGATCACGGCCGGGCCGGGAAGCGAGGGCGCCAGGTAGTGGGCCGACACCGAGAAGGGGTGCGGGTGCGGCAGGGCGTCGCCGAGGGCGCGGCCCAGCAGGGCGAGCAGGTAGCCGCCGTTGACGACGCCGAACACCGTCCAGTCGGCGGAGAGGTCCGCGGCGTAGACGCCCGGCGCGCGCCGGGTCACCGCGGTGTCGCGGTCGAACTGGGTGCTGTCCATGGCCGGAACGGTACAACATCGCGTTACTGAGCGGTAGCTTTGTGGGTGGCCTTCTCGGCGGCCGAGGAGCGCCGGTTCCAGGCGCGCGGCGCCCGCCAGTGGTAGCGCAGCGCGAGCAGGCGCAGGACGAAGGCGGCGAGCGCGGCGACGGCGCTGGTGAAGGGGTTCAGCGCCTCGAAGCGGATGAACAGCACGACCAGGGCGGAGCCGGCGATGGCCGGGACGGCGTACAGGTCGCGGTCCCAGCGCAGCAGGGCGGGGGCCTCGTTCGCCAGGACGTCCCGCAGGAGCCCGCCGCCGACGGCGGTCGCCACCCCGAGGACGGCCGACTGCGTCAGGCCGAGTCCGTACTCGTACGCCTTGGTCGTGCCGGTCACGCAGAACAGTCCCAGCCCGGCGGCGTCGAAGGCGTTCACCGCCGTCTGGGTGCGCTCGACGACGGGGTGGAGGAAGAAGACCAGCGCCGTGGCGACCAGCGGCATGAGGAAGTAGCCGAGGTCGGTGAAGGCCGCGGGGGGCACCGCTCCGATGACCAGGTCGCGGAAGAGCCCCCCGCCCAGCGCGGTGACCTCGGCGAGGACGGCCATGCCGACGACGTCGAAGTTCCGGCGCACGGCGAGGAGCGCGCCGGAGATGGCGAAGACGAAGATCCCCGCCAGTTCGAGGGAGTGGAGGACGGAGGGCGTGAACAGGTCCTGGAGCACCGCACTGTTGTACCGCGCGCGGCGCGCGGGGCGGTAAGGCGCCCGCTACGCGGTCCGCGCGCCCTCCGGCCCGGGCTCCGCCGGGGACGCGGCGGTGCCGACCACCGCCTCCACGCCCGTGGGCCGGGTCGGGGCCAGCTCGCCGGACTCGATCTCGGCCGCGAAGTGGCACGCCACCTTGTGCCCGCCGCCCAGGTCCGCCAGCACGGGCCGCTCCTCGCCGCAGCGGGGGCGGGCCCACGGGCAGCGGGTGTGGAAGCGGCAGCCGGTCGGCGGGTTGGCCGGGGAGGGGAGGTCGCCGCGGAGGAGGATGCGCTCGCGGCGGTCCTCCACCTCCGGGTCGGGCACCGGGACGGCCGACATCAGGGCCTTGGTGTACGGGTGCTTCGGCGCCGCGTACAGCGCGTCGCTCGGCGCCTCCTCCACCAGCGCGCCCAGGTACATGACGCCGATGACGTCCGAGATGTGCCGGACGACGGCCAGGTCGTGGGCGATCACCAGGTAGGTGAGGCCCAGCTGCTCCTGGAGCTCCTCCAGCAGGTTGACGACCTGCGCCTGGATCGACACGTCCAGGGCCGACACGGGCTCGTCGCAGATGATGACGTCGGGCTCCAGCACGAGCGCCCGGGCGATGCCGATGCGCTGGCGCTGACCGCCGGAGAACTCGTGCGGGTACCGCGACAGGGCGTTCGTCGGCAGGCCGACCCGCTGCAGGATCGCCTTGATCTTCTCGCGGCGCTCCTCCTGGTTCGCGCCGATGGAGTGCGCGATCATGCCCTCGGAGAGGATCGACTCGATGTTCTGGCGCGGGTTGAGGCTGCCCAGCGGGTCCTGGAAGACCATCTGCAGGCGGCGCCGGAACCTCCGCATCTCCTCCTCGGGCAGCTTCGCCAGGTCGGTGCCGTCGAAGACGACCTCGCCGTCCGTGACGTCGACCAGCCGCAGCACGGCCCGGCCCAGCGTCGTCTTGCCGCAGCCCGACTCGCCGACCAGGCCGTACGTCCGGCCGGCCTCGACCTTCAGCGAGACGCCGTCGACGGCGTACACGTGGCCGACCGTGCGGTCGAAGAGGAGACCCCTCCTGACGGGGAAGTGGACCTTCACACCGTTCAGTTCGAGCAGGCTCATGCCGGTACCTCCTCGGCCGGTGCGTCGGGCAGCACGGGGTTGACGCAGCGCACGCGGTGGCCCTCGGTGCGCGGCTCGGTCAGCTGGGGCGTGCCGGTGAGGCACTCCAGGGTGTAGAAGTCGCAGCGCGGCGCGAACGCGCAGCCGTCCGCCCAGGCGATCTTGTCGTTGATGGAGCCGCGGATCGGGCGGAGCGGCTCGCCGCGCGGGGCGTCCAGGCGCGGGATGGAGCCGAGCAGGCCGTGCGCGTACGGGTGGGTGGGGTGGGCGAACAGCTCCCTGCGGCCGGCCGTCTCCACCGCCTTCCCCGCGTACAGCACGTTCACCTGGTCGCAGAGGCCCGCCACCACGCCGAGGTCGTGGGTGATCATCAGCAGGGCGGTGCCCTCCCGGTCCACCAGTTCCTTCAGCAGCTCCAGGATCTGCGCCTGGATCGTCACGTCCAGCGCCGTCGTGGGCTCGTCGGCGATCAGCAGGCGCGGGGCGCAGGCCACCGCCATGGCGATGAGGGCGCGCTGGCGCATGCCGCCGGAGAGCTGGTGCGGGTACTCCCCGAGGCGGCGGCGCGGGTCGGGGATGCCGACGCGGTCGAGCAGGTGCGCGGCCTCCTTGCGCGCCGCCTCGCCCTTCAGGCCCCGGTGCCGCCGGAGGATCTCGGTGACCTGCAGGCCGATCGGGATGACCGGGTTCAGCGAGGACAGCGGGTCCTGGAAGATCATCGCGAGCTTGCTGCCGCGCATGTCGCGGAGCTTCTTCGGGGCCATGGCGAGCAGGTCCTCGCCGTCGAAGACGGCCCGCCCGCCGATCGTGACGCCCTTGCCCGGGAGCAGGCCCATCAGGGCGAGGGAGGTCACGGACTTGCCGCAGCCGGACTCGCCGACCAGGCCGACGACCTGGCCCTGGTCGACGGTGAAGGAAACCCCGTCGACCGCGGTGGAAGGGGTGCGGCCGCGTCCGCCGAAGGTGACGGTGAGTTCGTCAACAGAGAGCAGTGGCATGGCAGTTCAGCCTCGCAGCTTCGGGTCGAGGGCTTCGCGCATGGCCTCGCCGAGCAGGGTGAAGCCGAGGGCGGTGATGATGATCCCGACCGCCGGGTAGACGGCCATCATCGGCGCGTTGTCGAAGAACCGCTGCGCCTGGGCGAGCATGACGCCCCACTCGGGCACGGCCGGGTCGGGGTTGCCCAGGCCCAGGTAGGACAGGGCGGCGGCCTCGATGATCGCGGTGGCGAGGCTGAGGGTCGCCTGGACGATCACGGGGCTGAGCGAGTTCGGCAGGATCTGCGTGAGGACGATCCGCTTCCGGCGCACACCGAGGGCCTTGGCCGCCAGGACGTAGTCCGAGCCGCCCTGGGCGAGCATCGAACCGCGCAGCAGCCGGGCGAAGACCGGGATCTGGACGACGCCGACGGCGATCATCACGGTGGTCAGGGACTGGCCCATGACGGCCGCGACGGACACGGCGAGCAGCAGCGACGGCAGCGACAGCAGGATGTCGATGAAGCGCATGACGACCGTGTCGACGCGGCGCCCGGCCCTGCCGCCGAGGGTGGCGGCGGCACCGGACAGGGTGCCGATCAGGGCGCCGACGACGAGGCCGATGAGCATCGACACGACGCCGACCAGGAGCGTCTGGCGGGCTCCGACGAGCATCCGGGAGAACAGGTCGCGGCCCAGGTGGTCCAGGCCGAACCAGTTCCCGCCGCGGGCGCCGACGAACTCGCCCTGGTTGGCGAAGACCTCGCCGCGCCAGGTCTGCGCGGTCGGGGAGTACGGCGCGAGCCAGGGGCCGACGAGCGCGACGACGACGAAGGCCGCGATGATCACGACGCCGATGACGGCCGTCTTGCTGGCCCTGAGGCGGCGGAACGCCTCGCGCCACAGGCTGGCGCCGGTCGTGGTCTCGCCGGTCTGGGTGAGTTCCGCGAGGCGGTCGATCTTGTCCGTCTTGGTGGACACGTCAGTTCACCCGCACTCTCGGGTCGATGAGGCTGTACGCCAGGTCCACCAGCAGGTTGATGACGACGTACACCATCGCGATGAACATGATGAAGCCGACGAGCACCGGGTAGTCGCGGGCGTCGATGGCGTCCTTGATGAAGGAGCCGATGCCTCCGAAGGCGAAGACGGACTCGGTGAGGACCGCGCCCGACAGGAGGGAGCCGGTGAGCAGGCCGATCGCGGTGACCACCGGCAGCAGCGCGTTGCGCAGCACGTGGCGGACGCGGACGGTGCTCTTCTCCAGGCCCTTGGACTCGGCGGTGCGGACGTAGTCCTCGCCGAGGACCTCCAGGACGCTGGCGCGGGTCATCCGGACGATGACGGCCAGCGGGATGGAGGCGAGGGTGACGGCCGGCAGCGCCAGGTGGACGAGCGCGTCCCAGGAGGCGTCCAGCTCACCGGTGAGGACGCCGTCGAGGACGGCGAACCCGGTGATCTGGGTGGCGTCGAGACCGGTCGACAGCCTCCCGTAGCTGGGGAAGACGCCGAGGTTGACGGCGAAGATCCCCTTGAGGATGAGGGCGAGGAAGAACACCGGGACGCAGACGCCGACCAGCGAACCGGAGACGGAGGCCACGTCCAGCCAGCCGCCGCGGCGCTTGGCCGCGAGGTAGCCGAGCGGGATGCCGACCACGACGGCGATGAGCATCGCCGCGAGGCTCAGCTCCACGGTGGCCGGGAAGCGCAGGGCGAACTCGTCCCACACGGGCTGGCCCGTCTTGGTCGAGGTCCCCAGGTCGAGCTGGAGGACGCGCTTGAGGAAGCGGCCGTACTGCACCCAGACCGGCTGGTCGAGGCCGAGCGCCCGGTTGATGCGCGCCACTTCGGTGGGTGTCGCCCGTTCGCCCAGGATCGCCGAGGCGGGTCCGCCGGGCAGCCGGTTCAGCCAGAGGAAGAGGAGAACCGACAGGCCGAGCAGGGTGGGTATCAGCTGTAGCAGTCTTCGTACGACGAGTCGCAGCACCCCGCGTGCCCCTTTCTTGCGTGTGCGTCAGATGCGGGTCCGCCCGGCCACCCTCCTGGTGTGACCGGGCGGACCCCGCGTGCGGATGCGGTTACTTGAAGGAGACCTCGGCGAAGTTCTCCTGCGTCAGCGGGGAGACCTTCGGCGGGTTGACGTCCTTGCCGAACGCGATGGCCGGCGGGGACGAGGAGATCGGGAGACCCGGCAGGTACTCCATGACCACCTCGTTGGCCTTCTTGTACGCGTCCACGCGCTTGGCGGGGTCGCCGATCTTCGAGCCGGCGTTCACCGCGTCGAAGACCTTGGGCTCCTTGAAGCCCCACTGCTTGTCGTACTTGGCGAACCAGGTGCCGATGAAGTTGTAGCCGTCGTTGAAGTCGCCGGTCCAGCCGAGCATGTGCAGGGCGCAGGCGCCCGCCTCGGTGGCGTCCAGGTAGTCCGGGGCCCACTTCATGGGCTTCGGGGTGACGGTGATGCCGGCCTTCTCCAGGTCGGACTTCATCAGCTCGAACATGTCCTGCGGGGCCGGCATGTAGGGCCGGGTGACCTCGGTCGGGTAGCAGAACTCGACCTTCAGCTTCGACTCGCCCGCGGCGGCCAGCAGCTGCTTGGCCTTGTTCGTGTCGTGCGGGTAGGTCTTCACCTTGTCGGACCAGCCGGCGACCGTGTCGGGCATGAACTGGGTCGCGACCTTGCCGCCCTCGGGGAGCTGGGTCTTGACGATGTTCTCGCGGTCGATGGCGTGCGCGATGGCCTGGCGGACCTCGGGCTTCTTCAGCGCCGGGTTCTTCTCCTGGGTCATGCCCACGTAGAAGAGGTTGAAGACGTCACGGGTGGGGACCTTGAAGCCCTGCCCCTCCAGCGTCTTCACGTCCGCGGGGGAGACCAGGTCGTAGCCGTCGACGTCACCGGCCTGCAGGGCCTGGCGGCGGCCCTCCTCGGTGGCGATCGTGCGGAAGACCAGGTTCTTCACCTTCGCCTTCTCGCCCCAGTAGCCGTCGAACCGCCGGAGGGTGATTTCCTTGTTGCCCTTGTTCCACTTCACGATCTGGTACGGCCCGGTGCCGGCGACCGTGCCGGCCTCCTGGCTGTACTCGGGGTACGTGATGGCCTCGCCCTTGCCGGTCGCGGCCTGCTTCTCGTACTCCTTGATGGACTTCGGCGAGTGGATGGCGAGGGCCTGGAGGGAGAAGCCGCCCGGGAGGTTGGCGGAGGGCTGGTGCACCTCGATGACGGCGGTGTTCTCGTCCTTGGCGGTGCAGGACTTGTAGTTGGCCTTGGGGGCTTCCTTGTCCTCGTTCTTGGCGAAGCCGCCCATGATCTTCTGCCAGTAGTACGACACCTGGCTGGTCTGGTAGGTGCCCTTCCAGTTGAACCAGTGGTCGTAGTTGGCGCAGACGGCGGCGGCGTTGAACGCCTCGCCGTCGTGGAACTTCACCCCCTTGCGGAGGTTGAACGTCCACACCGTGCCGGCCGGGTTCCCGGACCACGACTCGGCGAGACCGCCGACGAGCTTGCTGCCGCCCGCCTCGTGCTCCAGCAGCGCCTCGAAGGCCTGACGGGTGACGCGAAACGTTTCGCCGTCGCTGGCGAGGGCCGGGTCGAGCGATCCCGGGTCGCCGGCGCCGGCGAACACGAACGTGTCCTTGTCGCCGCTCTTGCCGCTGTCCTTGCCTCGTTCGCTGGCGCAGCCCGTCGCGATCATTCCGACGGCGAGCGCCGCGGTGACCACCCGGACCGCACGGGACTTGGATATTCGCATGGGCCACCCCTGATTCGGCCTTATGGCGAGGTCTTGACCGGCCGAACACTACCTACGGGTGGCATCGCGGAGAACAGTCCGGATAACGGCGATACCTAGTCGAGACCCGGACGGTCACCAAACCGGCCCCATCCGGGACAAGCCCCTCACCACGGCGGGTCCCACCGCCCCGCGGGGGGCTCCGGGAGCCCTCCCGAACGGGGGGTCAACCCTGCTGCGGGTAGCCGTAGGAGGCGGTTCCGCGCCGGGGCGGGGCCAGGTGGGCCTCGCGGTCGTAGAAGGGTCGGGCGTTGGCGCGCAGCCACAGTGCGACCGGGTCGTACCCGTCGGACATGGCGACCGTCGACACGGGCAACCCGTCCGGGACGGCCGCGACGGACTGCTTCATCATCGCGCGGACCGCCTCGACGGAGGCGTGGTCCGTCTCGTAGAGGTCGAGGCCGATGGCGAGGTACGGCGTGCCGAGGGACGGCTGCACCCAGGCGCGGCGCAGGGAGCGCACGGCGGGGGTGCGGTGGGCGTTCTGGGTGAGCAGGGCGTAGAACTGCGGCAGTTCGACGGCGGGCTCGGAGAGCCGGAGCGGGCCGGCGGGCATGCGGTCCAGGCCGGTGGCGATCCGCCGCAGGTCGGGCCAGGGGACGCCGACGCCGCCGCCGGGTGCGTGCGGGTTGAGCCAGACCCCCCACCCGTCGGGGTAGAGGGCGCGGGCCACGTCGCGGACGGCGACCACCTCGTGGGCGCGGTTCCAGCCGGAGAGGGCCAGCTCCCGGGCGGAGGTGACGCACGGGGCGTAGCCGAGGCCGTCGACCTGCATGTTCCCGTACTGGGCGTCGGGGGAGCCGGCCTGGCCGTGCCAGAGCAGCATCCACACCCTGCCCTCCGCGAGGGCGTGGAGCAGCGCCTCGTACGCCTCGTAGCGCCCGGGCGCGACCTGCCGCAGCGTGTGCTCGACCCTCTCCCAGGGTCCCGGCTCCGCTCGACCGGGGGAGGCCCCGCCGCCCGCCGCCGTGCCTGACGCGCTCACCCGATCCCGCCCCTCGTTCGCAGACTTCCGGTCCAGCTTAAGGGGGCGCCCGGTCAGGGGAGGCGTTCGCGTCGGTAGAAGGGGCGCACCTTTCGGAGCATCCAGTCGCCGACCGGGTCGTGGGCGACGTCGAGGAGGACCAGGTTGACCGGCCACCGCACGGGGACGGCGCCCAGGGCGCGACCGAGGGCGTCCAGGGGGGCGGCGCGGTCGGGGCCCTCCGGGGAGAGGAGCTGGACGCCGACGAAGAGGGCCGGGGGGTCCCCCTCGACGCTGGCGAGGGCGCGCCGGGCGGTGAGCACCGCCCCGGTCGCCTCGAACTCGGCGCTCGCGGCGGAGAGGAAGTCGACGGGGTCGTCCTGCCAGTCGGGTTCGAACAGCCGGACGCGCGCGCCGGAGGCGGCCCCCTCCAGGGGGTCGCGGCCGGTGCGGCACAGCTCGGCGACGGCGGGCGGCGGGAGGGGTGCGCCGACGGTGCCGCCGGGGTTGAGGGCGAGTCCGAGCTGCGGCGGCAGCCCGCGGGCGAACTCGACGGCCGGGGCGACGGCGTACGCCATGTGGCCGCCGGCGCAGGCGCGGAACTGGCCCTCGGAGGTGAACACCGGCACGTACGGCAGGCCGTCCAGCTCCAGCGTGGGCAGGTCCAGGCCGGGGGCTCCGGGGCCGGCGCCGTCGGGGGAGCCGCCCTCGGGCAGGGGCACCCAGACCCGGCTGCGGCCGAGGACCTCGACGATGCGGGCACCGGCGGCGGCCTGGCCGAGGGAGGCGGACAGGACCTCCTCCAGCTCGTTGGACGGCCATGCGGCGTCGACTGCGACGGGTGCGACGGGTGCGGTGTCCACGGTGTCCCTGCGTCCTTCCCGGTCTTTCCGGTACCTGCCCGCAGCACCCTAGCGGGCGGGGGCCGGGTCGCGGCCGCCGGATCAGCGGAAGCGGATGCGGACCAGGGCCGCGGCCGCCGGGCGGTCGAGGAGGACCGCGGAACCGCAGCCGCCGGGCAGGACGCCCCGCTCGGCGTCGCGGACGAGCCGGTCGACGGCCCTGCGGTGCCGGGCGAAGGCGTACGCGGAGACGCCCCTCCCCCGCTGCCGCTGGCCCTCGCGGGCGGTGTCGGCGTCGACGTCGAGGAGCACCAGGTGCAGCGTGCCGCCCCGGCGGCGGGCCTCGCGGGCGAGCCAGCGGCGCACCCAGGACTGGGTGCCGCAGTCGTGGACGACGACGCCGCGGCCGGTGCGCAGCCGGGTCCACAGGCCGGCGTAGTGGGCGGCGCGGACGAGGGGGCGGTAGGCGGCGTACGGCAGGAGGCGCGGCACGCGGCCCTCCCAGCGCTCGCGGGTGTCCTGGGAGTCGACCGCGCGGTCGGGGGCGATCCGCCGGATGAGCGTGGACTTGCCGCTCCCGGGCAGTCCCGAGACGACGACCACGTCGGCCTCGGCGAAGGCCAGCTCGCGCGGGACGCGCCCGCCGCGGTCGCGGAGGTCGCGGAGGACCGGGGCGGCGGTCGTGCGGGCGGGCAGCGCCGGCGGCACTCCCGCGGTCGTGGCGTACGCGCCGGACCGCTGCGACATGATGGCCCCTCCCGAGCTCGGCTCCCCCACAGCCTGCCCAAGGAGTGTAAAGAAGCGGTAATGGGGCACAAGCGGTTTGCCGACAAGCCGAGGGTTTGCCTATCCGGACCCTCGTGCGATGATGTGCGCGCCGACAACCGCATACAGGCCGCTCGAATCCGTGCGGGAGAGTCCCGGGCCGACGCCGGCCCGGGCGCCGAAGGAGCAAGTCCCTCCCTTGAATCTCTCAGGCCCCGCACCGCACGGACGAGGCAGATCTGAAAAGCGAGCCGCTCCCCGCACCGCCGGGGCGCCGCTCCACCCAAGGTGCAAGCCGCTCCCCGGCAGGGGGTCACGGCGAACCTCTCAGGTTCCGATGACAGATGGGGAGGACCGTCCTCGCCATCACGTCCCGGACCTGGGAGCCCTTCCATGAGCACTTCCCCCCGCCGCACGGCCCTCGATGCGCTGCATCGCTCACTGGGCGCGACCATGACCGACTTCGCGGGTTGGGACATGCCGCTGCGGTACGGCAGCGAGCGCGACGAGCACACCGCCGTCCGCACCCGGGCCGGCCTGTTCGACCTCTCCCACATGGGTGAGATCACCGTCACCGGCGCCCAGGCGGCGGACCTCCTCGACCACGCCCTGGTCGGCAACATCGGCGGCGTCGGCGTGGGCCGCGCCCGCTACACGATGATCTGCCGCGAGGACGGCGGCATCCTGGACGACCTGATCGTCTACCGGCTCGCCGAGCGGGAGTACATGGTCGTCGCCAACGCCTCCAACGCCCAGGTGGTGCTGGACGCGCTGACCGAGCGCGCGGCCGGCTTCGACGCCGAGGTCCGCGACGACCGCGACGCCTACGCGCTGATCGCCGTGCAGGGTCCCGAGTCGCCCGGCATCCTGAAGTCGCTCACCGACGCCGACCTGGACGGCCTGAAGTACTACGCGGGCCTGCCCGGCACGGTCGCCGGCGTCCCGGCGCTGATCGCCCGCACCGGTTACACCGGCGAGGACGGCTTCGAGCTGTTCACCGCGCCGGAGCACGCCGAGGCCCTGTGGAAGGCGCTGACCGGGGCGGGCGAGGGCGCCGGGCTGATCCCGTGCGGCCTGTCCTGCCGGGACACCCTGCGCCTGGAGGCGGGCATGCCGCTGTACGGGCACGAGCTGACGACCGACCTGACCCCCTTCGACGCGGGTCTGGGCCGGGTCGTGAAGTTCGAGAAGGCCGGTGACTTCGTGGGCCGCGCCGCGCTGGAGGAGGCCGCCGCGCGCGCCGAGACCGCGCCGCCGCGCAAGCTGGTCGGCCTGGTCGCCGAGGGCCGCCGGGTGCCGCGCGCCGGGATGCCCGTGGTCGCGGGCGGCGAGGTGGTCGGCGAGGTCACCTCGGGCGCCCCGTCGCCGACGCTGGGCAGGCCGATCGCCATGGCGTACGTGGACGCGGAGCACGCCGCTCCCGGCACGCCGGGCGTGGGCGTCGACATCCGCGGTACCCACGAGCCGTACGAGGTCGTGGCGCTGCCGTTCTACAAGCGGCAGAAGTGACACGCTCGCCGGTGCCGCCCCCGCGGCGCCGGGCCTGACCCCGCACCCCCCTTCCCCGTTCACCACCACTCCCGCCCGTACAGGAGAATCCTCACCATGAGCAACCCCCAGCAGCTGCGCTACAGCAAGGAACACGAGTGGCTGTCGCCCGCCGAGGACGGCGTCGCGACGATCGGCATCACGGAGCACGCGGCGAACGCCCTCGGCGACGTCGTGTACGTCCAGCTCCCGGAGGTCGGCGCCACGGTCACCGCGGGCGAGACCTGCGGCGAGCTGGAGTCCACCAAGTCCGTCAGCGACCTGTACTCGCCGGTCACCGGTGAGGTCGTCGAGGCGAACCAGGAGGTCGTGGACGACCCCTCCCTGGTGAACAGCGCCCCCTTCGAGGGCGGCTGGCTGTTCAAGGTGCGCGTCACCGAGGAGCCGGAGGACCTGCTCTCGGCCGACGAGTACACCGAGTTCGCCGGCTGACCGGCCCGACACCCACACCCGTAGGGACCGCGTGATGTCGCTTCTGAACACCCCTCTCCACGAGCTGGACCCGGACGTCGCCGCCGCCGTCGACGCCGAGCTCCGCCGCCAGCAGAACACCCTGGAGATGATCGCCTCGGAGAACTTCGCTCCGGTCGCGGTCATGGAGGCCCAGGGCTCCGTCCTCACCAACAAGTACGCCGAGGGCTACCCCGGCCGCCGCTACTACGGCGGCTGCGAGCACGTCGACGTGGTCGAGCAGATCGCCATCGACCGCATCAAGGCGCTGTTCGGCGCCGAGCACGCCAACGTGCAGCCGCACTCCGGCGCGCAGGCCAACGCCGCGGCGATGTTCGCCCTGCTCAAGCCGGGCGACACGATCATGGGCCTGAACCTCGCCCACGGCGGGCACCTGACCCACGGCATGAAGATCAACTTCTCCGGCAAGCTCTACGACGTCGTCGCGTACCACGTCGACGACGCGACGGGCCGGGTGGACATGGACGAGGTCGAGCGCCTCGCCAAGGAGTCCCGGCCGAAGCTGATCGTCGCCGGCTGGTCCGCCTACCCGCGCCAGCTGGACTTCGCGGCGTTCCGCCGGATCGCCGACGAGGTCGGCGCGTACCTCATGGTCGACATGGCCCACTTCGCGGGCCTCGTCGCGGCCGGGCTCCACCCGAACCCGGTGCCGCACGCCCACGTGGTCACCACGACCACCCACAAGACGCTGGGTGGCCCGCGCGGCGGTGTGATCCTGTCGACCGCCGAACTCGCCAAGAAGATCAACTCCGCGGTCTTCCCCGGCCAGCAGGGCGGCCCGCTGGAGCACGTCATCGCGGCGAAGGCGGTCTCCTTCAAGGTCGCGGCGAGCGAGGAGTTCAAGGAGCGCCAGCAGCGCACCCTGGACGGCGCGCGGATCATCGCGGAGCGCCTGGTGCGGGACGACGTCGCCGAGGCGGGCGTCTCCGTCCTCTCCGGCGGCACGGACGTGCACCTCGTCCTGGTCGACCTGCGCGACAGCGAGCTCGACGGCCAGCAGGCCGAGGACCGCCTCCACGGGATCGGCATCACGGTCAACCGGAACGCCGTCCCGAACGACCCGCGGCCCCCGATGGTCACCTCGGGCCTGCGCATCGGCACCCCGGCGCTGGCCACGCGCGGCTTCCGGGCCGAGGACTTCGCCGAGGTCGCCGACGTCATCGCCGAGGCGCTGAAGCCGTCGTACGACGCGGACGCGCTGGAGGCCCGGGTCGCGGCCCTCGCCGCCAAGCACCCGCTCTACCCCGGCCTGTAGGCGCGTCCGGCGCCCACGGCGTCGGGTACGTCACGAACAGCACCGCGGGGCACCGCGCACACTGGAGGGTGGGTGCGGTGCCCCGTCCCGTGCTCGCCGCGCCCACCCGAGTCCTTCCCGCACCACCCGACGGCGGACGGCGTCGTCCACCACCACCAAGGAGTACCCCCGTGGCCATCTCGGTCTTCGACCTGTTCTCGATCGGCATCGGCCCGTCCAGCTCCCACACGGTCGGCCCCATGCGGGCGGCCCGGATGTTCGTCCACCGTCTGAAGAACGAGGGCCTGCTCACCCCCACCGCCAGGGTGCGCTGCGAGCTGTACGGCTCGCTGGGCGCCACCGGCCACGGACACGGCACGCCCAAGGCCGTCCTGCTGGGCCTGGAGGGCGACTCCCCCCGCACCGTCGACGTGGAGACCGCCGACGAGCGGGTCGAGAAGATCAGGGCCGGCGGCCGGATCAACCTGCTCGGCGTCCGGGAGATCGGCTTCGACTTCGACGGGGACCTGGTCCTGCACCGCCGCGAGACGCTCCCGTACCACGCCAACGGCATGACCCTGTGGGCGTACGACGCCGGGGGCACGACGCTGCTGGAGAAGACGTACTACTCGGTCGGCGGCGGGTTCGTCGTCGACGAGGACGCGGTGGGCGCGGACCGGATCAAGCTCGACGACACCGTCCTGAAGCACCCCTTCCGCACGGGCGACGAGCTGCTGCGCCTCACCCGCGAGACCGGCCTGTCGATCTCCGCGCTGATGCTGGAGAACGAGAAGGCCTGGCGCACCGAGGAGGAGATCCGCGCCGGGCTGCTGGAGATCTGGCGCGTCATGCGGGAGTGCGTCGACCGCGGCATGTCCCGCGAGGGCATCCTGCCGGGCGGGCTGAAGGTCCGCCGCCGGGCCGCGACCACGGCCCGCAAGCTGCGCTCCGAGGGCTCCCCGCAGACCCTCGCCATGGAGTGGATCACCCTGTACGCGATGGCGGTCAACGAGGAGAACGCCGCCGGGGGCCGGGTCGTCACCGCCCCGACGAACGGCGCGGCCGGCATCATCCCGGCGGTGCTGCACTACTACGTGAACTTCCTGCCGGGCGCCGACGAGGACGGCGTCGTCCGCTTCCTCCTCGCGGCGGGCGCGATCGGCATGCTGTTCAAGGAGAACGCCTCCATCTCCGGCGCCGAGGTCGGCTGCCAGGGCGAGGTCGGCTCGGCCTGCTCGATGGCGGCGGGCGCCCTCGCCGAGGTCATGGGCGGCTCCCCCGAGCAGGTGGAGAACGCCGCCGAGATCGGCATGGAGCACAACCTGGGCCTGACCTGCGACCCGGTCGGCGGCCTGGTGCAGATCCCGTGCATCGAGCGCAACGGCATGGCCGCCGTGAAGGCCGTGACGGCGGCGCGGATGGCGATGCGGGGCGACGGCAGCCACAAGGTCTCCCTCGACAAGGTCATCAAGACGATGAAGGAGACCGGCGCGGACATGTCGGTCAAGTACAAGGAGACCGCGCGCGGCGGTCTCGCGGTGAACATCATCGAGTGCTGAGGGCGGGGCCGGCGGCGCCCCCCGGGCGTGTGCGGGGCGGCTCAGGCCCGGTTGAGGTGCGCCCAGAACTCGTCCCAGCTCAGCAGGCCGTCGGCGTTGCCGTCCTGGGCGTTGATGACCGCCTGGGCCACCGGCTCGGTGACGTGGAAGTCGCCGAGCTGCGCCATGACGCTCTTGTACTCCGCGGCCGTGATGAACCCGTCGCCGTTCACGTCGTAACGGTCGAAAGCCTTGCGCGCGGCCTCGATGTCCGCCATCGCTCCACCCCTTCGTATGCCTGTACTACGGCGGCAAGGGTAGCGGCAGGGCCGGTGGCCGTACGCGGTGGGCCACGGGTGAGGATGGGGGCATGGGTGACGAGGTGGCACGCGTTCTCCGGGCGGCGGCACGCGGCGAGTTCCCGCCGCCGGACGGCGCGACGCGGATCGTCCCGCAGCCGAGCCGGCGCGACGCGGGCGTACTGGCCTTCACGGCGCATTCGGTGGTGTTCCTCGACGAGGACCCGGAGTGGGTCCGCGCCGAGCTGGCCGCGGCCGGCGACGATCCGCTGGCCGCGTCGGTGAGCCCGCCGTTCCTGGTGTCGCTGATGCGCCGCACGGGCCGGTCCGTGGGGACGGTGGACCTGCTGACCGTGGCGCCGGCGCTCCCGGGCGGGCCGCCCGTGGCGCTGCGAGAGATCGACGACCCGGAGCACCCGCGGGTGGTGCGGGCGCGCGGGTACCGCGACGACGTTCGGGTGTGGCGGGCGGACGGCGGGATCGTCGTCCTGGGCCGCGCCGTCGCGGGCCGGTGGGAGGCCGCCGTCGAGGTGGACGGGGAGGCGCGGGGGCGGGGCCTGGGCGTCCGGCTGGCCCTGGCGGCACGCCACCTGGTGCCGGACGGCCACGTGTGGGCGCAGCAGCCGCCGGGCAACGCCCGCAGCGTACGGACGTTCCTGGCGGCCGGCTACCGCCCGGTGTGCGCGGAGGCGCTCCTCACGGCGGGCCGGGGGGCGGGCGGTTCCGGGCCCCGGCCCGCCGTGAGCGGGGCGTGAGAGCCGGGGCGTGGGGTGGTTTCCGCAGCCCGGGGTGCGCGCTCGGCCACCCAGCGGCGTGGAAGCATCTGGCGGATCCGAAGATCATTCGCAGTTTTCCAGGCAGGTGCCCCACATCACCTTGGAATCCGCATCAAGATGTTCGTTTAGTTTTGCTATGTCCCCTTTTGGCGGTTTGGCGGTGCGGTCCGCGTCTGCCATAGTCGGGTGGTACGACCCCCCTTGACCCGGGCCGAGTCGTCGTCGGCGCCGCCGGGCACACCCCTCCCCGTCCGCGGCGCCCCGCCGGAAGCCCCCGCCGCGCCCCACCACGGCGCCCAGGGGGCTTCCGCGCGTCCCGGACGGCCCGTCAGCGGTCGGCGACCCGCAGCTCGAACCAGGTGTTCTTGCCGCGCGGCAGGAGGTCGACGCCCCAGCGGTCCGCGAGGGTGTCGACGACGAGCAGCCCGCGCCCGCCGATGTCCGTGCCCCGCGCCGGCATGAGACAGGGCAGCCCCCGCGAGGGATCGCGCACCTCCACCCGGATCCGGCCACCGCGGAGGCGGTGCATGCGCAGGCCGAACTCCCAGGCGCCGGTGTGCAGCACGGCGTTGCCGACGAGTTCGGAGACGAGGAGGACCACGTCGTCGGCGACCCGCGGGCCGAGCGACCAGGTGTGCAGGACGACGTGCCGGGCGAGCCGGCGGGCGGTCGCGGCGGACTCGGGGCGGGACGGCAGGCACACCTCGTCCACGGTCGGATCCCCGTACCGTTCAAGCGTCTTGAGGTCCTGCCCGTCACCTGCGGAGGGCATCCGCCTTGCCGCGGCGGCACCGCCGTGGTGCCACGGTCGCTCCACACCATCCAGCCCCGCCATGCCCACCATCATGGCCGTCCGGCGGAATCCGCGGGGCGGTTCCGCGGGAATCGGCCCGGCGAAACCGCCGTCCCCGGAGCCACCCGGCGGCATATGACTCCGGCATGGGACAGCCCTCGCACCTGCGCCGACCTGCGGTGACCGACCGTGTTGACGGGATCACGGAGATGGCCGACTCATGTCGTGCCAACGGTTCCGAAGAGGGGCTCAAACCACCCGGACGGTGGAATTCCCGGGAGCGGGTGCTCCCGCGCCGGGCCACCGTCCGGCCGGCTCGAACGGTCCGAGGGGGTCCCGGTCAGAGGAACTTGGCCTTGCCGGGGCCCTCCTCGACGAAGCTGCGCATGCCGCGCTCCCGGTCCTCGGTGGCGAACAGGCCCGCGAACCAGTTGCGTTCGACGGCCAGGCCCGTGTCGATGTCCGTCTCCAGACCGGCGTCCACCGACTCCTTGGCGGCGCGCAGGGCGAGCGCCGGGCCCTGGGCGAGCTTCGCCGCCCAGGCGTGCGCCTGCTCGTACACCTCGGCGGCGGGGACGACCCGGTCGACCAGGCCGATCGCCAGGGCCTCCTCGGCCCTGACGTGACGGCCGGTGAAGATGAGGTCCTTGGCCTTGGAGGGGCCGATGAGACGGGCGAGCCGCTGGGTGCCGCCCGCGCCGGGGATCAGGCCGAGCAGGATCTCGGGCTGGCCCAGCTTCGCGTTGTCGGCGGCGATGCGGAAGTCGGCGCACAGCGCGAGCTCGCAGCCGCCGCCCAGCGCGTACCCGGTGACCGCGGCGACGACCGGCTTCGGGATGCGGGCCACGGCGGTGAAGGAGTCCTGGAGGGCCTTGCCGCGCAGCACCATGGCCGTGTGGTCCATGTCCTGCATCTCCTTGATGTCCGCGCCGGCGGCGAACACCTTCTCGCCGCCGTAGAGGACGACGGCGCGGACGTCGTCGCGGCCCGCGGCCTCCTCGGCGAGTTCCTTCAGCCGGTCCTGCGTGGCGATGTCCAGCGCGTTCATCGGGGGGCGCTCCAAGCGGATGGTGCCCACGCCCGCGGAAACTTCGAGAGTCACTGTCATACGGGGCAGGTTAGCCGCCGTTAACGCCGCGG
This sequence comes from Streptomyces somaliensis DSM 40738, assembly GCA_012396115.1. Lineage (GTDB taxonomy): Bacteria > Actinomycetota > Actinomycetes > Streptomycetales > Streptomycetaceae > Streptomyces > Streptomyces somaliensis. The sequence continues at coordinate 1,585 of JAAXOU010000055.1, read as the reverse complement.
GGACCGGTGCGGTTCGTCACAGCACCGGTCCCCGCGGGCGGGTTCGCCGCCCGGCTACGCGACCCACTCCGACCAGGGCATGTTCCAGCCGTTGAGACCGTTGTCCGGCTGGATCTGCTTGTCCTCGGAGTTCTTCACGACGATCACGTCGCCGATGAGCGAGTTGTCGTAGAACCAGGCGGCGGGCATCGAGCCGTCGTGCGCGCCGCGCACGTCGCGCAGGCCGATGCAGCCGTGGCTGACGTTCTTCGTCCCGAAGGTCCCCGACGACGCCCAGTAGTTGCCGTGGACGAAGGTGCCGGAGGTGGACAGGCGCATCGCGTGCGGCACGTCCTTGATGTCGTACTCGCCGGCGAAGCCGACGGACGAGCCGTTCATCCGGGTCACCTTGTACTTCTCGCTGATGACCATCTGGCCGTTGTACGTGGTGGTGGACGGGGCGCCCGCGGTGATCGGGATCGTCCTGATCGCCTTGCCGTCGCGGACGACCGTCATGGTCTTGGCGCTCGCGTCGGCGGTGGAGACCTGGCTGCGGCCGATGGTGAAGGAGAACTTCTTGGCCTGCTTGCCGTAGACGCCGGGGCGGCCCTCGACGCCGTCCAGGTCCAGCTCGACGGTCACCCTGGTGCCGGGCTTCCAGTACTTCTCCGGGCGGAAGTCGAGCCGGTCGTTGCCGAACCAGTGGCCCTCGACCGGCACGGCCGGCACGGCGGTCACCCTGACGGCGGCCTCGACGGCCTCCGGATTGGTGATGCCGCGGCTGAAGTTGATGGACACGGGCATGCCGACGCCGACCGTCTGGCCGTCCTCGGGCGTGTAGTGGCCGATGAAGGTGTTCTTCGGGGCGAGCGTCGTGAACGTCGTGTCCCTGGCGGACTCGCGGCCCCGCGCGTCCTCGGCGACGGCGTGCACCTTGTACCTGGTGGCGGCCGCCAGGTGCCTGACCGGCTGCCAGCTCGTGGCGTCCGCGGACAGCGCGCCCTCGACGGGCCGGCCCTTGGAGTCGGTGACGGTGACCGTGGTCAGCCTGCCCTTCTCCACGGTGACCCTCAGCGCGCCGCTGGTGGCGACCGCGTCGGCGCCGTCCTTCGGCGCGACGGCGACGACGGCCTGCGAGGCGGCGTTCCCCGCCCGCCCCGGGCCGCTCCCGCCCGGCGCGCCGCCCTCGCCGGCGGAGCCCCCGCCGCATGCGGTGACGAGCAGCAACAGCGTTCCCGCGACGGCCGCCAGCGCCCCTCCGCCCCGGATCCCACGGCCCCGCGGCGCGACTCCCGCCGACGCCCCCGATATCGGCTGCCCCTTCATGGCGAACTCTCCCCTCGCACGGCCCGGCACCGCCGTGGCCTGCACCCCCGCGTGCTGTCCCCGCACGCACCGCGTCAGATAATCACACCGCTCATGTGACCGAGCCCACCGGATTGTCACCGTTCGGTCCCAAGTCCCCCCTGCGGCGGCCCCCTCCGGTACGGGGGTGCTCGACGGGACGTCGGCGCGCTTGTCGTCGAGGACCCGCAGCGGGTTGATCTCGATCCGGCGGCGCGTCTCCTCGTCCAGGTCCAGGCCGCGCAGGAAGCCCTGGAGCGCG
>JAAXOU010000054.1 GCA_012396115.1 Streptomyces somaliensis DSM 40738 | reverse complement strand
GGGCCTCGGCGTCGCCGTGCTCAGCGAGTCCATGGCCGCCCACCACGGCGACCGGCTCACGGCCCGCACCGTCGAGGACGCCCGGGAGCCCGCGCTGCTCGCCCTGGTCTGGAGGAACACCCGCGACCCGGCGGTCAGGGCGTTCCTCGCCCACGGCCGCGAGGCGTTCCGCCCGAAGGACCCGGCCCGCTGACCCGGCGCCCCACCCTGCTCCGGCCCGCCCCGCCGCCCGGCCCCGGACGCCCTACCGCGGGCCGTACTTGCGCCCGGCCCGCGAGCTCACCCCGCCCAGCAGCCCGCGCGGGACCAGCTTCACCACGCCCATCAGCGCCTTGTACCGGGGGTCCGGCACCGACAGCGTCCGCCCGCGGGCCAGGTCCGCCAGCGCGTCCTCCACCACCTTGTCGGCGTCCAGCCACATCCACCCGGGGATGTTGTCCGTGCCCATCCCGGCCCGCTGGTGGAACTCGGTCCGCACGAAGCCGGGACACAGCGCCATCAGCCGCACCCCGCTCCCCGCGAGGTCCCGCGCCACGCCCTGGGTGAACTGCACGACCCACGCCTTCGACGCCCCGTACGTCCCGCGCGGCACGAAGGCGGCGACGGACGCGACGTTCACCACGCCGCCCCGCCGCCGCTCCCGCATCGGCGCCGTCGCCGCCGCCGTCAGCCGCAGCACCGCCTCGCAGTGCACCTTCAGCATCCGCAGCTCGTCGGCCATCGCCACCTCGAGGAAACGGCCCTTGTTGCCGAACCCCGCGTTGTTGACCAGCAGGTCCACGGGCCGCTTCGTGTCGGCGAGCCGCGCCTCCACGGCGGCGACGCCCTCCTCCCGGGCGAGGTCCGCGGGCAGCACCTCCGCCTCGACGCCGTGCCGGTCGTGCAGTTCGGTCGCCTGCTCCCGCAGCCGCTCCGCGTCGCGGGCGACCAGGACCACGTCGCGGCCGTCGGCCGCCAGCCGCCGCGCGAACGCGGCGCCGATGCCCGCCGTCGCGCCGGTAATCAGTGCACTCGTCATACGCGGCACGTTAGTGCCCCGCCCACCCGCCGCCCACCGGCGCCCCGCCCACCGGCACCGCGCCTTCGGCGCGGCTCCCCCCGCCGCGGCTCCCCCGCCGCCGCGCGCACGACGGGACCCGGCTCAGGGGACCGGCGCCCCGTGCGCCCGCTCCGCGTACCTCCGCGCCGCCTCCAGCAGCTCCGGGTGCGGGGCGTCACCCGCCGCCAGGATCCGCGGCAGCAGCTCGCGGCGCGTGGTCCGCGCGCGGAACGCCACCGCCACGGTCACCCCGTGGTCCGGCCGGTACGCGATCTCGACCGGGTCGCCCGCCCGGACCTCGCCCGGCTCGACCACCCGCAGGTACGCCCCCGGCGCCCCGCGCTCGGTGAACCGCCGGACCCACCCCCGCTCGCCCAGCCGGCCGGCGAACGTACGGCAGGGCACGCGCGCGTCCGTCACCTCCAGCACCAGCGAGGCGCCGATCCGCCACCGCTCCCCGAGCAGCGCCCCGTCGACGTCCACCCCCGACGTGGTCAGGTTCTCCCCGAAGGAGCCGTTCGGCAGCGGCCGGCCCAGCTCCTCCTCCCAGCGGTCCAGCTCCTCGCGCGCGAAGGCGTACACCGCCCGGTGCGGACCGCCGTGGTGGCGCGGGTCGCACACGGCGTCCCCGGCCACGCCCCCGCCCGTCCCTCCGGGGCCGGGATCCGCCACCCGTACGGGCCCCTCCACCGGGACCTTCCCGATCCCCGTCACGCCGCCCGGCGCGTCGGTGTGCTCCGTCTTCTCCCGGCGGCCCGCGTTGACCGTCAGCACCCGCATCGCGGTGATCTCACCCATGGCCGCACGCTAGCGCCGAACGGACCAAAGAATCCAGTTGGGATTTCACGACAAGGCAAAGAATCCCTTATGGTTGTCCGGTGATCGAAGCCCGTCACCTCCGAGTCCTCCGCGCCGTGGCCGCCACCGGCTCCTTCTCCGCCGCGGCCCGCGAGCTGGGCTGCACCCAGCCGGCCGTCAGCCAGCAGATGAAGGCCCTGGAGGTGTCCGCGGGCACGCCGCTGCTCGTCCGCACCGGCCGCGAGACGCGCCTCACCCAGGCCGGGGAGGCCCTGGTCCGCCACGCCGCGGGGATCCTCGCCGGGCTGACCGCCGCCGAGGAGGAGGTCGCGGCCATCGCGGGACTGCGCGCCGGCCGCGTCCGGCTCGTCTCCTTCCCGAGCGGCAGCTCCACCCTGGTCCCCACCGCCCTCGCCGCCCTGCGCGCCGATCACCCCGGCGTCCGGGTCTCCCTCGTCGAGGCGGAGCCGCCCCGCTCGGTCGAGATGCTCCGCGAGGGCGACTGCGACATCGCCCTGGCCTTCCGGTACGCGGGCGGCACCGCCGAGTGGGACGACCTGGTGGTGCGGCCGCTCCTCGCCGACCGGCTCGTCGGCCTCGTCCCGGAGGGCCACCGGCTGGCGGGCGCGGACACCGTGACCATCGGCGAACTGGCCGAGGAGCCGTGGATCGCGGGCTGCCCGCGCTGCCGCCGCCAGCTGGTGGAGGTGTGCGAGGGCGCCGGGTTCACCCCGCGCATCGACTTCGCCACCGACGACTACCCGGCCGTCGTGGGCCTGGTCGGCGCCGGTCTGGGCGTGGCCGTCCTGCCGGAGCTGGCCGTGGAGTCCGTACGGCCCCGGGGCACCCGCACGGTCGCGGTCGAGCCGCCGGTGGAGCGGGAGATCGTCGCCCTCGCCCTGCCGGACCTGTCGCGGGTCCCGGCCGTCGCGGCCACACTGGACCGGCTGGCGGAGGCGGCCTCGCGCGGGTAGGCCCGCACCCGGGCCGGGGCCCTTCGCGCGCCGGGGCGGCTTCGCGCGCCCGGGGCGCGGCGCGGCGGCCGCCGGCAGGTGCGCACCGGGCGCCGGGAGGGGCGGCCCGCCGCCGGTGTGCGCCCCTGCCTCGGGCGCCGCTGCTGAAGCGTCCCTGTACTGCTGAAACGTTCCTTTAGAAAACGGGTCGGGCCCGCCGCGTCAGCCGTTCCCCGGCGGCGTCGAGGACGTGACCAGTCGGGTGCGCGCCCGGCCCATCAGCTCCTCGCGCTCGTCCTCGGTGAGGCCGCCCCACACGCCGTAGGGCTCGCGCACGGCCAGTGCGTGGGCGGCGCACTCGGCCCGCACCGGGCAGCGCATGCAGACCTCCTTCGCCGAGTTCTCACGCGCGCTCCGCGCCGCGCCGCGCTCCCCCTCGGGGTGGAAGAACAGCGAACTGTCGACCCCCCGGCAGGCCGCGAGCAGCTGCCAGTCCCACAGGTCGGCGTTGGGTCCGGGAAGGCGGGAGAAATCTGCCATGGCGCATGTCCCCTTGGTGCCGGTACGGAGATCACTGAGCGGACTACTTGTCGCAGTAGATGTAAATATGACTCATTGCGAATCTAGCTACAGACACTGCCAAAGGGAAGGAAAAACCGCTAAATGGGGCATAGCTCTGGATGGAGCGACGGCGACCCGCGGCGCTCTGCTCCGTGCGGACCCCCTCACGCGGAGTGTTGGAGAGGTGCTCGTACCCGTAACTCTTTCGAGTGACCATCGTTGAGAGTGCGGAGGCGGTTGAAGAAAAAGCGCTCGGGCGGGTGTCCGAGGGCGTCAACCGCACAGGTGACGATTCGTAACCAGCCTGGAGGCCCAAGGTGACGCGCATCAGCTGCGGAGGACGGCCATGACATCCGTACTCGTCTGCGACGACTCCCCGCTTGCCCGAGAAGCGCTCCGCCGCGCCGTCGCGACCGTGCCCGGCGTCGAGCGCGTGACGACCGCGGCCAACGGCGAGGAAGTCCTCCGCCGCTGGGGCGCCGACCGCTCGGACCTGATCCTGATGGACGTGCGCATGCCCGGCCTGGGCGGTGTGGAGACCGTCCGGCGACTGCTCTCCGCCGACCCCGGCGCCCGCATCATCATGCTCACGGTCGCCGAGGACCTCGACGGCGTCGCCCTCGCCGTCGCCGCCGGCGCCCGCGGGTACCTGCACAAGGACGCCTCGCGCGCCGAGCTGCGGGCCACGGTCACCCAGGCCCTCGCCGACCCGACCTGGCGGCTCGCCCCGCGCCGGCTGCGCTCCGCCGAGATGGGCGCCGCGCCGACGCTCACGGCCCGCGAGATCCAGGTGCTGGAGGGCATGAGCCACGGCCGGTCGAACGCCGAGATCGGCCGTGAGCTGTTCCTCTCCGAGGACACGGTCAAGACCCACGCCCGCCGGCTGTTCAAGAAGCTGGGCGCCTCGGACCGCGCCCACGCCGTCGCGCTCGGCTTCCGCTGGGGCCTGGTGCGCTGACCCGGCCCGGCCCGGGAGCGGCCGTCCCGGCCCCCGTCCGCCGCCCGGCGGGCGGGGCGGCGCAGGCCCGATGTCTGTTTCCTGCGCGATGCCGCATCCTTGAGGAGTGGAGTTCCTCGGGGACGAGTCGATCGAGCGGGAGGGGAGGGCGCAGGGGATGGCTTCCGGCGCACCTGCTCATAACGCTTCGGTGCACAAGGCTGGACGCGGTGCCTCGGAGCGGACGCGGTCAGGGCACCATGGACCGATGCGCGACGACCAGACGCCGGCCACCCCGGCACCCCCCGCCGGGCGGGGGGCGATCGGAGCGCTCGTGCACCGCGCGGTGGAGGGCGACGAGCAGGCCACGCACGACCTCCTGGCCCACGTCCACCCCCTGGCCCTGCGCTACTGCCGCACACGGCTGAGCCGACTGCCCGGCGACGCCCGCCACTTCGTCGAGGACCTGGCGCAGGAGGTCTGCGTCGCGGTCCTCATGGCCCTGCCCCGCTACCGGGACACGGGCCGCCCGTTCGAGGCGTTCGTCTTCGCCATCGCCGGGCACAAGGTCGCCGACCTGCAGCGGGCCGCCATGCGGCACCCCGGCTCGACCGCCGTGCCCTCCGACGAGATGCCCGAGCGCCCCGACGACTCGCTGGGCCCCGAGGAGCGGGCCCTCCTCAGCGACGACGCCGAGTGGGCCAAGCGCCTCCTGGCCAACCTCCCGGAGAACCAGCGGGAGCTGCTGGTCCTGCGCGTCGCCGTCGGCCTCACCGCCGAGGAGACCGGCCAGGTGCTCGGCATGTCGCCCGGAGCCGTACGGGTCGCCCAGCACCGGGCGCTCAGCCGCCTGCGGGCCCTGGCCGGCGAGTAGGGGCGCGGGCCGGCCCCGCCGCGCCGTCGCGGAGTCGTATGACGGATGTCATACGTGTGAACGTACGAAACCGCCGAGTGATCTTGTTCGTGGGATGAGACGCGCGCCCGGCCCGATAGCATGGACGTCCGTGCCGATCAAGGCCATTGAGGAAGGTGTCATGACTGCCAACGTCGACGGAGTGCCGGAGAAGTTCGCGGCGCTCGGGCTGACCTATGACGACGTGCTGCTCCTGCCGGGCGCGTCGGACATGGCCCCCGACCAGATCGACACCTCCTCCCGGCTGTCGCGGAACGTGCGGGTCAGGATCCCGCTGCTCTCGGCCGCCATGGACAAGGTGACCGAGGCCCGCATGGCCATCGCCATGGCCCGGCAGGGCGGCGCCGGGGTCCTCCACCGGAACCTCTCGATCGCCGACCAGGCGAACCAGGTCGACCTGGTGAAGCGCTCCGAGTCCGGCATGGTCACGGACCCGATCACGGTCCACCCCGACGCCACGCTCGCCGAGGCCGACGCGATCTGCGGCAAGTTCCGCATCAGCGGCGTCCCGGTCACCGACCCGTCCGGCAGGCTGCTGGGCATCGTCACCAACCGCGACATGGCCTTCGAGACCGACCGCGCCCGGCGGGTGCGCGAGGTCATGACGCCGATGCCGCTGGTCACCGGCAAGGTCGGCATCTCCGGCGTCGACGCCATGGAGCTGCTGCGCCGCCACAAGATCGAGAAGCTGCCGCTCGTCGACGACGACGGCATCCTCAAGGGCCTCATCACCGTCAAGGACTTCGTCAAAGCGGAGAAGTACCCGAACGCCGCGAAGGACAAGGAGGGCCGCCTCCTCGTCGGCGCCGCCGTCGGCGTCGCGGGCGACGCGTACGAGCGGGCGCAGGCCCTGATCGAGGCGGGCGTCGACTTCATCGTCGTCGACACGGCCCACGGCCACTCCAGGCTGGTCGGCGAGATGGTCGCCAAGATCAAGTCCAACTCCGGCGTCGACGTCATCGGCGGCAACGTCGCCACCCGCGAGGGCGCCCAGGCGCTCGTCGACGCGGGCGCCGACGCGATCAAGGTCGGTGTCGGCCCCGGCTCCATCTGCACCACCCGCGTCGTCGCCGGCATCGGGGTCCCGCAGGTCACGGCGATCTACGAGGCCTCGCTCGCGGCCAGGGCGGCCGGTGTGCCGGTCATCGGCGACGGCGGCCTGCAGTACTCCGGCGACATTGCCAAGGCCCTGGTCGCCGGCGCCGACACGGTGATGCTCGGCTCGCTCCTGGCCGGCTGCGAGGAGTCGCCGGGCGAGCTGCTGTTCATCAACGGCAAGCAGTTCAAGTCGTACCGCGGCATGGGCTCGCTCGGCGCCATGCAGTCCCGCGGCGACCAGCGCTCCTTCTCCAAGGACCGGTACTTCCAGGAGGGCGTCGCCTCCGACGAGAAGCTGGTCCCCGAGGGCATCGAGGGCCAGGTGCCCTACCGCGGCCCGCTCTCCGCGGTCGTCCACCAGCTGGTCGGCGGCCTGCGCCAGTCGATGTTCTACGTCGGCGGCCGCACCGTCCCCGAGCTCCAGGAGCGCGGCCGGTTCGTGCGCATCACGTCGGCGGGCCTCAAGGAGAGCCACCCGCACGACATCCAGATGACCGTCGAGGCGCCGAACTACAGCAGCAAGCGCTGAGCGGCGGGCCCGCGCGCATCCGTCGGGGATACTGGTAGGCGCAGACGCAGAGGGAGAGGCCACACATCGTGACTGAGATCGAGATCGGGCGCGGCAAGCGCGGCCGCAGGGCGTACGCCTTCGACGACATCGCCGTCGTGCCGAGCCGGCGCACCCGGGACCCGAAGGAGGTCTCGATCGCGTGGCAGATCGACGCCTACCGCTTCGAGCTGCCCTTCCTGGCCGCCCCCATGGACTCGGTGGTCTCGCCGCGGACCGCGATCCGCATCGGTGAGCTCGGCGGCCTCGGCGTCCTCAACCTCGAGGGCCTGTGGACCCGCTACGAGGACCCGCAGCCGCTCCTCGACGAGATCACCGGGCTCGACGGGGAGGCCGCGACCCGCCGTCTGCAGGAGATCTACGCCGCCCCGATCAGGGAGGAGCTGATCGGGCAGCGCCTGAAGGAGGTGCGCGACGCGGGCGTCGTCACCGCCGCGGCCCTCTCCCCGCAGCGCACGGTCCAGTTCTCCAAGGCCGTCGTCGACGCGGGCGTGGACATCTTCGTCATCCGCGGCACGACGGTCTCCGCCGAGCACGTCTCCGGCGCCGCCGAGCCGCTGAACCTCAAGCAGTTCATCTACGAGCTGGACGTCCCGGTCATCGTCGGCGGCTGCGCCACCTACACGGCGGCCCTGCACCTGATGCGCACGGGCGCGGCGGGCGTGCTGGTGGGCTTCGGCGGCGGCGCGGCGCACACCACCCGCAACGTCCTGGGCATCCAGGTCCCGATGGCGACCGCGGTCGCCGACGTGGCCGCCGCCCGCCGCGACTACATGGACGAGTCCGGCGGCCGGTACGTGCACGTCATCGCCGACGGCGGCGTGGGCTGGTCCGGCGACCTGCCGAAGGCCGTCGCCTGCGGCGCCGACGCGGTGATGATGGGCTCCCCGCTGGCCCGCGCCACGGACGCGCCCGGCCGGGGCCACCACTGGGGCATGGAGGCCGTCCACGAGGACGTGCCGCGCGGCAAGCTCGTCGACCTGGGCGTGGCCGGGACGACCGAGGAGATCCTCACCGGCCCGTCGCACTCGCCGGACGGGTCGATGAACTTCTTCGGCGCGCTGCGCCGGGCGATGGCGACGACGGGCTACAGCGAGCTGAAGGAGTTCCAGCGCGTCGAGGTGACGGTCGCGGACTCGCAGCACCGCCGCTGAGCCCCGGTCCGCGCCGCGGCGGGGGGCCCGCACCCCGGTGCGGTCCCCCCGCCGTCGCGTCCGGCCGCGCGGCCGCCTACGCCGAGCCCTTCCTGGCGCCGGCGAAGGCGGTCACCGCGCCGATGGCGAGGAAGACGTAGGTCATGCCGTCCGCGGCCAGCCCCCACAGGTCCGTGACACCGCCGAAGTTCCCGAAGAAGACCTCCGTGAACGAGCCCTCGCCCATCTTGCCGAGGAGGACCGCGATGGTGACGAGCTGGCCCAGGTAGACCGCGCCGGCCGCCAGGGCCGCCGAGGCGACCCCCAGGACCGGGCTGCGGCCGCCGACCTTGCCGGCGGTGAAGCCGACGAGCAGGCCGACGCCCACCGCCGCGTACCCGACCTCCCGTTCGAGGGCGCCGCCGATGCCGCCGTACGCGCCGGCGCCCACCAGGGCGGCCGCCAGGGCGGCGAGCAGCCCGAGGACGAGGTTGTCCCGCGCGGGCGCGGGGGCCTGCGGGAACGGCTGCTGCGGTGCGGCCGGGCCGGCGGCGAACGGGTTGCCGGGCGGCGGCGGAACGGACTGGCTCATGCTGGGAATCCCCCCTGGAAGGAACGGGCGGCCGACTCCTGACATGTACACGGCCGCGCGTGGATCAGAGGCGGACACTAGCAGCACCCCGTGACGGCGGGCCCCCTCGCGGCGGCGACCGCCCGGAAGGAGGGGGGCGGCGCCGGGATCGCGGACCGCGGCGCGGGCCCCGGGGGCGCGGGCCGCCCCCGAGGGAGTCAGAGCCGGTGCGCCGCGCCGGCCGGGGTGGCGCCGCGCGTGTCGAGCAGCAGCTGCGCCTTCACGGACAGCCCCTGCAGGTCGTACGTGCGGTGGTGCTGGAGCAGGATCGTCAGGTCGGCGTCGGCGGCCGCCTCGTACAGGGAGTCGGCACGCGGGACCGGCACGTCGCGCACCCGCCAGACCGGCACGTACGGATCGTGGTAGCCGACCGTCGCGCCCATGTCCATCAACCGCCCGGCGATCTCGGGCGCGGGGGAGCCCTCGCGGTCGGCGAGGTCGGGCTTGTAGGTGACGCCCAGGAGCAGGACCCGGGCGCCGCGCACGGACTTGCCGTGCTCGTTGAGGAGCGTGGCGCAGCGCCGGATCACGTACCGGGGCATCCGCTCGTTGATCCGGCTCGCCGTCTCCACCAGCCGCAGGGGGTGGTGCGGGCCGACCGTGTCGACGGGGACGCCGTGGCCGCCGACGCCGGGGCCCGGGCGGAACGCCTGGAAGCCGAAGGGCTTGGTCTCGGCGCACCGGATGACGTCCCACAGGTCGACGCCCAGCTCGTGGCAGAGCACCGCCATCTCGTTGACGAGGGCGATGTTGACGTGCCGGAAGTTGGTCTCCAGCAGCTTGACCGTCTCGGCCTCGCGGGGGCCCCGCGCGCGCACCACCTTGTCGGTGAGGCGCCCGTAGAAGGCGGCGGCGGACTCGGTGCAGGCGGGGGTGAGGCCGCCGATGACCTTGGGGACGTGGGCGTGGCCGTGGGCGCGGTCGCCGGGGTCCAGGCGGGTGGGGGAGTACGCGAGGTGGAAGTCGCGCCCGGCGCGCAGGCCGGAGCCCTCCTCCAGGACCGGGCGCAGCACGTCCTCGGTGGTGCCGGGCGGGACGGGCGACTCCAGCAGGACGGTGGTGTACGGGCGCAGCCGGGCGGCGAGCGCGCGTGCGGCGTCCGTGACGGCGGTCAGGTCCGGGGCGCGGGAGGCGGCGTCGGGCGGGACGGGCGCGCAGATGACGGCGGTGCGGACGCGGCCCAGTTCGTCGGGCTGCTCGGTGGGGCGGAAGCCGGAGGACAGCATCCGGCGGATCTCGGACGGGGTGAGGGAGCCGTCGACCGGGGGCCGCCCGGCGGCCAGCTCGGCGACCGTCCGCGGGTCGGCGTCGTAGCCGAGCGTGTCGATGCCGGCGGCGGTGGCGGCCTGGGCGAGGGGCAGCCCGAGGTGGCCGAGGCCGATGACGGCGAGGTCTGCGGGCATGGGCGTGAGCCGTCCTTCCCAGTAGCCGGAGGGGCGCGACGCGCGGGTCCGGTGGACGGAACGAGCGGACGCAATGTCAGACTAGGAGTAAATATGACCGTTCTGCGGTATTGCGCGGCCGTGGCCGCCCGAGTGTTGTCCACAGGTGGCGCGGGGGCGGTGGCCGATGCCGGTGAGCGGCGCCAGAATCGGATCCGTGAGCCCGTGCACACGGGGGGACGGCGACGGGAGGCAGCGGTGAGGACGGCGAGACTGGGACCCGCGGAGCGGAGCGCGGCCCTGGCCGCGATGGCCGAGCACGAACTCGACGTACTGGTCGTGGGCGGTGGTGTGGTCGGGGCCGGTACGGCGCTCGACGCGGCGACCCGCGGCCTCGCCACGGGCCTGGTGGAGGCGCGCGACTGGGCGTCGGGGACGTCCAGCAGGTCCAGCAAGCTCATCCACGGCGGCCTGCGCTACCTGGAGATGCTCGACTTCGCGCTGGTGCGCGAGGCGCTGAAGGAACGCGGCCTGCTCCTGGAGCGGCTGGCGCCGCACCTCGTCAAGCCGGTGCCCTTCCTCTACCCGCTCCGGCACAAGGGCTGGGAGCGGCTGTACGCCGGGTCGGGCGTCGCCCTGTACGACGCGATGTCCGTCTCCTCGGGCCGCGGCCGCGGCCTGCCCGTGCACCGCCACCTGTCGCGCCGGCGCGCCCTGCGGGCCGCCCCCGCCCTGCGCAGGGACGCGCTGGTGGGCGCCCTGCAGTACTACGACGCCCAGATGGACGACGCGCGCTACGTCGCCACGCTGGTGCGGACGGCCGCGGCGTACGGGGCGCACGCCGCCAGCCGCGCCCGGGTCGTCGGCTTCCTCCGCGAGGGCGAGCGGGTCGTCGGCGCCCGGGTGCGGGACGTGGAGGCGGGCGGCGAGTACGAGATCCGCGCCAGGCAGGTGGTCAACGCGACGGGCGTGTGGACGGACGACACCCAGGCCCTGATCGGCGAGCGCGGCCGGTTCCACGTCCGCGCCTCCAAGGGCATCCACCTGGTCGTCCCCAAGGACCGCATCCACTCCACGACGGGCCTGATCCTGCGCACGGAGAAGAGCGTCCTGTTCGTCATCCCGTGGGGCCGCCACTGGATCATCGGGACGACCGACACGGAGTGGGACCTCGACAAGGCGCACCCCGCCGCTTCGAGCGCCGACATCGACTACCTCCTGAACCACGTCAACGGCGTCCTCGCCACCCCGCTCACCAGGGACGACGTGGAGGGCGTCTACGCGGGCCTGCGCCCCCTGCTGGCCGGCGAGTCCGACGCGACCAGCAAGCTGTCCCGCGAGCACACGGTCGCCCACCCCGTGCCCGGACTGGTCGTGGTCGCGGGCGGCAAGTACACGACGTACCGGGTGATGGCCAGGGACGCGGTGGACGAGGCGGTCCACGGCCTGGACACGCGGGTCGCCCCCTGCGTCACGGAGGAGGTGCCGCTGCTGGGCGCCGAGGGGTACCGCGCGCTGTGGAACGCCCGGGCCCGCGTCGCCGCCCGGACGGGCCTCCACGTCGCCCGGGTCGAGCACCTGCTCAACCGCTACGGGACCCTGGCGGAGGAACTGCTCGACCTCGTCGCCGAGGACCCGGCCCTCAAGCGGCCCGTCACCGGGGCCGAGGACTACCTCCGCGCGGAGATCCTCTACGCCGCCTCCCACGAGGGCGCCCGGCACCTGGACGACGTGCTCACGCGCCGCACCCGGATCTCCATCGAGACCTTCGACCGGGGCACCGGCTGCGCCCGCGAGTGCGCCGAGCTGATGGCGCGGGTCCTCGGCTGGGGCGAGGAACAGATCGCCAAGGAGGTGGAGCACTACGAGAAGCGGGTCGAGGCGGAACGGGAGTCGCAGCGTCAGCCGGACGACCAGACCGCGGACGCGGCCCGGCTGGGGGCCCCGGACATCGTGCCGCTGTGAACCGCGGCGCCGCGCCGGCAGAACTCCGCCTCCAGCACGGAGCGTTCCAGGGGCGGCCCCGGGGCGGCGGCCAGGGTGTCGGTGTTCACGCGGAAGGCGAGGACGCGCCGGCCGTCGGCGGTGGCGGCGGTGCGGACGTAGCTGCCCGGGATGCGGCCGCGGTGACCCCAGACGGTCACCCCGCAGGGGAGCCGGGTGGGGAAGAGGCCCATGCCGTAGCGGCCCCGGGTGAGCGAGGTGTCCAGCAGGGCGTCCATCTGGGCCGGCGGGAGGAGGCGGCCGCCGAGCAGCGCGGCGTGGAAGCGGTTGAGGTCGGCGAGGGTGCTGACCAGTTCGCCGGCCGCGCCCGCGGCGCGCGGGTCCAGGACGGTGACGTCCCGTCCGGTCCGGTCGTACCCCCGGCCGTGCGGCGAGGGGAGCGTCCTGCGGGCGCCGGGGAAGCTCGTGCCGGTGAGACCGAGGGGGGAGACGATGCGGCGATGGACCTCGGCGGCGTAGGAGCGGCCGGTGACCTGCTCGACGATCCGGCCGAGGACGACGTAGTTGGTGTTGGAGTAGGCGAAGCCGCCCGGTGGCCTCGGTCCGGCGGCGGCCAGGGCCGCGCCGATCCTCCCGGGCGGTACGGCGGGGCCGGTGGGGCGCGTGAGGTCGGGCAGGCCGCTCGTGTGGGTGAGGAGGTGGCGCAGGGTGATGCGCCGGTCCAGCGGAGGAGGGAGCAGGCCGGGGGCGTGGACGGAGACCGGGTCGTCGGGGGCGAGCCGTCCCTCGGCCGCCAGTTGGAGGACGACCACGGCCACGAACGTCTTCGTGACGCTGCCCGCGCGGAAGTGGTCGGCTCGGCCGACGGCCGGCCCCGTCGTCTCGAACCGGACCGTCCCGGGTGTCCCGGGCGCCCCCGGTGCCCCGGAGAGGAGCGCGGCGGCCGGCGCGCGCCCTGCCGTGACCAGCCTCGCCAGGGCGGAGGAGGGAACGGCCGCCGGGTGACTCGCGGTCAGACCGCAGGCCAACAGGGCCAGGAGAGCCATGAATCTCGCCCCGGACTTCTGCACGGTGTGACACCCTCCCTCACAGTCATCCTCGCCGACGCCGGACCCGGGAGAGCCGCCGGTCCCGGAGTGGGGGACAATGAAGGCGCCACCAGGGCGGGTTACCGGATCACGCGGACGCGGCGGGCGCGGGCGGGAAACAGGATCGCAGAGGGGACGCATGTCGGGAGCGGAGCAGTCGCGGGACGCGGCGCGGCAACCTCGCCGGGGCGCCGACGACAAGGGCACAGCCCCGGAGGGCACAGCCCCGAAGGGTACGGCCCCGGAGGACGCGACCGTGCGGGATGAGGGGGCCGGGCGGCCCGCGCCCGCGGGGAGCGGCGCCGGTACGGGGAACGGCACCCCGGCGGGCGACGCCGCGAAGGGCACCGGCTCCGGCGGCGGGGCCTCGGCCGCGGCCGCGCCCGGGGAGGCCGCGCCCACGAAGGCGACGCCCGGGGAGGCCGCGCCCGCGAAGGCGACGCCCGGGGAGGCCGCGCCCGCGAAGGCGACGCCCGAAGAGGCCGTGCCCGCGAGCGCGCCCCCGCGCGACGAAGTGCCCGCTGAAGGGACCCTGCGCGACGAAGCGCCCGCTGATGAGGCCCCGCGCGACGAGGCGCCCGTGGGCAGGGTCCCGCGCGACGAGGCGCCCGCCGAGGGGACCTCGCGGGACGCGACTCCGGCCGACGGCACTCCGCGCGACGAGGTGCCCGCGAGCGCGACCCCGCGCCCCGCGAGCGCGACTTCGCGCGACGAGGCGCCCGCTGAAGAGGCCCTGCGCGGCGAGGCGCCCGCTGAAGGGACCCTGCGGGACGAGGACCCGCCGAGCGGCCCGGCCGCGGGTGCGGCGGAGAAGTCCGCCGGCACCGCCCGGGAGGCGGCGGGGGGACGGCTGCTGGCGGGGCGCTACCGGCTCGGCGCCGTTCTCGGGCGCGGCGGCATGGGCACGGTCTGGCGGGCCGTCGACGAGACCCTCGGCCGTACCGTCGCGGTCAAGGAGCTGCGCTTCCCCAACGCCGTCGACGAGGACGAGAAGCGACGCCTCATCACCCGGACCATGCGCGAGGCCAAGGCCATCGCCCGGATCCACCACAGCAGTGCCGTCACGGTCTACGACGTGGTCGACGAGGACGACCGCCCCTGGATCGTCATGGAACTCATCGAGGGCCGCTCCCTCGCCGACGTCATCCGCCAGGACGGCACCCTCACACCGCGGCGCGCCGCCGAGGTCGGCCTCGCCGTCCTCGGCGTGCTGCGGTCCGCGCACCGCCAGGGCATCCTCCACCGCGACGTGAAGCCGTCGAACGTCCTCATCTCGGACGACGGCCGCGTCGTCCTCACCGACTTCGGCATCGCCCAGGTCGAGGGCGACCCGTCCATCACCTCCACCGGCATGCTCGTCGGCGCGCCCTCCTACATCTCGCCGGAGCGCGCCCGCGGCCAGCGCCCCGGCCCCGCCGCCGACCTGTGGTCTCTCGGCGGGCTCCTCTACGCCTGCGTGGAGGGCCACCCGCCGTACGACAAGGGCTCCGCCATCGCGACGCTCACGGCCGTGATGACCGAGCAGCTGGACCCGCCGAAGAACGCCGGACCGCTCGACAAGGTCATCTACGGGCTGCTCGCCAAGGACCCGGCGCAGCGCCTCGACGACGTCGGCGCGCGGGTACTGCTCGACGAGGTCGTCCGGGCGACCGGGGCCCCGGACGCCCCGTCGGAGCCCGAGCCGTCCCCGGAGGCCACGCGCGTCGTGCCGCTCCCGCCGGATCCGGCCGCCACGACCGCGACGGAGTCCGGCGGCACCCCGGCCGGCGACGCGACCGCCGAGCGGTTGCGCGGCGCCCTGCGGTCGGTGCGGAACGCCGCCGCGGCGGCCGCTACCGCCCGGCAGGCCAAGCCGTCCGCGGCGGAACGTTCCGGTCCGCCCGCCCCCGTACGGGCTCCGCTCACCGACGTGGTGCCCCGGCGCACGCTGGTCACCATCGCCGTCGTGGCCGTCCTCGCCGTCCTCGCGCTCCTCGCCACCGTCCTCGCGTTCGCCCTCGGGGGCGACGACGGGACCACCGCCCGGGGCGGGGGCGGCACCCCGGGCGGCGACAGGACCACCTCGGCGGGCCCCGCCACCGGCGGTTCCCCCACGGGCGGCACCGGTGACGGCCGCCCGGGGAGCGGGTCCGGACGGCAGCGGGACGACGGCCGCTCCGCCACACCGGACGGCGGGCCCGGCGCGACGGGCGGCAAGGGTACGGGCACCGGGCCGTCCGCCCCGCCCGGGACCGGGACCGGCCCCGCGCTCCCCGCCGGGTACCGGATGGTCACCAACGGCCGCTTCCACTTCTCCATGGCCATGCCCGCCGGCTTCCGCATGACGGACGTGGCGGGCCGCGGCTCCGGCGGGGTGTTCAGCGCCTCGGGCGGCTTCCCGCGCGTACAGGTCGACTACACCGACCACCCCGGCGTCGACGCCGCCGCCGCGTGGACCGCCGCCATGGGGGCCGTCGCCGCGAGCAGCGACGGCTACGAGCACCACGGCATCAGCCCCGTCTCGTACAAGGGCTACCCGACCGCTGCGGACTGGCAGTTCGAACGGAACCAGGGCGGGATACGGGTGAGGGTGGTCAACAGGGGCTTCAGGGTCGACGCCACGCACGGCTACGCGATCATGATCTCCTGCGCGTCCGCCGAGTGGGACGGGCCGGAGTGCACCACGCTCAGGAACACCGCGTTCGCGACGTTCCGGCCCACGGACTGACCCGCGGCACGTATCGTGAGGACGCGCGGGCCGTACGAGGACGCATCACGCGCATGACCGCACAGGCAAGGACCAGGATCGACGGCTCCGCACGATTCCGTGCGAACGGCGGAGCCGGGGGGACAGCGGGCTGCTGGGGAGGTGCCGTGGACGACTACGCGGGAAGGGTGCTCGCCGACCGCTATCGCCTGCCCCTCGCCCCCTACGGCGAGGAGGGCGACGGCGGGGCGTACGGGCCGGTCGAGACGCGCGCCTTCGACACGTACAGCGGCCAGGAGGTCATGGTCCGGCAGCTGCCCCTGCCGGAGACCGTGGACGCCGAGGTCGTCGACGCGGACGGCACCCAGGACCGCCCCCACGGGCACGCACCGCGGCACACGGCCGTGCGCGCGGCCCCCGACCCGGCCGTCCGGCGGGCCGTCGAGGCCGTGCAGGCGGTGGCCCGGATCCCCGACCACCCGCGACTCGACCAGGTCTTCGACGTCTTCACCGAGGACGGCTCGCTGTGGATCGTCAGCGAGCTGATCGACGCCCGGCCGCTCGCCGCCCTCGTCCGCGACGAGCCGCTCGGTCCGTACCGCGCCGCCGAGATCGCCTCCGACGTGCTCACGGCGCTGCGCGCCCTGCACGCCCACGGCTGGACGCACCGCAACGTCACCGAGCGCACGGTCCTCGTCTGCGACGACGGCCGCGTCGTCCTCAGCGGGCTCGCCACGGGCGCCGCCGAGGAGGCGCTGTGCGGTTACGCGCCGGTGCCGCTCCCGGACGACGGGGACGCCCCGTCCCCGGAGGGGGAGGACGGCCCGTACGGGGAGGGTCACGACGGCGGGGAGGCGGAACCGTACGCGAACGGCCCCGGCGGACGGGACGACGCCGGGTACGGCGAGTACGCCGGGTACGACGACCGGGCCGAGGACGGCGGGTACGGCGACCGGGCCGGGTACGCCGAGTACGACGACCGGGCCGAATACGATGACGAGGCGGAGACCGTCACCGGGCACGTGCGGGCGTACGGCGAGGGCGATGCGTACGGGGCCCCTCGCGGCGCCGTCCGCGGCGCCCCCCGCGCCGTGGAGCCCGCCCCCCTCCCGCCCGGCCCGCCCGCCCTGCCCAGCGGCTACGAGCCGCAGTACGTCGCCCAGGTCGCCGACCGCATCGCCGACGACGGCGACGACGCGGACGAGGACGACGGCACCGCCCGGTACGGCGTCCACGACCCCTACGGCGCCCACAACCCCTACGGCTCCCGGGGCCCTCACAGCGCCCACGGCCCCGACGACCCCTACGGGACCCGCGACACCTACGGGACCCACGAGCCCTACGAGACCCGCGACCCCTACGGCCCCGACGCACCCTACGACCCCTACGACTCCGACGACGTCCACGACGAGGGGGCCGTGCATGACGACGGGGCCGTCCACGGCGACGGGGACGACGAGGACCGCCCCCTTCGCGCGCTGCCCACCGGCACGTGGCGGGACGGCCCGGTTCCCACGGACGGCGGCTCCCCCTACGAGAACGTCGCCTCCTACGGGAGCGTCGCCCCCTACGGGGACGCACGCGCAGGCTTGGGCGCCGACTCCCGGCGCCTGCCCCGGCCCCCGCACCCCGGACCCGGGACCGAGGCCGACCCCGGGCCCGGTACGGACCGGGACCGCGCCACCGGGGCGGACGGGGGACCGGCGGCCGCCGTCTACCGCGGCCCCACCACGCCGCTCGCCGCCGAGCGGGCCCGCCAGGCGCGGATCGCCGTCGTCGGCGCCGTCACCGAGCGGTGGGCCCCCGAGCAGGCCGGCCCCGTGCACGGCACCTGGCGGCTCGCCCCGCCCATCGGCCCCGCCACGGACCTGTGGGCGCTCGGCGCGCTGCTGTTCCGCGTCCTCCAGGGGCACGCCCCGTACCCCGAGGACAGCGCCGCCGAACTCGTCCAGATGGTCTGCTCCGAACCGCCCGCTTTCGCCGAGGAGTGCGGCCCGCTGCGCCCCGTCGTCGAGTCGCTGCTGCGCCAGGACCCGACCGAGCGGCCCGACTTCGAGGAACTGCGGGGCTGGCTGCGCTCCCTCGTGCGTTCGGCGCCCGAACCCGGCGCGGGGGCCTCCGCCGTCCCCGTGCCGCCCGCCGACGCCACCCGCCTGCCGATCATCCGCCGCCGCGGCGACCTGGTCCGCAGACGCCGCACGCGCAGCCGCGCCCAAGCCCCCGCCTCCACCCCCGTCTCCCCTCCCACCTCCACCCCCGCGGCCCCGGCCGCCGCCAGACACCGCCGTGCGAAGGCGGCGCAGCCCCGGTCCGGGGGCAGTCCGCGCGCACTGGGGCGCACGCTCCTGCTGGTGGTGATGCTCGGCCTCACGGCCTCCGTCGCGTACGCGGTGGCGTTCATGCCCGGGGCGGGGACCCAGGACCGGTCGCAGCAGCCCACCGGCACGGCCCGGCCGACCGCTTCCGTACCGCCCGGGCAGGTCCCGCCCGGCCAGGTGGAGCCCATGCCGCAGAGCCCGGCCCCCGGCGGTCCCGCGCCCTCGTCGAACGCCGGCACGCCCACCGCGCCCGCGCTGCCGGAGGGGTACGTCGTCCGGGAGGACCCGGAGGGCTTCCGCATCGGCGTCGACCGGACCTGGCGCCGCAGCCCCATCAACGACATAGGGCAGGTCCGCTACTCGGACGGCGACTACACGCTGATCGTCGTCCCCGGCCGCGACACCGTCCGCACCGCCGGCGCGGACCCGCTGGAGTACCAGCGCGGCAAGGAGCGCGAACTCCAGCCGTGGCGCGACTCGACCTGGGCGACGGCGACCGGCCTGCGCCGCGTCGACGTCGGCCGGCAGGCCATGGCCGAGGGCCAGTTCACCTGGCAGGACGCCAACGGGCGCCAGGTGTACGTGCGGAACCTCGCGCTCCTCGTCGGCGACCGCTACCACGTCATCCAGGTCATCGGCCCCGAGTCCGAGCGGGACAAGGTCACGGAGATCTACGAGCAGGCCACCAAGGCGTACCACGCCACCCGCTGACGGTCCGTCGGCCCGTCGGTTAACCCGTTCGGACCACGGAAGGTGGCGATTTCACGCCAATCGGAGAGGTACGGGTCACAAGGTGGCGTCCATGCCCGCCCCCGAGGTTCCCCAGGCCGCGTACCCTCCGTAACCTTGCCCCGAAGCAGCGGGGCGGGCCGGGCGGAGACACGTGGAACAGAGTCAGGGCAGGGGCGGGGGGCCGGTGCTCGCGGGGCGCTACCGGCTGGGCGAGGCCATCGGCCGGGGCGGGATGGGGAGGGTGTGGCGCGCCCACGACGAAGTGCTCCACCGCACCGTCGCGGTCAAGGAGCTGACGGCGGGCCGGTACGCCTCCGAGGCCGACCGGGCCGTCCTGCACGCCCGCACGCAGAAGGAGGCGCGGGCCGCCGCCAGGATCACCCACCCGGCCGTCGTCACCGTCCACGACGTGCTGGAGCACGACGGTCGTCCGTGGATCGTCATGCAGTACGTCGACGGTCCCTCCCTCGCCGACGCGGTCAAGTCCGCGCCGGATGGCCGGATCACACCGCGCGAGGTCGCCAGGATCGGCCTGCACGTGCTGGGCGCGCTGGGCGCCGCGCACGCCGCCGGGGTGCTGCACCGGGACGTCAAGCCCGGCAACGTGCTGCTGGCCCGCGACGGACGCGTCCTGCTCACCGACTTCGGCATCGCCGCCATCGAGGGCGACTCCACCATCACCCGCACCGGCGAGCTCGTCGGCTCCGTCGACTACCTGGCACCGGAGCGGGTCCGCGGCGCGGACCCCGGCCCGGCCTCCGACCTGTGGGCGCTGGGCGTCACCCTCTACACGGCCGTCCAGGGCGAGTCGCCGTTCCGCCGCTCGTCGCCGATCGGGACCATGCAGGCGGTGGTCACCGAGGAGGCCGGGGCGGCCGTGCACGCGGGCCCGCTCACCCCGGTGATCACCGCGCTGCTCCGCAAGGACCCCGCGGACAGGCCCACCGCGGCGGAGACGGAGCGGATGCTCGCCGAGGCGGTGGAGGGCCGCGCACCGGCCGCCGCGCAGGCGTTCGTCCCGACCCGCCCCGTCACGCGCGGGGAACTGCGGGCGGCCGCGGACGGCGCCGCCGACCGGGCGGACGACACGGCTCCCGGCCCGGTCGCCCCGTCCGCCCCCGCCATCCCCTCCACCCCCGTCACCCCGCCCACCTCCGCCCCGCCGTACACCCCCGGCCGGACCGGCGCCGGGTGGGCGCGCCGGCG
>JAAXOU010000535.1 GCA_012396115.1 Streptomyces somaliensis DSM 40738 | reverse complement strand
GGCGCGCCCGCGCGCCCGCCGGGCCGGGCCCTCCGCCCGGTCCGCGCTCAGGCCGCGCCGGGCTCCCGCATCAGCTCCTGGAACCTCGACATGCACGGCAGGCAGTGCAGGTCCGTCTCCTCCCCCTCCTCCCGGAGCCGCTGCCCGCAGAGGGCGGAGGACCGGTCGCGGCCGACGACGTGCCACACCAGGCCGCTTCCGGTGGCGGCCGTGCCGACGCGCATTTCGTACATGGCGGCTCTCCGTACGTGGACGACGCTTGCCCCCAGCCCAGCACGCACGCGGCCGGCCCGCCCGCGCCGGCGGTCCGTCCGGGTGAGTCACCAGGGCAGGAAGACGTGGACGTCCTTGCCCTCGGGCCCGGTCAGCACCGACACCTGCGTGGCGAGGGCGTTCACCAGGTGCCACCCCACGGATCCGGTGTTGTCGGCGGGCGACCAGGGGCGGGGGGTCGGCGGGTGCGGGTTGCCGTCCCGTACGACGACGTGGACGCCGTCGAAGGTGCGCCGCAGCCGCAGGGAGAAGGGGCCCGGCGCGTACTGCACGGCGTTGCCCGTCAGTTCGGTGACGACGAGCAGCACGTCGTCGCGCCGGTCCGGTTCCGAGGGCGCCGCCAGGCGCTCCAGGGCGTCCAGGTAGCGGTCGGTGAGGAGTCTGGCCGCGGTCACGTCCTGCGGTGCCCCCTCGAAGCGGGCCTCCAAGTCCCCGGCGTCCCGCCGGTCGGCGCCGTCGTTCATGGGCGTGCCGGTGGCCACGTGCGTCCTCCTGTGCGTCACCCGGTTGCGGTCCGCCGGACGAGTGCCCCGCACGGCCGCCGCGATTCCTGCCCGTCACCCGCCGGGCAGGGCGCGCCGGGCGCGGGCCGCCCGGGCCGGGCGACCGGCTCCGGACGTGGTGCGGCGCCGGGCGGACGGCGGTCGGCCCGGGGCGTCCCGTCAACAAAGTTGAGCCTCGATTTGTCAACAAGGTGGCACCATGTTATATGAAAATCATCGCCGAGTGGCCCCAGT
>JAAXOU010000534.1 GCA_012396115.1 Streptomyces somaliensis DSM 40738 | reverse complement strand
CCGCGTCGGCGAACGCGGCGCGTGCGCCCCGCAATGGCCCGGCGGAGGGTCCTCCCGCGCCCGTGGGACGGGCCGCCCGGGCGCCCCGGCGCGCCGCCCCGCCGCCACCGGGCCGGTCGCCGGATGAGCGGGCAGGAGGGGACGGTGTCCCCGCAGCAGGTGCCGTGCCCGTTGACGGCCGAGCGGGCGGGCGAGTGGATACGCCGCTGGGAACTGCAGCAGCAGCGGTACGCCTGCGACCGGGAGACCCGCTTCACCGTGATCGCCGACGTGGTGGAGGCGGCGGTGGCGGGCGTCTCCCGCCCCCTCGTCGCCGACCTCGGCTGCGGCCCCGGCTCGCTGGCGGCCCGGCTGGCCGGGCGGCTGCCGCAGGCGGAGGTGGTCGGCGTGGACACCGACCCGGTGCTCCTGGCGCTGGGCCGGGCGTACCACGGCGGGCGCGTGCGGTTCGCGGACGTGAGGGTCGGGGAGCCCGGCTGGACGGAGCGGCTGGAGCCGGACCGGCCGCTGGACGCGGTCGTGTCGGCGACCGCCCTGCACTACCTTCCGGAGCCGGTGCTGCTGTCGGTGTACGAGCGGGTGCGGGAGGCGCTGCGGCCTGGCGGCGTCCTGGTCAACGGCGACCACCTGTTCCAGGAGCACCCGGTGATCGCCGCGCTGGCCGGTGCGGTGGGCCGCCGGCACGCCGAACGGAACGAGGAGGACGCGCACGAGGACTGGCGGGGCTGGTGGGAGGCGGCGGCCGCGGCGCCCGAACTGGCCGACCCGTTCGCCGAACGGGCCCGGCGCGGTCCGGAGCCGGGCGGCGACAACGGGCTGACGCTCCGGCGGCACGAGCGGCTCCTGCACGCGGCGGGCTTCGAGGCGGTGGGCCCGGTCTGGCAGTACGGCCCGAGCTGCGTGCTGGTGGCGGTGCGCGGCGACTGAGCCCGCGCGCGGCGGTCCGCGGCGCGCGGCCGGACGGCTCCGCTCCCGCAGGGGCCTGCGCCCGGGCGCGGAGCCCGCGGGGGCG
>JAAXOU010000533.1 GCA_012396115.1 Streptomyces somaliensis DSM 40738 | reverse complement strand
TCGACCGCGCCTCCCAGGTGACGCCCGGCGGCGGTGACGGGCACCCGTGGGGCCGGACCGGTCAGGCGCGCGCGGCCGACGAGCGGGAGCGGCGGTAGAGCAGCGCCCCGGCGAGGACCAGGCCGGCCGCGGGCAGTCCCATGCCGGCGAGGTCGCCGGCGCCGGTGACGGCGAGGGTCGGGGCCTGCTCCGGTGCGGGCGCCTCCTCGGCGGGCACCGGCGCGGCCGGCTCGTCGCCCGCGGGCGGCGCGGCCTGCTCCGGCGGCGTGACGTCCTGCGCGGGCGGCTTGCCGCCGCTCTCGCCGGAGTCGTCGAAGTCCGACTCGTCGAAGGCGACGATGCTGACCGCGTCGCCGGAGACCTTCACCGGGAGGTCGACGGGGAGCCGGACGCCGTCGTCGGAAAGCCCGCCGGGCGAGCCGATCACGCCGGCCAGGGCGGTGGCGCCGCCGTCGTGCCCGCCCTCGCGGTCGGACTCGCGGTCGGACTCGTCGTCGGAGTCGCGGGAGGTGCCGGACCCGTCCCCGTGCGAGGCGCGCGTCTCTTCCCGGTCCTCACAGGTGCTGCCGGCCTCGGGGTTGAGCAGACCCTCGGCGTTCACGGTGTCGCCGCAGACGCTGACCGGGCTGTCCATCGGCAACTGCATCTCGTCACCGGTGACCGTTCCGACCGAGTCGAACGCTGCGGCGAACGCGTCGGCGTCGGCCCGCGCCGTACCGGCGGCCAGCGCGAGCGCGCCGCTCGTGGCCATCAGAGCGACCAGACCATTTCGGCGAATGTGCCTCACGGCTTCCTGCCTTCCGAAGATGTTCGCGGGCACTCGCCCGCACTCCGGTTAACGCGCCGGCCCCGGACGGGTTATGACGTATTCCGCAATCACCCCATCGAGGGACGTTTCAATCGTTCCCTCACATCATCCCGACTTCGGACGCGCGGGCGGCCCGCGGCACCCGGCGCGGACGCTCCGGGCCACCCGCGGCGGGCACCGCCGGCCGTGCCCCGGGGAGGCCGCCGTGCCGTCCCGCCTCCCC
>JAAXOU010000532.1 GCA_012396115.1 Streptomyces somaliensis DSM 40738 | reverse complement strand
CTCGCCGTCTGGGCCGCCGCCCGGACCGCCGCCCTGCTCGGCGGGCCCGCCGCGGTCGCCCGCCCGCCCGACCTGCCGTACGCCCTGCTCCCCGCGGGCGCGGCCGTCCTGGTGTTCTGCGCCGTCCTGGCCGCCCTCGACGGCGGCGTCCTCGCCGCCGCCGAGCGGGTGCCGCCGCGCGACGCCTGGCGGGGCCTCCTGGGCCGGTCCCTCGCCGCGCACGCCGCGCACGGGCTGGTCGGGCTGGTGACGGCGGTGCTGTGGCGCAGCCCCTACGGCTGGCCGGCGGCGCTGTTCACCCTGCCGCCGATGTACGTCACCTGCTGGGCCTACGCCCAGTACCACCGGGAGCGCGCCGCCCACCGGGCGACGATCCGGGCCCTGGTCCAGGCGGTCGACCTCAAGGACACGTACACCCGCGGGCACAGCGAACGCGTCGGCCGCGCCTCCGTCATGATCGGCCGCGAGCTCGGCATGGACGAGGACCGGCTGGAGGTCCTCCGCTTCGCCGGCACGCTCCACGACGTGGGCAAGATCGGCGTCCCCACGCGCGTGCTGCGCAAGGACGGCCCGCTGACGCGGGAGGAGCGGCGGATCATCGAGCTGCACCCGGAGTACGGGCACGAGATGGTGCGCGGCATCGGCTTCCTGGACGAGGCGCGCGCCGCGATCCTCCACCACCACGAGCGCCTCGACGGCAAGGGCTACCCCTACGGCCTCCAGGGCGCCGAGATCCCGGAGTCCGCGCGGGTGGTCGCGGTGGCCGACGCGTTCGACGCGATGACCTCCACCCGCTCCTACAGCCGCGCCCGCCCCGTCGCCGCGGCCCTGCGGGAGCTGGCCCGCTGCGCCGGCACCCAATTCGACCCGGCCATGGTCGACGCCCTCGCCCGGGCCCTCGCCCGGCACGGCTGGCAGACGGCCGTGACCTGCGACGACTCCCGGCCGCCCGCGCCCGTCCCCCCGCCCTCCCGGGAACCGGCGAGCCCCGGGACCACCGCCCCCCCGGCCTCCGGCGCCGCGGGCGGCGGG
>JAAXOU010000531.1 GCA_012396115.1 Streptomyces somaliensis DSM 40738 | reverse complement strand
GCCTCGCCGCGCTGCTGCACCGGCACCCCGAGTACGGCCTGCGCGCCGTCGGGCTCGTCACGCGGGCCGGGCGGGACCTCCCGCAGCCCGCCGGGGCCGCGCCGCCGGGGCCCGTGCCGCCCGTGCTCACCTCCCCGGAGGAGGTCCGGCGGGCCGTCGTCCAGAACGGCGTCCGCGACGCCCTGTTCGCCGCGGACGGCGGCGGCGCGCCCCACCCCGACCTGGTCGCCCTGTTCCACGGGAGCGGCTGCGCCACCTGGCTCGTCGGCGCCCCCGCGCGCGCCGGGGCCGCCCCCGGGCCCATGGGGCGGCACCTGTGGGGGTACGGGCTGCGGCCCCTGGAACCCGGCGGGGCGCCCGCCGGACGGCCGTCGAAGCGGGTCCTGGACGTCGTCGGCGCCGGGCTGCTGCTGCTGGCCGCCGCGCCCGTCCTGCTGCTGTGCGCCGCCGCCGTGCGCCTCGCGGACGGGCCGGGCGTCCTGTTCCGCCAGGAGCGCGTCGGGCAGGGCGGGCGGACGTTCACCCTCCTGAAGTTCCGCACCCTGCGCCCCGAGAGCGAGCACGAGGCCGCGACCCGCTGGAGCGTCGCCCGCGACGAACGGCTCGGCGCCGTCGGCTCGTTCCTGCGCCGCTCCTCGCTCGACGAGCTGCCCCAGCTGTGGAACGTCCTGCGCGGCGACATGAGCCTGGTCGGGCCCCGCCCCGAACGCCCCTACTTCGTCGAGCGGTTCAGCCGCCTCCACCCCGGGTACGCCGACCGCCACCGCGCACCGGTGGGGCTGACCGGCTTCGCGCAGGTGCACGGGCTGCGCGGCGACACCTCCATCGAGGACCGCTGCCGCTTCGACAACCACTACATCGACCACTGGTCCCTCTGGCAGGACGTGCGGATCCTCCTGCGCACCGCCGCCACGCTGATCCGCCCGGCGGGCGGCTGATGGCCGCGCCCGCCGCCCCCGCCCCCGCCCCGTACGGGCTGCGGCTCCCCGCGTCCGCGCGGGCGCGGGGA
>JAAXOU010000530.1 GCA_012396115.1 Streptomyces somaliensis DSM 40738 | reverse complement strand
GGCCCTCCGCCGCGGAGCCCACGCGGGCGGTCGAGGCACCCGGGCGCGGACGCGGCGGCCCGGCGGACGACCGGGCGGGTGAGGAGTGATGGCGTCGGGCGTCGACCTGCCCGCCGGGCGGCCGTCCGGGCTGGTGGGGCAGCGGGTCGCGCACTACCGGATCGACGCCGAGGTCGGCCGCGGCGGCATGGCGGTCGTGTACCGGGCGACGGACCTGCGGCTGGGCCGGACCGTGGCGCTGAAGCTCCTGGCGCCGGAGCTGGCCCGCAACGACACGTTCCGCAAGCGGTTCACTCACGAGTCGCGGGTCGCCGCCGCGATCGACCACCCGAACATCGTGCCGGTCTTCGAGGCCGGCGAGACCCGGGGCCTGCTGTACATCGCCATGCGGTACGTGCCGGGGCAGGACCTGAGGGCGCTGCTGGACCGCACCGGCCCGCTGCCCGTCGCCACGGCGCTGCGGATCGCCGTGCAGATCGCGTCGGCGCTGGACGCGGCGCACGCCCACGACCTGGTGCACCGGGACGTGAAGCCGGGCAACGTCCTGGTCGCCGAGGGGACGGACAGCGAACGGCCCGAGCACGTCTACCTGACGGACTTCGGTCTGACGAAGAAGTCGCTGTCGCTGACCGGTTTCACGAGCGTCGGCCAGTTCGTGGGCACCCTCGACTACGTGGCGCCGGAGCAGATCTCGGGGCGGCCGGTGGACGGCCGGTGCGACGTGTACAGCCTGGGGTGCGTCGTGTACGAGACGCTGACCGGCGCGCCCCCGTTCCTGCGGGACGACGACATGGCCCTGCTCTGGGCGCACCAGTACGATCCCCCGCCCCCGCTGAGCGACGTGCGGCCGGGGCTGCCGCCCGGCCTGGACGGGGTGCTGGCGAAGGCGCTGGCCAAGGCCCCGGAGTACCGGTTCGACTCCTGCACGGGGTTCGTGGCGGAGCTGCGGCGTGCGGCGGCCGGCGGGGAGGGCGGCGGGCCGCGCGAGGCCGGTCCGGTCCCC
>JAAXOU010000053.1 GCA_012396115.1 Streptomyces somaliensis DSM 40738 | reverse complement strand
GGTCGGCCAGGCGTGCGGACGGGGCCGGTGGCGGCCCGCGGCGGCGCGCGGCCCGTCCGTCCGTCCTCCGGCCGCCCTCCGTCCGTCCCGCCGACCGCACCGCCGGTCGCGGCGCCCCCGGGACGTGACACCATCGCGTACGTGCTCGACATCGGCTACTCCCTCTCCCGCCGCTTCCCCGACCCCCCGCAGACCGACTACCGGCGGGCCGACGCGCACGCCCTGCGGCACGACCTGTTCTGCGGGGACGTGTACCTGGCGGACACCAGGACCGACCGGGAGGTGTCCACGGCCTGGGGATGGGTGCCGGTGCTCGACTTCGCGTGGGCGCTGTGCGACATCGTCGAACGGCTCGACCAGGACCCGCGCGGCAGCCGGGCGGCGCAGCCGCAGTACGCCGAACTGGACTTCACCGAGTCCACCGACCGGATGCTGTTCGAGCGCCGCTTCGGCTGGGTCGACGTGGAGGCCGACTGGATGCCGGGGGGCGAGCCGCCGCTCACCTTCGGCCACGCCGAGCTGCGCCGGGAGGCGCGGGACTTCCTCCACGACCTGATCGCCGACCTCGTCGACATGCACGAGGACCTCGCCGGCAACCCCGTCGTCTGGGACCTCCAGGCCCGCTTCCCCCGCGTCCCGTAAACGGCCCCGCCGTCCGGCGCGGTACGGCACCCCGTCCGCTCCCCCGCGCGGGGCCGCCCCGCGGCCACCGGCCCGGCGCGGCCGGGCCCGCCCGCGGGCCCCGGCCTACCCCCGGCCGAGCTCCGCGAGCGCCCCGTCGGTCAGCCGGTACACGGTCCACTCGTCCTGCGGCCGGGCGCCCAGGGACTCGTAGAAGGCGATCGAGGGGGCGTTCCAGTCCAGGACGGCCCACTCCAGCCGCTCGTACCCACGCTCCACGCAGATCCGCGCCAGCTCCCGCAGCAGCGCCTTCCCGTACCCGCCGCCGCGCGACCCGGGGCGCACGTACAGGTCCTCCAGGTGGATCCCGGGCACCCCGCGCCAGGTGGAGAAGTTCAGGAACCACAGCGCGAACCCGACCGCCTCGCCGCGCTCGTCCTGCGCGATGTGCGCGTACGCGACGGGCCGCTCCCCGAACAGCGCCTCCCGCAGCCGCTCCTCGGTGGCCCGCACCTCGTGCAGTGCCCTCTCGTACTCGGCGAGTTCGCGGATCATGGCGTGGATGACGGGCACGTCGGCCTCGGTGGCGCTGCGGATCATCCTCCCACCCTCTCCCGTCCCGGGCCCGCCGGTCCAGGGGGCCGCCCCGTTCGCTCCTGCGGCTCCGGGGCGTCCGACCGGGCGCGGCCCTTCCGCGCGTCGCGCTCCGCGCCGCCCGGCCGCGCCGCCCCCGTCGAGGATCGGGGCGGTCCGCTCGCCCGCCACGTCGTCGGGCCACCGGAAGGCGTCGCACCCCGAACGGGGCGGGAACGGTTCACCACCGTCCCCGGTGCGGTACACCCCGGCGAACACCTGCTCGCGGCAGGGACGCGCCGGCCGCATCGGCCCCGTCTCCACGCCCCCGGGGCCGCGGAACGACGAGGACCCCCGGCCGGGCGGGCCGGGGGTCCCCTGACGGAGCCGCCTGTCGGAATCGAACCGACGACCTCAAGATTACAAGTCAAGCGCTCTGGCCAACTGAGCTAAGGCGGCAGCCCCGTCAGTGTAACCAACAGCGAGTGCGCCGACGCCGGGAATCCCACCGGGCCCGAGCCGCTGACAGGGCCCGCACCACCGGGTAGCGTCACCGGGAAGTCCCCCCGGGGGACGAGAGACCTCTCCTTTACTCGGATCGTCCGGCACGTTCCTGCCGGTGAAGGGACCCGTCACCATGGCGTCTGTCACGTTCGACAAGGCCACCCGGCTCTATCCGGGCGGCACCAGGCCCGCCGTCGACCGGCTCGACATCGAGATCGCGGACGGCGAGTTCCTCGTACTCGTCGGGCCCTCCGGCTGCGGCAAGTCCACCTCCTTGCGGATGCTCGCGGGCCTGGAGGACGTGGACGACGGCGCGATCCGCATCGGCGACCGCGACGTCACCCACCTGCCGCCGAAGGACCGGGACATCGCCATGGTGTTCCAGAACTACGCCCTCTACCCGCACATGACCGTCGCCGACAACATGGGCTTCGCCCTGAAGATCGCCGGTGTCAACAAGGCGGAGATCCGCCGCAAGGTCGAGGAGGCGGCGAGGATCCTCGACCTGACCGAGTACCTCGACCGCAAGCCGAAGGCCCTCTCCGGCGGCCAGCGCCAGCGCGTCGCCATGGGCCGCGCCATCGTCCGCGAGCCGCGGGTCTTCCTCATGGACGAACCGCTGTCGAACCTCGACGCCAAGCTCCGCGTCTCCACCCGCACGCAGATCGCCTCCCTGCAGCGGCGCCTCGGCATCACCACCGTGTACGTGACGCATGACCAGGTCGAGGCGCTCACCATGGGCGACCGCGTCGCCGTCCTCAGGGACGGCCTGCTCCAGCAGGTCGACACCCCGCGCACCATGTACGACCGCCCCGCCAACCTCTTCGTCGCCGGCTTCATCGGCTCCCCCGCCATGAACCTGGTCGAGGTGCCGATCACGGACGGCGGCGTCACCTTCGGCAACAGCGTCGTCCCCGTGTCGCGCGAGGCCCTCGCCGCCGCCACCGCCAAGGGCGACAGGACCGTCACGGTCGGCATCCGGCCCGAGCACTTCGACGTCGTCGAGCACGGGGGCGCCGACGCGGCCCGGGCCCTGTCCAAGGACGACTCCGCCCCGGCCGGCCTGGCCGTCTCCGTCAGCGTCGTCGAGGAACTCGGCGCCGACGGCTACGTGTACGGCTCCGCCCTCGTCGGGGGCGAGCCGAAGGACCTCGTCGTCCGCGTCGGCGGCCGCTCCGTCCCGGAGAAGGGCTCCGAGCTGCACGTCGTCCCGCGCCCGGGCGAACTGCACGTCTTCTCCACCTCCACCGGCGAGCGCCTCAGCGACTGACCCCGCCCGGCCGCGGGCGGCTCCGCGACCGACGCCGCCCGGCCGCCGGCGGCTCGGCCCGGAGCCGCCGGCGGGCCCGGTCCGGAGGAGGACACTCCGCTTCCGCCGGTCATCTCTGATGACCTCCGTCAACACGCGTCGCACGTCAGGGCGGAGAAAACTCCCCCGTCGGAGTGACCGAGCGTCCCCGGAACTTCACCGAGCGCTACGCTCGCCTCCGTGAACCAGACAGCACGCCGCATCGGCCGTTCCCTCGCCCTCGTCCTGCCCGTCGTCTTGGTCCTCTCCGGCACGCTCGCGGTCTCCAGCGTGCCCTGGACGGGTCAGCGCTCCGCCACCCAACTCCTCACCGCCTCCGCGGAGAGCGTCCCGGTGCGGTCGGCCGCGCCCCGCGCCCCGCAGGACGTGCTCCGCGACCGGCTCCTGACGGAGCTGGAGCGCGAGGACCCGGGCGTCGCCCTGACGCACCTCCAGCGCGCCGTGGAGGAGAGCCCGTCCCTCGCCAGGTACTGCGGACCGATCGCCCGCGACTTGGGCGCCGCCGCCGTCCGCGTCTACGGCCCGACCGAGGCGCAGTCCTACTCGCGGCCCGTCTGCGACACCTCGTTCGCCGGCGGCGTCGCCTCCGCGAGCTGAGCGGCGAAGCGCGTCCCGTGACCGCCGCGGTACGCCTATCGTGCCCGGTATGCACACCACTCCGACGCAGGCCGTCGTCCTGGCGGGCGGCCAGGGGTCCCGTCTGCGCCCCTACACCGACGACCGTCCCAAGCCGATGGTCGAGATCCCGGGCACCGGGACCCCGATCATCGGCCACCAGCTCTCCTGGCTGGCGGCCGAGGGCGTCACCCACGCGGTCGTCTCCTGCGGCCACCTCGCCGACGTCCTGCGGCGGTGGCTCGACGAGGCCGAACCGCCCCTGCACGTCACCACCGTCGTCGAGGAGGAGCCGCTGGGCCGCGGCGGCGGCCTGAAGTACGCGGCGGCCCACCTGCCCCATCCCGACCAGCCCTGGTACGCGACGAACGGCGACATCTGGACCCGGTTCTCGCTGCGCGAGATGGCCGGGTTCCACGCCGAGCGCGACGCCACCGCCACGCTCGCCCTGGCCCGCCCCCGCATCCCCTGGGGCGCCGTCGAGACCGACGCGTTCGGGCACATCACCGACTTCATCGAGGCGCCCCCGTCGCCGTACCTGATCAACGCGGGCGTGTACGTGTTCTCCGCGGCCTTCCGCGAGCTGCTGCCGGAGCGGGGCGACCACGAGCGGACCACCTTCCCCGGGCTCGCCCGCGAACGGCGCCTCGCCGGGTTCCCCCTGCCCCAGGGCGCCTACTGGCGGGCGATCGACACGGCGAAGGACCTGGCGGAGGCCGCCAGGGAGCTGGCCGCGCGGGAGCGGGCCCCGGACACCGCCGGGGCGTGACGGAGGGCCCGCCCGACGCGGCGAGGCCAGCCCGGTCCGAGGTGCGCCGGCCGGGACGCGCCGGCCACCGGCCACCGCGGCGCCCGGTTCCGGCACGCCCCCGCCTCGCCGAGCGTCCCGCGCCGGGCGTCCCCCGGCCGCGCCGGGCGCCGTCGGACACTGTCGGACACCGCCGGGCGCCGGGCACGGGAGGCGGCCCCCCGCACGGCGACCCCGGCACGTGGGAGGCCGGGCCCCTCATCCGGCCCGGCCGGACCCCTCCGCCGCGGCCGCCTCACGGCGCGTCCGCGCCCGTACGTGCATCCGCCGGCCCTGGCGGCCGAAGATGCTGAGCAGTTCCACCGGCCCCTCCCCGGTGCTGCCGAACCAGTGCGGCACCCGCGTGTCGAACTCCGCGGCCTCGCCGGGCCCCAGCACCAGGTCGTGCTCGCCGAGCACCAGCCGCAGCCGGCCCGCCAGCACGTACAGCCACTCGTGCCCCTCGTGGGTGCGCGGGTCGGGCGTGGCGCGGGAGACCGGGACGACCATCTTGTACGTCTGCAGCGGACCGGGCTGCCGGGTCAGCGGCACGACCGTCGAGCCGTGCACGGTACGCGGCTTGAGCCGGACGCGCGGGTCCCCCACGTCGGGGGCGCCGACCAGTTCGTCCAGCGGTACCTGGTGGACCCGGGAGAGCGGCAGCAGCAGTTCCAGCGTGGGCCGCCGCTGCCCGGTCTCCAGCCGGGAGAGGGTACTGCGCGAGATCCCGGTCGCGCCGGACAGTTCGGCCAGGGTCGCCCCGCGCCTCCGCCGGAGCTCCCTCAGCCGGGGACCGACCCGGGCGAGGGCCCGCTCCATGTCGCCGGGGCGCGGGTCGGAGGGGGCCGGCCGCCGCGCGGGCCGGTGCTCTGGCGTCTCGTACCGCATGCCCGTCATTGGACCCCGGCCGTCCCGGAGGTGGCAACGGACGTTGCCGTTCCCGGGAAACGGCCGGAGGCGGCCGCCCGGCGCGTCCCCGCGCGGGCGGCCGCCTCCGGACCCCGGGGCCCCGGCCGGTCAGCCGAGCAGGCCGCCCAGCGGGTTGCGGTTGCCGCCGAGATCCCCGCCCGAGGAACCGCCGGACGAACCGTCCTCCCGGCCGTCCGAACCGGAGCTCTCCTCGCCGAAGCCGCCGATGCCGGACGTGGGGCCGGCGCTGGTGACCGGTGGCGGCTCGGGCCGGGGCTCCTGGAGGATCTCGCCGGTGCCCTGCGTGGCGGTGGGCTCCCGCTCGACCCGGCCGGTGTCGCGCACCGGCTCCTCCTCCACCTCCCGGTCGGCCGCGGGGCTCTCACTCGGGGAGGCCGACTCGGACGGGGAGGCCGACTCGGACGGTTCCGGCGTCTCCGCCGGCGCGCTGGCCGGCGCGCTCTCCGCGGGCTCCTCGGGGAGGGGCCGGCCGGGCAGGTGGTTCGTCGGATCGGCGTCCGGGCCGGGCACGGTGAT
This sequence comes from Streptomyces somaliensis DSM 40738, assembly GCA_012396115.1. Lineage (GTDB taxonomy): Bacteria > Actinomycetota > Actinomycetes > Streptomycetales > Streptomycetaceae > Streptomyces > Streptomyces somaliensis. The sequence goes on along the minus strand of JAAXOU010000053.1, from coordinate 14,208 downwards.
GAGTTCGGAGGAGCGCACGGCCCCACCGAGCACCGAGCCGACGAGCAGCGTCAGCCCCGTCACCACGGCCGCGACGACCGCGCCGCGGCGCAGGACGCGGCGGCGCAGCTCCCACAGTGCGGCGCGCGGCCCGAGCGTCCGCCAGGCCTCGCCCGCGAGGCGGCCGTCGACGGAGTAGACCGGCGCCCCGGCGATGAGCAGCGGCGACCAGGCGGCGAGGTAGATGATGTCGGGCGTCTCGTAGACCGGTACGGCCCGCCAGCTCATCGTCAGCAGCAGCGCCGCCGACAGCAGTGCGCCGAACCCGGCGGCGACCCGCTGCCACAGCCCGAGGATGGTGAGGACGCCCACGACGACCTGGGTGAACGCCACGCCGAGACCCGCGCCGACCGGATGGGCCAGCGCGAAGTCCCGCAGGGGCTCGGCGAGCGGCCACGGCTCCAGCGAGGTGAGCCACCGGACCATCGAGCCGCGCTCGCCGCCGTCGAAGTAGACGGGGTCGCAGAGCTTGCCCATGCCGGCGTAGACGGAGATGAGGCCGAGGAAGACGCGCAGGGGCAGCAGCACGACCCCGAGGTTCATCCGGCGGCCGGGGTAGTAGGCGTGGCGGTGGTGCGCGGCGGACCCCTCGGCGTACGCGTCGTGGTCCGCGTCGTGGTCCTCGTCGTCGTACCGGTCGTCGTGCCCCTCGGGGTCGTGGTCCGCGTCGTACCGGTCGTCGTACCCGTCGGGGCCGTGGCCCGCGTCGTACGCCGGCTCGTGCCGCGGGTCGCAGTCGTCCGGGGCGGCGTCCTCGGGGCGCGCGTCGTAGGCGCCCTCGGCCCGCCGCATGGGCGGCAGCAGCGGTGCCCCGGGACCGCGCCGGCCGCCGACGAGGGGCGTCGGCAGCGTGTCGCCGGAGCGGTCGATGCGCGGGAGCGTCCTGGTGGCGCCCGCTTCGGCGTCCACGCGCGGGACGGCCGCCGTGCGGTCGAGGGTGTCGACGGCGGCGGAGTCGCGTACGGCCTGCAGGAGCCCGGTCGCGCCGGGGTCACCGGGCGAGGACTTGCCGCTCCACACGACGGGCGCCCGCCGCCGGCTCCCGCCGCTCACGGCGGGGACGCGACCGGGGTCGGCGAACCGGGGCTTTCGGACCGGGGCGAGCTCTACCCGGAAACTGGCGTGGTTCACGATGACCTGCGCGGGGTCGCTGTGCACCTTGACCATGTTCAGCGCAGGCTGATCATCGAAGCCGGGCCGGGGCGTTCTGGTGTCCACACCCGTCTAACCGAGCGGTGGCGCTTTAGGACACTGCTCCGACGGCCCCCAAATGTCCGAGACCCGTCAAGATCGCGCCATGCCCCCGGTTCCGGGGCGGGCGGCGCGGGTGGGGCGCCCGCCCCGGGCAGCCGCGGCGGACGGGGCCCGGGGCCGTGCGGTCAGCCGCGGCGGCGCGCCGCCTCGTACAGCACCACACCGGCGGCGACACCGGCGTTCAGCGACTCCGCGCCGCCCGGCATCGGGATGCGGACGAGGTGGTCGCAGGTCTCCCCGACGAGCCGGGACAGGCCCTTGCCCTCGCTGCCGACGACGATGACGACCGGGCCCTCCAGCGCCTCCAGGTCGCCGACCTCGGTCTCGCCCTCGGCGGCGAGGCCGACGACCGTCAGCCCGGCCTTCCGGTACGCCTCCAGGGCACGCGTCAGATTGGTGGCCCGGGCGACGGGGGTGCGGGCGGCGGTGCCGGCGGCGGTCTTCCACGCCCCCGCCGTCATGCCGGCCGCGCGGCGCTCCGGGACGACGACGCCGTGCCCGCCGAACGCCGACACGGACCGGACGATCGCGCCGAGGTTGCGCGGGTCGGTGATGCCGTCGAGGGCGACGATCAACGGCTCCTCGCCCTCGTCGTACGCGGCGGCGGCCAGGTCCTCCGGGTGCGCGTACTCGTACGGCGGAACCTGGAGGACGAGGCCCTGGTGGTTCAGGCCGCCGGTCATCCGGTCGAGCTCGGCGCGCGGGGCCTCCATCAGGTGGATGCCGCCGCGGTCGGCCGCCAGTTTGAGCGCGTCGCGCACCCGCTCGTCGTTGTCGATGAACTGCTGGACGTAGAGCGTGGTCGCGGGGACGCCGTCGCGCAGGGCCTCGTAGACCGGGTTGCGGCCGACGACCATCTCGGACTGGCCCTTGCCGCCGCGCCGGGCGACGGGGCGGCGCGCGGCCTGCTTGGCCTTCGCGTTGGCGACGCGGTTCTTCACGTGGCCCTTGCGCATGTGCGCGGGCGGCGTCGGGCCCTTGCCCTCGAGCGAACGGCGCCGGTTGCCACCGCTGCCGACCGTCGCGCCCTTCTTGTTGCTGGTGCGGCGGTTCCTGCGCTGGCTGTTCCCGGCCATGACCTACCCGTCTGTCGTCGAACTCCACGGTCGTACACACGCAAGTGTGCCGCCCGGCGGGGCCGGGCGGCACATCGAGGGGTGCCTCAGCGGGCGCCGAGCGTCCAGCGGGGGCCGTCCGGACCGTCCTCGACGGTGAGGCCGGACTGCCCGAGCTGGTCGCGGAGCGCGTCGGCGGTGGCCCAGTCCTTGCGGGTGCGGGCCGCCTCCCGCTGGTCGAGGACCATCCGCACGAGGCTGTCGACGACGCCGTGCAGGCTCTTGGCGTCGCCCGCCTCGCCCGCCCAGTGCGGGTCGAGCGGGTCCAGACCGAGGACGCCGAGCATCGCGCGGACCTCCGAGAGGCGGGCGGTGGCCGTGTCCTTGTCGTCGGCGGCGAGGGCGCTGTTGCCCTGGCGGACCGTGTTGTGGATGACCGCGAGCGCCTGCGGGACCCCCAGGTCGTCGTCCATGGCCTCAGCGAACGCCGGCGGCACCTCGGCCGCGGGCTCGACCACCCGGTCGGCCTTCTCGACGACCCGCTGGATGAAGCCCTCGATCCGCGCGTACGCGGCGTCCGCCTCGCGCAGGGCCTCCTCGCTGTACTCGATCATCGACCGGTAGTGCGGGGTGCCGAGGTAGTAGCGCAGGACGACGGGGCGCCACTTCTTGACCATCTCGGAGACGAGGACGGAGTTGCCGAGCGACTTCGACATCTTCTCGCCGCTCATGGTCACCCAGGCGTTGTGCACCCAGTACCGGGCGAACTCGTCGCCGTACGCCTTGGCCTGGGCGATCTCGTTCTCGTGGTGGGGGAAGACCAGGTCCAGGCCGCCGCCGTGGACGTCGAAGACCCCGCCCAGGTACTTGTGGGCCATGGCGGAGCACTCCAGGTGCCAGCCCGGCCGGCCACGACCCCAGGGGGTCTCCCAGCTGGGCTCGCCGGGCTTGGCGGCCTTCCACATGGCGAAGTCCCGCGGGTCGCGCTTGCCGACCTCCCCGTCGCCGGAGGGCTGGCGCAGGTCGTCCAGGTCCTGCCGGGACAGTTCCAGGTAGCCGGGGAAGGACCGCACGTCGAAGTAGACGTTGCCTTCCGCTTCGTAGGCGTGCCCCCGCTCGATCAGACCGCGCATCATCTCGACCATCTCGGGCACGTGCCCGGTGGCACGGGGCTCGTACGTGGGCGGCAGGCATCCGAGGACGCGGTAGCCGTCGTTGAACGCACGCTCGTTCTCGTACCCGATGGACCACCACGGGCGGGCCTGGTCGGCCGCCTTCGCGATGATCTTGTCGTCGATGTCGGTGACGTTGCGGATGAACGTGACCTCGTAGCCGCGGTAGGCGAACCAGCGGCGCATGATGTCGAAGTTCAACCCGGATCTGATGTGGCCGATGTGGGGGGCCGCCTGCACGGTGGCGCCGCACAGGTAGATCGAGACGCGCCCCGGCTCAAGGGGAGCGAAGTCGCGGACCTGCCGGGCGCTGGTGTCGTACAGCCGAATAGTCACCGGTCCAGAGTAGTGGGGCGACCCCGCTTCCCACACCCGTCAGTTCGAAACTCCGGCACCACCTTGTCTTGAATTCCCACTTCCCGCACATGCTTGATCGAAGACGGGGTAGGCGCGCGATCCCGGCCCATTGATGGAGGTCTGCGCCGTGCTGACACCCGATCCCCGCTACCTGCGTTCCCTGCTCGCCCGCTACGCGGACCTGCGCATCGCGCACAGCCGCGGCGAGGCGGGACTGGAGCGGCAGCTGGACGACGTCACCTACACGCTGTGCGTCGCCACCGCCACCACCCGCATCGAGGACGCCCTGGCGACGGCCGACGCCCTCCTGGCCCGGTCGGCCGACGCCACCGCGTCCCCCGGGCTGGAGACGTCCCGCACCGAGCTCGCGGCCTGACGCCCCGGCGCTCCGGTACGCCTCCGGACCGTGCGCCGGCGGGCGCACGGCCGGGTCTCCGGCCCCGTCCGGCCGGGCGGGACCGGGGACCCGGCCGCGTCCTACGGCCGGCGCACGACCAGCGCGGTGGCGACGGCGGCCAGGCCCTCGGCCCGGCCGGTCAGCCCGAGTCCGTCGGTGGTGGTCCCGGAGACGGAGACCGGTGCGCCCACCGCCGCGGCCAGCGCCTCCTGCGCCTCGGCGCGGCGCTTGCCGATCTTCGGCCGCACGCCGACGACCTGCACGGCCACGTTGCCGATCTCGTACCCCTCCGCGCGGACGATCCGCGCCGCCTCCGCGAGGAGGGTGACGCCGGACGCGCCGGACCACTCGGGCCGATCCGTGCCGAAGTGCGCGCCGAGGTCGCCGAGCCCGGCGGCGGAGAACAGCGCGTCGCACGCCGCGTGGGCGGCCACGTCGCCGTCGGAGTGCCCGGCCAGGCCGTACTCCTCGCCCTCCCAGAGCAGACCCGCGCACCACAGCTCGCGGCCCCGCTCGAAGGCGTGGACGTCCGTACCGATGCCGACCAGCGGCAGCGGGGGGCCCTCAGAACCCATCGTTCACCCTCCTGCGCGCCAGAACGGCCTCCGCCAGCACCAGGTCCAGCGGCCGCGTCACCTTGAACGCCTCCTCGTGGCCGGGCACGGCGACGACCCGGACACCGAGCCGTTCGACCATGCCCGCGTCGTCGGTCACCTCGCCGGCGACCTCCGCGTGGGCGCGCACGAGAGTGGCTCGATCGAATCCCTGGGGGGTCTGCACCGCGCGCAGCCGGGCCCGCTCCGGCGTACCGAGGACGGGCTCGGGGGCGCCGTCGGCGGCCGCTTCGACCTCCTTGACCGTGTCCGCGAGCGGTACGGCCGGGACGACGGCGGCCTCGCCCCCGACCCGTACCGCCTCGACGACCGCGTCGACCGTGTCGACCGGGACGAGGGGACGGGCGGCGTCGTGGACGAGGACGGTGGTGACCGAGTCGGGCAGGGCGTCGAGACCGCGCCGCACCGACTCCCGGCGGGTGGCGCCGCCGGGGACGACGAGGACCTCGGTGCGCTCGGGCACCGGGTACTCGTCGAGGAGCACCCGCACGCCCGCGACGTCGTCCGGCGGCGCGACGACGACGACCAGGGACACCGCGCGGGAGGCGGACATGGCCCGCACGGCGTGGATCAGCATCGGGGTGCCGCCCAGTACGCGGAGCGCCTTGGGGGCGCCCGGCCCGAGCCGTACTCCTCGGCCCGCGGCGGGGATGACCGCCGCGGTGCGGGCGGGAGGTGCTGCGTCTGACATCGGTTGCACTCCGGCAGGTTTGTTTACTCGGCCGACATGGGTATGGCCACAGCGCGGGCGCGACCTCCGACCGGACCTTCCGTGACGCCGGTCGAGCGGGTCGCCCGGCCGTCGGGACCGGGGCCCGGCAGGGACGCGGACATGCCGCGGTGCCCGGCGACGGAGCTGTGGTCCCACAGCATGTCATCGGGCACCGCGACGGTGGTCGCCACTTCCCCCACGTGAGGCGCACCGCACGGGGACGTACCGCGAACGGGGCGGATCACTCCGGCGCTCGGTGCGCACGGCCCCGGTCGGGCCGCCCCTTCCCGCGGACGCGGGCGCACCGGGACTCCGGGGGCTTCGGCGTCAGGACGCGAGGACCTCGTCGAGCAGGGTCTCGGCCTTGTCTTCGTTGGTGTTCTCCGCGAGCGCGAGCTCGCTGACGAGGATCTGGCGCGCCTTCGCGAGCATCCGCTTCTCCCCTGCGGAGAGACCGCGCTCGCGCTCGCGGCGCCACAGGTCGCGCACCACTTCGGCCACCTTGATCACGTCGCCGGAGGCGAGCTTCTCGAGGTTCGCCTTGTAGCGGCGGGACCAGTTCGTGGGCTCCTCGGCGTACGGTGCGCGCAGCACCTCGAAGACCCGGTCCAGCCCGTCCTGGCCGACCACGTCGCGCACGCCGACGAACTCCGCGTTGTCCGCCGGGACACGCACCGTCAAGTCACCCTGGGCGACCTTGAGCACCAAGTAGGTCTTGTCCACGCCTTTGATCTGACGAGTTTCGATGGCCTCGATCAGCGCGGCCCCGTGATGGGGATAGACCACGGTGTCGCCAACCTTGAACGTCATGTGACAGGTACCCCTTCCGTGGCTATCCAGGGTAACACGGATACAGCCTCTTCTGAATGGCGTTTCCGCAGGTCAGAGCATATCTCGGGGCTTGACAACAGCGCTGCGGGCGTGCTGCGGCAACCCCTCGGGATCAGGTATCCGCAGGTCGGAGCGGCTGCGGGCGAGGGTCGAAACGCCCTGGACACGACCACCTGAAGGGTCGTCACAGAGAGATAACATCCCGTTTTGTCCGATTCGGAGGCGTCCACTTCCCATACTCCGTTCGGTTGTCGGTCACTCGTACGGGTGGATGCCGAGCCGCTTTCCCGAATTGAGCGCGGGTGGCTTTTCCGTGGGGAATGTGTGAGCGCCGGAGAATTGATCAAGCCGGTTATGCGCGCGGCGCCGGGAAGCCGGCCGCCGCGGGGTGCCCCGAGGCCGCCGCACCCGGCGGCTGGAGCGCCGCCGAGGGGAGAGGGCGGGTCGGGTGCGGGGCGGCGACACGGGGTCGGTAACCTGGGCCTGCCGACCGTCTCCCGACCGGTTCCCGCCGGTCCGGAAGGGTCGCACGCGTTCCACCGACCGTGCCCGTCCTCCAGTCCGTACGTCTAGGAGTTGCCGCCGCCGTGAGCCGCAGCCTTCGACGCGGCGCCCTCGCCGCCACCGCCCTCATGATCTCCCTCGCCCCGCTCACCGCGTGCGGGGCGGGTCATGACGCACAGAGCCTCCAGATCAAGCCGGACAACGCCACCACCACCGTCGGTGACATCGAGGTGCTGAACGCCCTCCTGATCACCCCGGCCGAGGGCGCCGAGGGCCCGGCGGTCGTTTCCGCCACCCTCTTCAACGGCGGTTCCAAGGCCGAGACCCTGGAGGCCGTCCAGCTCCCCGGCTCCGACGCCAAGGTCGAGCTGAAGCCCGCCGGGGGCACCGGCCCCCTCACCGTCCCCGCCGGCGGCTCCCTGATCCTCGGCGGCAAGGGCAACGCCTCCGCCGTGGTCCGGGGCCTCGACGAGTCCGCCAGGGGCGGTGCCCAGGACGTCGTCTTCCGGCTCAGCGAGACGGGCGACGTGAAGCTCCGGGCGCTGGTGCACGCCACCGGCAGCTACTACGACACCTTCGGGCCGACCCCGCTGCCCTCGTCCCCGGCCGCCTCGCCCTCGGGCTCCCCGTCCACCCCGCCGTCGGGCTCCCCGTCCGGTGCGCCGCACGCCTCCCCGGGCGGTTCGGACGCCCCGACGGAGCCGGCCCACGGCACGGGCGGCGGCCACTGACGCACGGCCGACGCCGCGGCCCCCGGCGTGCGCGCGGGGGCCGCGGCGACGTGAAGGGCGCCCCACCGGTCACACCGGGGGGCGCCCTTCACGTCGTACGGACGGCCCGTCCGCGTCGTACGGGACGGGCCCGTCCTTCCTACGGCTCGAACTTGTAGCCCAGGCCGCGGACCGTGACCAGGTAGCGCGGGGCGCCCGGGTCCGGCTCGATCTTGGCGCGCAGCCGCTTCACGTGCACGTCGAGGGTCTTGGTGTCGCCCACGTAGTCGGCGCCCCACACCCGGTCGATGAGCTGCATCCGCGTCAGCACGCGGCCCGCGTTGCGCAGCAGCATCTCCAGCAGGTCGAACTCCTTCAGCGGCAGGTCCACCTTGCTGCCGTCCACCGTCACCACGTGCCGGTCCACGTCCATCCGCACCGGGCCCGCCTCCAGCGCCGCGGGGGCGCTCTCCTCCGGCTCGCCGCGGCGGCGCAGCACCGCGCGGATGCGGGCGACCAGCTCCCGCGAGGAGAAGGGCTTGGTCACGTAGTCGTCGGCGCCTATCTCCAGGCCGACCACCTTGTCGATCTCGCTGTCCTTCGCGGTGACCATGATGACCGGTACGTTCGACCGGCCGCGGAGCTGGCGGCAGACCTCCGTGCCGGGCAGCCCGGGGAGCATCAGGTCGAGCAGGACGAGGTCGGCGCCGTTGCGCTCGAACTCGTCGAGCCCCTCCGGCCCGGTGGTCGCGACGGCTACCTCGAATCCCTCCTTGCGGAGCATGTACGACAGGGCGTCGCTGAAGGACTCCTCGTCCTCGACGACAAGCACTCGGGTCACGGGAGGACCTCCGGGGCGGTGAGCGGTTCGTTGGTGGTGTCAGGGGTGGGGGCACGGCGGTTGCGGCCCGCACCCGCCTCCGGGAGCCGGAGGGTGAAGGTCGAGCCCTGGCCCTCGGTGGACCACACCGTCACCTCGCCGCCGTGCGAGGCGGCCACGTGCTTGACGATGGCCAGGCCGAGGCCCGTGCCGCCGGTGGCGCGCGAGCGGGCCGGGTCGACGCGGTAGAAGCGCTCGAAGATGCGCTCCTTGTCCTTGTCGGGGATCCCGATCCCCTGGTCGGTGACGGCGATCTCGACGAGGTCGCCGCCGGGAGCGGTGACGCGGCGGGCGGCGATGCCGACGCGGGTGTGGGCCGGGGAGTAGTTGACGGCGTTCTCGACGAGGTTGCCGAGGGCCGCGGCGAGCTGGCCCCGGTGGCCCCAGATCCACAGGTCGTCGGTGCCCCCGGCGACCATGGAGATGTTCTTGGTGGTGGCCGTCTGCCGGGAGCGGTCGACGGCCTCGTCGACCAGCTCCTCGACGGAGACGGGCTCGGCGTCTTCCAGCGGGTCGTCGTTCTGGACCCGGGAGAGGTCTATCAGCTCCTGGACGAGGTTGGTCAGCCGGGTCGCCTCGATCTGCATGCGGCCGGCGAACCGGGTCACCGCCTCCGGGTCGTCGGCGGCGTCCATGACCGCCTCGGACAGCAGGGACAGGGCGCCGACGGGCGTCTTCAGCTCGTGGCTGACGTTCGCGACGAAGTCGCGGCGCACCGCCTCGATGCGGCGGGCCTCGGTCAGGTCCTCGACGAGGAGGAGCACCAGCCGGGAGCCGAGCGGCGCCACGCGCGCGGAGACGGCGAGGGCCTCGCCCCGGCCCGTACCGCGCCGCGGCAGATCCAGTTCCACCTGCCGTATCTCGCCGTCGCGCCGGGTGTCGCGGGCCATCTGGAGCATCGGCTCCACGGCCAGCTTCCCGCCGCGGACCAGGCCGAGCGCGTACGCCGCGGAGCTGGCCTTCACCACCGAGTCGCCCTCGTCGAGCACGACGGCGGAGGAGCGCAGCACGGACAGGACCGTGTCGACGCCGGGGGGCAGGACCGCGTCCGTGTGCAGCGACGTGCGGGTGGGCCTCACCTGGTCGCGCTCGCTCCAGCGGAACGCGAGCACCGCGATGGCACCGGTGAGCAACCCGGCGATCGCTGCCACTGCGGCGACCGCCGCGTTCACGTCCATGCGTCCAGGTTAGGCACGGCCAGCGGTGCACTCCCAGCCGTTCGAGCGGCTGATCGAACAGTCGTCGCCCAGAATTCACCGAGGAGGAGGTGGCGGTTCACTTGAGGGGGAGGCCCCGGACGCGTCGCCCCGTGACCGTGGGAACGTGGGGTCCGAACACTCCCCAGCCCCATCGGGACCCCGAGAGCGTAGTGAGAGAGGGACATCCATGCGGGACGCGTACCACGAGGAACTGGACTCGATCGGCGAGGCACTGGTCGAGATGGCCCGACTGGTCGGGTCGGCGATCGGACGCGCCACGACGGCGATGCTCGACGCGGATCTCAAACTGGCGGAGGCGGTGATCGCCGCCGACCAGAAGATCGACGACCTCCAGCACGACCTGGAGGCCCGCGCGATAGCGCTGCTGGCCCGCCAGCAGCCGGTGGCGACGGACCTGCGGATCGTCGTCACCTCGCTGCGCATGAGCGCCGATCTGGAGCGCTCCGGCGACCTGGCGCAGCACGTGGCGAAGCTGGCCAGGCTGCGCTTCCCGGACCGCGCGGTCCCGCGCGACCTGCACGCCACGATCCTGGAGATGGGCCAGCTCGCGCAGCGCCTGATGGCCAAGGCGGCGGAGGTCATCATCACCAAGGACGTCGACCTGGCGCTCCAGCTGGAGCAGGACGACGACGCCATGGACCTGCTGCACCGGGCGCTGTTCCAGCACCTGATGGACGACCGCTGGAGGCACGGCATCGAGACGGCCGTCGACGTCACCCTGCTGGGCCGCTACTACGAGCGCTTCGCGGACCACGCGGTGTCGGTGGCGAAGCGGGTGGTCTACCTGGTGACGGGCGAGCACGCGGACGAGATCCAGCAGCCGGAGGCGCCGGTCGAGGGGGCGTGAGGCCCTCCCGACGCGCCGGGGTGGTGCCCCGGGGGCTGGGGGCGTCCGGTGGTGCGCGGGAGGCGCGAGGACGAGAGGGCGCCTCCGTGCGCCGTTGATGCGCCCTCACTGGCGGGCGTGCAATGGGACGAGGCGACACAGGTCCCCGCTGAGGAGGAAGCCATGGCAGATTCCCCGAAGACCCGGTTCGAGTACGACGCCCCCGTCGAAACGATTCACCTGCCCCTGCTCGGCGCCTGCGGGTGCGGTTCCGGCTGCAGCTGCGGCTGCCAGTCGGGCGGCTCCTGCTCGTGCAGCGGCAACTGCGGCTAGCGGATCGGGGCCGGAGGCCGACACCACCGCCCGCCGTGCCCGAGGCCCCGTGACGGATCGATTCGTCACGGGGCCTCCGTGCGTGCGGCCACCGTCCGGAGCGGGCGCTGCGGCACCGGAGGACGTACGTGCGCGGCGAAGCGGTCGCCGCCGCGCCCCGGCCGGGACGCCGGGACGTACCGGGACGCCGGGATGCACCGGATACCGTGATGTACCGGGATGTACCGGGATGCACCGGGACGAGCGCGTCCGGCACGGCCCCGCCGGCCGGTCGCGGGCTCCCCGCCGGCGCCGGGGGGCGTGCGACCGCGGGCCGGTGCGACGGCCCCGGCTTGCCCACTCCTGTCGAGCTCAGATAAAAACGATTATCGGATTCATTGCGTGCTCTGACAAGAAGGGGTCCCGTGAAGCTGCCTCAGAAGGCCGGATCGCACCCCTGCCCGCCGCCGGGGGAACCGGGGGCGACCGGAGTGGGCACCGCCTTCGGCACCTTCGGTGAGCTGCTCCAGGGCGCGCTGCCGGAGGAGGACGGGGACTTCCTGGTCACGCTGCCCGTCGCCCGCTGGACGAGGGCGGCCTTCCGGCTCGATCCGGACCTGGACGACGTGGTGGTCCGGCCGGCCTGGAAGCGGAAGGCCCGGCGCCTGGCCCGCATGATCGTCGAGGAGGGGGCTCCGCGGCCGGTCGGCGGGGAGCTGACCGTCCACAGCCTCATCCCGGAGGGCAAGGGGCTGGCCAGTTCCTCGGCCGATCTGGTCGCGACCGCGCGGGCGGTGGGACGGGCCCTGGGCCTGGCGATGCCGGCCCCCCGGATCGAACGGTTCCTGGCCCGCATCGAGCCCACCGACGGCGTGCTCTACCCGGGCATCGTCGCCTTCCACCACCGCAGCGTGCGGCTGCGCGCGGTCCTGGGGTCCCTGCCGGCCATGGCCGTGGTGGGCATCGACGAGGGCGGTGCGGTCGACACGGTGGACTTCAACCGCGTCCCCAAACCGTTCACGGCGGCCGACCGGCACGAGTACGCGCGCCTGCTGGACCGGCTCACCGGCGCCGTACGCTCCCGCGACCTGGCGGAGGTGGGCAGGATCGCGACCCGGAGCGCGCTGATGAACCAGTCCCTGCGGCACAAGTGGTCGCTTGAGCACATGTGCGAGATCTGCCGGGACGTCGGCGGGCTGGGTGTCGCCGTCGGCCACAGCGGCACGGCGCTCGGCGTGCTGCTGGACGCCGCCGACCCCGCGTACCCGCACCGGGCCACCGCGGCGGCGCGGGCGTGCACGCACCTGGCGGGAGGCGTGGCGGTCTACCGGACCCTCAGTTTCCCCGACGCCCCCCGCACGGGGCCGGGCCTTCCCGTGCCCGCGTGACGCCGCGGGGGCCGGCGGTCCGCGGCCCGGACCGCGGACGGCCCCGCACCGGGTGGTGCGGGGCCGTCCGGGCCGTCCGGGGTGCGGTCAGCCGATGACCGCGCGGACGGCCGGGGCGAAGCCGTTCGCGTAACCGCTGCGGGTGGGGTGGTAGGAGTCGCCGACGCTCCAGGTCGCGCCGTTGATCCACGGGTCGGCGGCGCAGACGTCGTGGCCGGTGAAGGAGCGTATGGAGCTCTTGTAGACGAACCCGGCCGCTTCGGCCCGGTTCCTGGTGACCGCGTCCAGGTTGTCGGCGACGGCGTTCAGCTTGGCGGCCTTGTCCGGGGAGGCGCCCGCGGCCGCCGGGCAGCTGAGGTCCTGGCCGAAGACGCGGCCGTAGCCGAGGACGACGACGGTGGCGTTCGGGGCGCCCGCGCGGATGGTGGCGTACGCCTTGTCGAGCTTGGCGGGGAGCTCGTTCCTGATCCGGTTGTTGGCGTTGTCGATCGCGCTGTCGCAGGTGGGGCTCCAGCTGCCGGCGCAGTTGACGATCAGGTTGGCGAAGCCGACGTCGTTGCCGCCGATGGTGATCGACACGTAGTCGGTGTCCGCGCTGAGCGCCCTCGCCTGGCCGGGTACGTCCTCGGTGGTGGCGCCCTGGCAGGCGACGAAGTCCAGCGAGGTGTTCGGCCGGCTCCGCGCGACCAGGTAGGGGTAGGCGTAGGTGTTGCGGCCGCAGGCGGAGTTCAGGTTGGTGCTGAAGGCGCCGTTCCCGGAGGAGTAGGAGTCGCCCATGCCGACGTAGCGGTCGAGTTCGGCCGCCGAGGCGGGGGCGACGGGCGTCAGCAGGGCGGTGCAGGCGGCCGCGGCGACGGCGGTGGCGAGGGCCGTGCGGCGCGGTCGGCCGGTCGGGGTTCCCGGCATGTGGGGGTCCTTCCCTTGGGGTGGAAGCGGAACCAGGTGACTTACCCGGAGGTAACCTGCACCGTAGGCGCAACGCCCCAGCCGGGGAAGGCCCTCGGTCATGGCGTCGTGCCTGAAATTCCGGCCGGTGCTTTGTGAAGCGGAACAGTTCGTGCCGCGGCGACGAGAGGAAGAACATGCCGACTCCTCCACCGGCGGACGGTGCCGTCCGCCCGCCGCTCACCATCGGCGGCGACGTGCTCGCCGAGCGGCTGCTGCGGGAGCGCGCGGCGCTCGTCGAGGAGGTCAAGGCGCGCCTGCTGGAAGAGGTGCCCTACTACCGGATGCTCCCCCGGGAGCAACTGGCCGGGGACATCACGGAGGTGGTCCGGCACAACTTGGTGCTGTTCGCCGACGTCCTGCGGCGCCGCCGCCCCCCGGAGGGGAGCAGACTGCGCGAACTGGCCGCGTCCGCGGTGCAGCGGGCCGAGGAGGGCGTACCCGTCGAACACGTCTTCTCCGCCTACCACGTGGGGATGCGGGTGGTGTGGAGACGGGTGACGGCCGGGGCCGGGCCGGAGGAACTGCCGGACCTCGTCGAGGCGACCGTGCTGCTCCTGGACCACCTCCGCGTCCTGACCGAGACGGTCGTCGGCGCGTACGTGCACGAGCGGCTGCAGATGTCCGGTCAGGAGCAGGCCGGGCGGCGCTCCGTCCTGGCGGCCCTGCTGGAGGGCCGGACGCCGGGCGCCGAGGCCGGCGGGCTGCGCCTGGCCGAGGCGTACGTCGTCCTGGCCCTGGCGGTCTCGGCCCACCCCGACGAGCGGGGCGAGGACGCCGGCGCGCGGATCGCCGCCCGCCGCAAACTGCGGCGGCTGACCGGCGCGTTGCAGGAGTGGGCGCCGGAGCACACCCTGGTCGCGCTGGACACCGGCGGCGGCACGGTGCTCCTGCCCCTCGACGGCACGGAGGCCGCCGACGCCGGGGGGACCGCGCGGCGCGTCGACGCCCTGGTGGCGCGGGCCGCCCTGCGCGCCGGGGCCGACGTGCGG
>JAAXOU010000529.1 GCA_012396115.1 Streptomyces somaliensis DSM 40738 | reverse complement strand
GCCCGACCCACCCCCACCCCGGCGAGGACCACCCCGGCCCCGCCGGACCGGCGCACCGGCGCCGGCACCCGGGAGCGCCCCTCCGGCGGGCCCGTCGCGCGCCGGGACGGCACGGACCCGCACCGGGACGGCACGGACCCGCACCGGGCCCGCACCGACCGGACCGGTGGGACGGCCGCCGACCACGCGCGCCGCGTCGTCGACCTCGTCAACGCCGAGCGCGCGGAGGCCGGCTGCCCCGCCCTCCGGGTCGACGCCCGTCTCCAGAGGGCCGCCCGGGGCCACGCCGACGACATGGCCTCCCGCGACTACTACGCCCACGACACCCCCGAGGGGCGCAGCGCGGGCGACCGGATCGAGGCCGCCGACTACCGAGGGAGCACCTGGGCGGAGAACATCCACCGCGGCCCCGAGGACCCGGACACCGCCGTGCGCGACTGGATGAAGAGCCCCGGCCACCGCGCGAACATCCTCAACTGCGCCTTCCGGGACATCGGCGTGGGCGTGACCCTCCGCCCCAACGGCCCGTGGTGGGTGCAGGACTTCGGTGCCGCCCGCTAGCGCGCCGCACCGCCGCTCACGCCGGGCCGGCCAGGGTCTGCACCCACACCGTGCCCCCCGGTCCCGGCACCGCCGCCACGCCGGTGTCCCGGTAGCGGCAGCCGAGCATGTTCCGCTGGTGGTAGGAACCGTCCATCCAGTCGTCGACGACCGCCTCCGCGTCCCGGGGGCCCCGGTGCAGGTTCTCGGCCCACGCGACCGCGTCGTACCCGGCGTCGGACATCCGCGCGTCCGCCTGCCGGCCCTCCGGGTCGGCGTGGGCGAAGTAGTGCCGCTCCACCATGTCGCGCGCATGGGCCCGGGCCGCCGCCGTCAGCCGGGGGTCCAGGCGCAGCGGGGCGCAGCCGACCTCCGCCCGCCGGGCGTTGACCAGATCGGTCAGCCGCTGCGCCGTGCTCGGCCCGGCCGGGCGGGCGGCGCTCGGGGACGGCTCCGGCGCCGGAGCCGCGGAGGCCGTCGGACCGGGCCAGGGCCGTGAAGTCGGGGCGCGCC
>JAAXOU010000528.1 GCA_012396115.1 Streptomyces somaliensis DSM 40738 | reverse complement strand
ACCGCTTCTGGACCACCCGCGCCGACTGGCGCTCCGGCACCGCCGAGGGCGTCCGCCCCGCCGCCGGCCCCCGCCCCGGCCGCGGTGGGCGCGCCCGCCGCGGAGCCCGCCATAGCGGAAGCGGGGCAACCGCCGCACCCTTCCCGGCCCTCCCTGCAGGCCGTGGCGGCGCCCGGGACGCGTACGGTCGACCTGACGGCTGAGGACGACACCCAGGCGCTGCCCCGCCTGGACTCCCTGGAGCGGAAGCTCAAGAACCTGGAGCAGCAGTTCGGTTGAGGTGACGGCCGGCATCCCGGCGGGCCCGTCCGCTCCGCGCGGCGGGCCCGTCGGCGTCTCAGCCGGCCGGCTTCACGCCGAGGAGCTCGAACCACACGGCCTTGCCTGCGCCCTGCACCCGCACCCCCCACTCGTCGGCCAGCGCCTGCACCAGGAGCAGCCCCCTGCCGTGCGTGCCGTCGTCCGTCACCGGCAGGTGCGGGTCGGGGGGTTCGGGAGCGAAGTCCCGCACCTCCACCCGCAGTACGTCGCCGGCGAGCGTCGCGGTGACGACCGCGCCGTGCTCCGTGTGGACCAGCGCGTTGGTCACGAGTTCGCTGGCGAGCAGCTCCGCCGTGCACGCCGGGTCCTCGGCGACCCGGTGGCCCCACAGCTCCCGCAGCGCGCCCCTGATCGCGGCGACCGCGGCCAGGTCCCCGGCCCCGATCCGCCGGCACAGGCGCATCACGCCGGAAGTGTCCCGGTCCCGCCCGGCCACCATGGGCCCGACCCCCGTCTGACGCCCACTCATAGCCCCCACCCACGTCGTCGGCCCTTGCTTCGAACAGGCTCACGGGGATCCATGCCCCCGCCCTCCCCGTGCCACGCGCGCGGGGAGCCGACGGGCGGGCGCACGGAGGGGAGCAGTGGGGCACGGCGGGGTGTCAAGGTCGCGGAGCCCCCGCACGGGCGCACGGCCCGCCCCGCCGCCGGTGGCCTCCCGCCCTCGGCGGCGGGGGGCGGCGCCGGCCGCCGGTGCG
>JAAXOU010000527.1 GCA_012396115.1 Streptomyces somaliensis DSM 40738 | reverse complement strand
GCCCACCCGCGGGGCCTGCCGTACCCGGCTCCCCCGCCCCGCCGGCCGGCGGGAGGGCGCGTCCGGTCATTCCCCGGGCTCCCACACGTCCCGCGGGCTCCGCCGGACGAACAGCGCGCCCAACTCGTCCGCCCACGCCCCGTGCCGCTCCGCGAGCCGCAGCCCCTCCCACACGGTGACCAGCGTCCCGGTCAGCACCGGCTTCCCGACCGCCGCCTCCGCCTCCGGCACCTCCGCGGCGGTCGGCACGGCCGTGTCCGGGACGAGCACCGCGTCCGCGCGCGGGTCGTCGGCGGCCCGCACCAGCTCGGGCAGCGGCAGCCGGCCGTCCGCCCGCCACTCCCCCACGACCTCGATCCCGGCCTCGCCCAGGAACCGGGCCGCCGCCGCGAGTTCCCCGGCCCGCGCACCGGCCACCACCACCCGGGCCGCGTCCACCGCCCGCACCGCGTGCGCGAAGCCGATCGCCGTACTGGACGCCGGGATGCCCGCCGCCAGCGCGAGCGACCTGGCCCGCTCGCGCGCCGCCTCCCAGCCCTGGGCGAACGACTCGCCCGCCGACGCCCACACCACCGCGTCGGTGCCGGCCAGCCGCAGCCGCTCCGCCCCGGCCGCGAGCACCCCCGGGTCCGCGCCGGGCCCCCCGTACACGACGGGGTCGACGCGGATGTCGCCGTCCAGCAGCGTCTCGATACGGCGGTAGTCGTCCTCCGGGTGACCTTCCGGGCGGAGAAGTCCGACGGTGGTCATGCAGGCCTCCTGTCCTCGGGGCGCGCGGCCGGGCCCGCCCCGCGCTGGGCGGGCGACCGCGCGCCCGCGGCTCGTACGGTTCGTCGCGGACCATGCAGATGGCGCGGACAACAAAGACAACGCAGTCACAGGGAACCAGGAACGGCGGGCCGCCGCCCGTCGCCCCCTCACCCGGCGGCGCCCGGCGTGTCGGGTGCGGTGCCGGGGGCGCCCTTCCCGGCACCCGGACGCCCGGCTCCCGGACACCCGGCCCCGCCGCGCGGAGAGGCGGTCC
>JAAXOU010000526.1 GCA_012396115.1 Streptomyces somaliensis DSM 40738 | reverse complement strand
GACACGTCAAACCCCCCTCGGGGCGATTATCACTCGGCGTGGCGAGTGTGGCGATCGTTGACGCGCCTCTGGGTGCCGCCGTGGCCGCTGGACCTCGCGCTCACCCTGGCCCCGCTGCGGCGCGGTCCCGCCGACCCCACCTTCCGGGCCACCCCCGACGGGGCGTTCTGGCGGACCTGCCGCACCCCCGCGGGCCCCGGCACGCTGAGGGTCGCCGCGCAGGGCGGCACCGTCGAGGCCGAGGCGTGGGGGAGCGGCGCGGAGTGGCTCCTCGACCGGCTCCCCGTCCTGCTCGGGCAGGAGGACGACCCGGACGCGTTCACGCCCCGCCACCGGCTCCTCGCCCTGACCCGGCGGCGCCGCGCCGGGCTGCGGCTGGTGCGCACCGGACTGGTGCTGGAGTCGCTGGTCCCGTCGATCCTGGAGCAGAAGGTCACCACGGACGAGGCGTACCGCGCGTGGCGGCTGCTCGTGCGCGGGTACGGCGACCCCGCGCCCGGCGCCCCCGCCGGACTCCGCCTCTCCGTGGTGCCGGAGCCCCGCACGTGGGCGCTGATCCCGTCCTGGGAGTGGCACCGCGCGGGGGTCGACGGCAAGCGCTCGGCGACCGTGCTCCGCGCCGTGCGGGTCGCCCCGCGCCTGGAGGAGGCGGCCGGCATGGCGCCCGAGGAGGCCCGGCGCCGGCTGGAACTGGTCCCCGGCGTCGGCCCGTGGACGTCCGCCGAGACGGTCCAGCGCAGCAACGGCGCGCCCGACGCGGTGACCACCGGCGACTACCACCTGCCCGGCATCGTCGGCCACGCGCTGGCCGGCCGCCGCGACGCGGACGACGCGCGGATGCTGGAGCTGCTGGAGCCGTACGCCGGGCAGCGGCACCGCGCGGCCCGGCTGATCCTGCTCAGCGGCCGCATTCCGCCCCGCCGCGCCCCGCGCATGACGCCGCGCGACATCGCCGCGCTCTGACCGCCCGGACGGCTCGGACCGCTCGGACGGCCCGCACCGGACCGCTCCGCCAGGACCGCCGTGCAGGCCCCGGCGGCCGGGTCCGTACATGCCCCCGGGCGCACGCCCCGGCGGCCGGGCCCGTACGCGCCC
>JAAXOU010000525.1 GCA_012396115.1 Streptomyces somaliensis DSM 40738 | reverse complement strand
CCCGGCCCCCGCGCCGGCCGCCCGCAGCCACCCGACCGGGCGGCCGCCGTCACGGGCGCGGGCCGCGATCCACGGCGCCCGCCCCCAGGCAGGGCCAGGTTCATGTCGGATTCCCGCCAGCGCGGGCCCGCCCCCTGGACCATGCTGGGGGCATGCACACCGACACCGAGCGCTGCGTGCGGGCCGTCCGGTCGAAGGACGCGCGCTTCGACGGCTGGTTCTTCACCGCCGTCCTGACCACCCGCATCTACTGCCGCCCCAGCTGCCCGGTCGTCCCGCCCAAGCCGCGGAACATGGTCTTCTACCCGAGCGCCGCCGCCTGCCAGCAGGCCGGCTTCCGGGCCTGCAAGCGGTGCCGCCCCGACACGAGCCCCGGCTCCCCGGAGTGGGACGTCCGCGCCGACGTCGTCGCCCGCGCCATGCGGCTCATCCGCGACGGCGTCGTCGACCGCGAGGGCGTGCCCGGACTCGCCGCCCGGCTCGGCTACTCGACCCGCCAGATCGAACGCCAGCTCCTCGCCGAACTCGGCGCCGGACCCCTCGCCCTCGCCCGCGCCCAGCGCGCCCAGACGGCCCGGGTGCTCATCGAGACCACCGCACTGCCCATGGCCGACGTGGCGTTCGCCGCCGGTTTCTCCTCCGTGCGCGCCTTCAACGACACCGTCCGCGAGGTGTTCGCCCTCGCCCCGACCGAGCTGCGCGCCCGCGCCGCCGGCAGCCGCGGCGCCCCGGCGCCCACCCCCGGCGTGATCGCCCTGCGGCTGCCGTACCGCACGCCGCTGAACCCCTCCAACCTCTTCGGCCACCTCGCCGCGACCGCCGTCCCCGGCGTCGAGGAATGGCGCGACGGCGCCTACCGGCGCACCCTCGCCCTGCCGTACGGGCACGGCATCGCCGCCCTCGCCCCGGCCGCCGGTCACATCGCCTGCCGCCTCCACCTCACCGACCCGCGTGACCTGGCCCACGCCATCAGCCGCTGCCGCTGGCTCCTCGACCTCGACGCCGACCCGGTCGCCGTCGACGAGCAGCTGCGCGCCGACCCGGTCCTCGCCCCGCACGTCGACCGGGCGCCCGGCCGCCGGG
>JAAXOU010000524.1 GCA_012396115.1 Streptomyces somaliensis DSM 40738 | reverse complement strand
GGTCCGCACCACCGGCCGTCCGATCGCGCACGTCGCGAAGGACCTGGGCATCCACAAGGAGGCCCTGCGCGGCTGGGTCCGCCAAGCCGAGGCGGACACCGGTGAGCGCGACGACCGGCTGACCACCGCCGAACAGGAAGAACTGAGGCGACTTCGCCGGGAAAACGCGGAGTTGAGGCGGGCGAACGAAATCCTTAAAGCCGCGAGCGCGTTTTTCGCGGCGGAACTCGACCGTCCCCGGACGAGGCCGGCCAGGTGATCGAGCACCTCAAGGACAAGGGCCTCAGGGTCGGGTTCGCCTGCCGGGTGCTGGGACTGTCGGAGTCGGCGTACTACGCGCGCAAGAAGCGGCCGAAGTCGGCACGCCGGCTGCGCGACGAGCAGCTCATGCCGCTGATAGAACAGGTCCATGCCGAGTCCGGCGGCACCTACGGGGTCCGTCGGACCACCCGCGCGCTCAAGCGCAAGGGTGTGCAGGTGGCCCGCTGCACCGTCGAGCGGTTGATGGGCGAGCTGGGCCTGAAGGGCGTCATCCGCGGTCAGCGGCGACGGACCACCGTTCCGGAGCCGTCGGCGCCCAGGCCGCCAGACCTGGTCGACCGTGACTTCACGACCTCGCGGCCGGATCAGCTGTGGGTGGCGGACATGACGTATGCGCGCACCTGGTCCGGCTGGGCGTACGTGGCGTTCGTCCTGGACGTGTATCCGCGGATGATTGTCGGCTGGCAGGTCGCGAACCACATGCGGACCGACCTGCCGTTGGACGCACTGGAAATGGCGTTGTGGAGACGGAAGATCAAGAAGGGCTCCGGACTCGTTCATCACAGCGACCGCGGGTCGCAATACGTATCGATTCGGTATACCGAGAGGCTGTCCGAGATCGGGGTTTCAGCCTCGGTCGGCTCGGTCGCGGACAGCTACGACAACGCGATGGCCGAGGCGCTGAACGGCACCTTCAAGGCCGAGCTGATCGAGATGCAAGGACCGTGGCGGGACGTTGACCAGGTCGAGCGGGCGATCTCCCAATGGGTCACCTGGTACAACGAGGAGCGGCTCCACTCCGCCCTCGACTACGTACCGCCCACCGAGGACGAACGCGAGTGGTGGCGACAACAG
>JAAXOU010000523.1 GCA_012396115.1 Streptomyces somaliensis DSM 40738 | reverse complement strand
TCGGCGTAGGCCTCGGCGCTGGCCAGCCGCAGCCGGACCGTGTCGGCGGGCGGCGGCACGGGGGCGCCGCCGAAGGCGACCCTGCCGAACAGGCCCAGGTGGACGTGGACCCACTCCCCCGCGCCGAGGAAGCCCCCCAGCGCGTACGTCACGGCCGCCGCCGCACCGCCGAGGGCCAGCTGCCGCAGCCCGCTGTACCACCAACCGCGCGCCGTCACCCGCGCGACGAGTGCCCCGCAGGCGAACAGCCCGGCGAGCGCGAGCAGCACCGCGGGCCACAGCGCGGTCGCGCCCAGCAGGTACGGCAGGACCGGCAGCAGCGCGCCCAGCGCGAACGAGCCGAACGACGAGGCGGCGGCGACCAGCGGCGACGGCAGGTCGTCCGGGTCGACTCCGAGTTCCTCGCGGGCGTGGATCTCCAGCGCCCGCTCCGGGTCGCGGGACAGCTGCGCGGCCACCTCGCGGGCGAGCCGGGGCTCGACGCCGCGCGCCGCGTACAGCGCGGCCAGTTCCTCCATCTCGTCCGCGGGGTGCCTGCGCAGCTCCCGCCGCTCGACGTCCAGTTCGGCCTCGACCAGCTCCCGCTGCGAGGCGACGGAGGCGTACTCGCCGGCCGCCATGGAGAACGCGCCGGCGGCGAGACCGGCCAGACCGGTGACGACGAGGACCTGCTGCGAGGCCGAGCCGCCCGCCACACCGGTCATCAGCGCCAGGTTGGAGACCAGTCCGTCCATCGCGCCGAACACCGCCGGGCGGAGCCAGCCGCCGTTCACGTCGCGGTGCGTGTGGTTGTCGCGGTGGGCGACGTGCAGTGCGGCCTCGGTGACGGACATGGTTCTCCCTCGCTCCACGCGGGCCGACCCGCGCCTTCCCTCGATCATCCTCGAAAATACGCTCGATGTAAGGGGTGTGCCAGCAAGGCAGGCTTTACTTAGTAAGGGTCGCCACACCTCGGGGACGGCGGAGCGGCCGCCGGGGACCCTCGGGTCCCGGCGGCCGCTCCTCACGCGGCGGGGGTGCGGTCAGGACTTCCGCGGCGCCCCGGCGTCCGCCGTGCCGGCGTCCGTTGTGCCGGCATTCGCCGTGCCGGCGGCACCGGTCGCGCCGGCACCCGCCGCGCCGT
>JAAXOU010000522.1 GCA_012396115.1 Streptomyces somaliensis DSM 40738 | reverse complement strand
GGGCGGGACCGCCGCACCGGCCGTCCGCGGCGCCCGTGCGGGGCCCCGGCGCCGGTCCCGGCCCGTGTCCCCGTCCCGGCCCGTGCCCCGGTCAGGCCGGTGCCGTCCCCGCCCCCGGTACGGCGAACGGGACCACCGCCACCGTCACGTTGTCGTGGCCGCCGCCGTCGAGGGCGTGCCCGACCAGGACGCGCGCGCAGTGCAGGGGGCGCGCGGCGGCGTCGGTGGGCAGGACGCGCGCCATCTCCTCGGCGGCCTCGGCGTAGTTCCACAGGCCGTCCGTGCAGACGACGACCACACCGGGACGCTCCGGTCTGAACACGGCCGTGTGCGGCTCCACTTCGTGGGCGTCGGCGCCGAGCCAGCCGGTGATGGCGTGGGCGCGTTCGTCCGCGTACGCCTCGGCCTCGCTCATCAGGCCCGCCGCGACCATCTGCGCGGCCCACGAGTCGTCCTCGGTGAGCCGGGCCGCCGGGAGGGAACGGTCGTCGGGCACCCAGTAGGCCCGGCTGTCGCCGACCCAGCCGACCACGAGGAGGCCGCCCGCGGCGACGGCGCCCACGAGGGTGCAGGCGGGGGCGTTGCGGTGGCGGTACGCGTCGTACCCGGAACCGCCGGAACCCTCGCCGGGCGGTTCGTCGGCGAGGGCGTCGACCGCGTCGGCCGCGGCGACGACGGCCTCGTGCATCGCCCGCCGGGGGTCGGCGCCGAGGGGGAGGGCGGCCCGGAGGGAGGCGTCGGCGGCGCGGGCCGCGGCGGCGGAGGCGTCGTCGGGGCGGGACGCGGAGGACACCCCGTCGCAGACGACCGCGACGACGGCGGCCGAACCGTCCGGCAGGGGAGCGGTCGACACGGCGAACGCGTCCTCGTTGCGGTGGTGCCGAAGCCCCCGGTCGCTGACGGCGGCGACGGCGCGCCCCACCTCCCGCTCCACGTGGTCCCGCTCCCGCGGCTGCTCGTGGCCGCAGTTCCCGCAGTACCCGTCCGCCGCGACCCGCCCGGTCCGGCAGGCCACGCAGCGCACCCCGTCGTCGACGGCCCCGGGGGCGGGCGCCACGGGCGCGAAGTCCCCGTGCGGGGCGTCGTGCGCCACGGACCGCTCGGGGTCCTCCACCGCCGGGGCGGGCGCCGGGGCGTGGGGAGGCGCGGGCGGCACGGTGGGCGG
>JAAXOU010000521.1 GCA_012396115.1 Streptomyces somaliensis DSM 40738 | reverse complement strand
GGCGGGCCTCAGGGAGCCGCCTGCGCGGGGGCGGCGGCCCGGGCGCGCATGGTGGCGAGGACGTCGTCGCGGTCGTAGTAGACCCGGCGGCCGTTCCTGCGGCGCCGCCACCGGTGGGTGTTGGCCAGCCAGTACACCGTGCCGGAGGCGATGCGCCAGCCGGCGGCGATGTCCTGCGCGGTCAGCCCGGCCGTGCCGCGCCCGGCGCGCGGCGGCGCCTCGCGCAGCGTGTGCCACAGCTCCGGTGCCCAGGTGTGCCCGCGCTCGACGGTGCAGGTGATGGCGGCCCGGCCGGACGGCGGGGGCGCCGTGCCGGGGCCGAGGCGCGCGACGAGCGTGCCCCGGCAGCCGGGCCGCACGCACGGCCCGAGCACCGTGTGCCGGTCGGTGTGCCCGGAGAGCACGCCCCAGGCGGCCCCGACCAGTTCGTCGGTCTCGGCCACCAGGTCCCCGGCCGCCTCGTGGCCGGCCAGCCATCCGGAGTGGCGGCCGAGGAAGGCCAGCAGGGCGACGGTGTCGCGGGCCGGGGCCGGTACGCCCCGGCCCTCCCGGACCACGGCGGCCCAGCTCGTCAGCACCCCGCGGATGCGGTCCCTGACATCGACGGCGCGCCCGTCGAGCGGGATGCCCGGGGCGCCGCGCTCCCGGACCCTCCCGGCCGCCCCCCGCGGGGGCCGGGCCGGGGCCAGGGAGTGGGTGAGTTCGTCGTACAGCTCCCCGAGGGCCGCCAGGTTCCCGGTGATCCGCCGGCGGGTCGTCCGCGCGCTCGTACCGTGGGCGGGGACAGAGGCACATGACATGGGGCATCCTCCGCAGGCGTGTGACGGCAGCGGTAACGAGCCTGAGGGTCCGGGCTACCGGGCCGGTACCGTTCCGTTCCCGCCCGCCGCCGCCGGACGGCCCTTGACAGGAGCACGTGAACGCCAAGAGTATGAGCGTCACGTTGGTGCCTCGTGCCCGTTCGCGGCGACGCCCCTGAGGGGTACTCACCCCTGCGCACCCGTCCCGTCCGCTGGCACCCGCGCGTACCGGCACCCGCACGTACCGCGCCCGCCGCACGCACCCCGGCGCCGGGCCGCGCTCCCGGTGCTCCCCCGCTCGCGTCCCCGCCCGGCCCCGGCCGGGCC
>JAAXOU010000520.1 GCA_012396115.1 Streptomyces somaliensis DSM 40738 | reverse complement strand
TCGACGGCTCCACGCCGATCATCAACCACCCCGGTACGGGAAGGCCGCCGCCCTCCCCGAGGCCACCGCCCGGTAGGCGCGGGCGGACGGGGCCCGCCCGCACGGCCCGCGTCGCGCGGCGTACGCTGGACGCATGAGTACCGCCCCCGCCTCCGGGCCGCGAGCCGCGGAGAACCAGCCCGGACCCCGGAAGCGGCCCGCGCTGGTCTTCGACGATCCGCTGGACCAGCAGTCCGCGGACGACACGGACCGTGGGTGGGGCGAGCGGGCTCCGGACGGCGACGGCGCGGCCGAGGACCTGGTCCGCTTCCTCGACGAGAAGCCGCCGCACCACCTCTGAGCCGTCGTGGCCGCCCCGCTACGGGGTACGGCCCGCCGGGCCGGCGGTCTCGCCGTCCCGGCGGGCGAGCGCGTCGCGGATGTCCTTCAGCACGTCCAGCTCGGTGACCTCCACGCTGTCCCCGTCGCCGCGCAGCTCCTTCTCCCGGGCCGCCTTCCTCGCCAGGTATTTGGCCATCGGCAGCACCATCAGGAAGTACACCACCGCGGCCGTGATCAGGAAGGTGAGCGTGGCGCTGAGCACCGAGCCCCACAGGATGGCCACGCCGCTGGTGACCTCGCCCCCCTTGACCACGCAGGGGCCCTTGAGGCAGGACTGGTAGCCGTCCAGGCTCTTCGTGCCGAAGGCGCCGACGATCGGACTGATGACGCCCTTCACGATCGCGTTGACGATGTTGGTGAACGCGGCGCCGATGACGACGGCCACCGCCAGATCCACCACGTTCCCCCGCATCAGGAACGCCTTGAAACCCTCCAGGACACTCGTCCTGCTCTCCTGGCTCACTCCGGTGCCTTTCGTCGCGTGTGCAGTGGGCGCGGCCATTACGCCTCGCGGGGCGCGAGCCCGTCCAATCGGCGGGCCCGCGCGGTCGGCGGCGCGGTCCGGCGGTGCCGTGGGCGCGGATCAGCGCAGCACCACCGCCAGGTGCGAGGTGGTGGACGCGGCGAGGAGGTCGGGGGCGGCCGGCCGTGGCACGGCCAGCACGAGCAGCGCGCCGCTCCCCGCCCGCGCCCGGTACGCGCCGGGGCCGCGGAAAACCGCTCGACGCGCACGGTCCGCCGGGGCAGGATCGTCCGCATGTTCCGG
The DNA here is from genome assembly GCA_012396115.1 of Streptomyces somaliensis DSM 40738. Taxonomy (GTDB): domain Bacteria; phylum Actinomycetota; class Actinomycetes; order Streptomycetales; family Streptomycetaceae; genus Streptomyces; species Streptomyces somaliensis. Next base: position 40 of record JAAXOU010000520.1, on the reverse strand, counting down.
TACGCCTTCCTCGCAGCGTCGTCCGCGGTCGCGGACGCGC
>JAAXOU010000052.1 GCA_012396115.1 Streptomyces somaliensis DSM 40738 | reverse complement strand
GAGGCGGTCCACCGGGGCCGCGCACACGCGGGCGCGGCGCCCGGGCGGGCCCGCCTTCCCGCTCGGCCCGGGCCCCGGCCCCCGGCACCCTGGTCCCGGCCTCCGGGTACCCCGGGGAACGGTCCCCCACTCTCCGGAGGCGCGGCGGGCGGGCCGGGAGCGGGGCCCGCCGGAGCACGGCAACCGCACCGGGACCGGGCCTGCCGGGGGCGCCGGCCCCACCGGGGGGAGGGGCGCCACCGGGACGGCGGTGGGCGGACGGCGCGGCGCGCGCTCAGGCCTCCACGGAGACCGCGACCGGCGTCCGGTCGGCGCGGTACCGCACCGCGGGCCAGTAGCCCTCCGGGAAGTGGTCGCCGGAGGTGTCGTCGAAGTGCACCTCGAAGTCACCCGACCGGTACACCACCAGGCTGCCGGGCCGCAGCGCGTCCAGGAAGCGCGCCTCCTCCTCCGGGGACTCCGTGCCGTCCGAACCCCAGTGCCAGAGGAACTCCCCGCCGGCCGCCCCGACCGAGGTCAGCGCCTCCACCAGCCCCCTGGCGTGGGGCGCCAGTTCCGCGGTCCTCCCGGCGTCGGCGGCGTCGAACGACAGCCACAGGGAACGGCCGCCGAACGCGACCGCGACCCCGTAACCCACCAGGTCCGCGTCGAAGGCGATCGTCCCGAGGCCCTCGCACCGGACCGGAGGGGTGCGGTCGGAGGGCCAATCGCCCTCGGGCCGCAGCGGGGCCGCGAGGAACGCCTCGGTCAACTGCTCCTCGTACGACGGGTTCTGTTCCGGCGGCAGCAGCCGGACGTGCGCCCTGAACTGTCCGGGGGTGGCCCGCACCGTGCGGCCGTCGGCCGCGCGGAGCACGAGGTGCGTCGCGTCGTGGCCGGCGTCCTCGACCCGGAACGAGCGGGGCACCTCCAGCAGTGACACGATCCCGCCGCCCGAGGGTCCGACGGTGGCCAGGACCGCCCGCTGCCCCCCGTCGGGTTCCGCCACGACGTGGAGGACGGTCGACAGCGCCTCCGCCACGCAGAGCACGCGGGCGTCGCGCCGCAGGGCTTCCAGGCTCTCCCGGTCCCCCCGCAGCGCCCGGGCGAACACCTCCAGTGCTCGCATGACGGCCTCCCGGCACCGGAGCCTACCGACCGCCGGAACCCTCCCGGCCACCCGGGACGGCCCCCGCGCCCGCCCCGGGCGGCCCGGGCCGGAGGGGCCTTCCGCCGTGCTCCCCGGACGCCTCCGCCCGACCCGGCCGGGACCGGGCGGGGTAGGACTGGGCGAGATGGGACCGGGACCGGGCGGAGCGGTCGCCTCCACCGCGGCCCCGGGGGACGGATCCCGCCAGGGACATCCCGGGCAAGGCACCCATGTCCGGCTCCGGCGGCGCGGCCGGGAACGGCCCGCCGAGGGGGGCGCCCTCCGGCCCCGGCCGCGAACGGAGGCGCGGATCCCCCGGTCCGCCCCTCTGACCTCGCCCTCCTCCACCCGACCATTCCCCCGGCATATGCCGGGGGAATCCGGGCGGCGGGCCGGGTGCTCGTCTCGTCAACCGATGGCCCCGAAAAGGCCCTTGGCGGTTATCGTGGTGGAAAAGCTTGCGGTCACAACCTGGTAGGGGGAAGCCGTGGCGCTGAAGCCCGAGCCGACCGCACCGTTCCATTCGGTGCAATACGCCCTGCGCGTCCTCGAGACCGTGTCCCGGCACGGCGGCGGGGTCACCGACGCGCAGATCGCGCGCGAGACCGGGCTGCCCGCGGCCCACCTGACGCCGCTCCTGCGGATGCTGCGCCGGGAGGGGTACGTGGAGCAGGTCGCCGACGGCGCGTACGTCGTGGGCGACTCGCTGGTGCTCCTCGGCTCGGGCACGACCCGCCGGGCGGCCCTGGAGGCCAAGCTCCAGGAGACGCTCACGGAGCTGCGCGACTCGGTGGGCGCGGCCGTGTACGTCAGCCGGTACATCGACGGCGAGGTCAAGATCACGCAGATGGTGGACGGCCCGCACGCGCCGAAGGTCAACGAGTGGGTGGACTTCCGCTCGGCGGCGCACGCCAGCGCCGTGGGCAAGTGCCTGCTGACCCAGCTCGACCAGAACGGGCGGCGGGACCATCTGGCCCGGCACAAGATCGCCCGGCTGACGTCGCGGACGATCACGAACGAGCGGGTGCTCTTCTCCAGGCTGGACAGCCAGCCGCCGACCGTCCCCGTCCTCGACCTCCAGGAGTACGCGGTGGGCACGGTCTGCGCGGCGGTGCCGCTGACGGCCGGGGCCTCGGTCGGCTGCCTCGCGCTCTCCCTGCCGATCGAGCACGCCCACCGGCTGCGTTCGGCGGCGGACGCGCTGAACCGCAAGGCGGCCCCGGTGGTGCTGTCCCTGGCACTGTGAGGCCGCCAGCCGGGTCGCGGCGGTGCGGTGTGGGGCGGAGCCGGGCGGCACGGAGCGGTACGGGGCGGGTCGCGGCGGTGCGGCCGACGGTGCGGTACGGCGTTCCGGGGCGGGCGCCCGCGCGGCGGTGGTGCGGGGGCGGCGGTCGGGAGCACCTCCGGGGACGGGGTAGTATTACTCCCGTCAGCAGGCGCCGCTAGCTCAGTTGGTTAGAGCAGCTGACTCTTAATCAGCGGGTCCGGGGTTCGAGTCCCTGGCGGCGCACAGACCGGTGAGGCCCCCCCGCGGAGCGGGGGGGCCTCACCGCTGTCCGGGGTCAGACGCCCCGCTCCCCGTCGGCCGGTGGGGCGTGGCCGGTGCAGAACGCCACGGCCAGGTCCTTCACGAGGTCCTTGCGCTCGTAGTCGTCCCGGTCGATCAACCCCCGTTCGGCGAGGCGGCGCACCATGTCCTCCACGGCGTCCACGACCGAGCCGAGGACCGCGTCGCGCTGCTCGGCGTCGATCGCCGCGATCCGGCGGCGGCGCATCGCGGCCGCGACCTCCGGGGCGTACTCGATGCGGGTCGGCTGCGCCGAGAAGACCTCGATGCCGACCGGGGCGCACTCCTCGGCCACCATCCGCGTCATGGCCTCCCCCACCGCGTCCGCGTCCCGCAGCGTGGGGGCGCCGCCGTGGAACACGTCGGCGGGCAGCCGGGACAGGACGCGGGCGAGGGCCGCCTCCACCTGTTCGCGCAGGTAGCGCTCGTGGTCGGCGACGGTGAGCGCAGCCCGGGCCGTGTCGTGGATCCGCCACACCACCAGCACGACCACGCGCAGGGCCGTGCCGTTGGCGTCGACGGCGGGCAGCGGTTCGCTGCGCCAGTGGCGGAGGCGCACGTCGAGGCGGCGGCGCAGCACCAGCGGGCTGACCCACAGCAGACCGGTGCGGCGCACCGTGCCCCGGTAGTCGCCGAACAGGGTCAGGACGGAGGCGTACCCGACCCGGCCGCGCACCAGGCCGCCGAAGGCGAACAGCGCCAGCAGCACACCGGCCGCCGCCGGCGCGACGGTGGCGGGGACCAGGCCCCGGTACGGCCGGAACGGCAGGCCCAGCAGCCGGCCCACCGCCTCGGGCAGGGCGCCGGCCCACCAGGCGAGGGCCCCGCTCCCGGCGAGGATCAGGATCCCGGCGGCCAGCCCCGCCCATCCGGGCAGCGCGGTGCCCTCCCGCTCCGCGGGTCCCCCGTCGGCGCGGACCGAGCCCCGCCGCGCCCCGGCGTGCCGCCCGCGCCGGGAACCCCTCGCCCGCGCCCCGGCATCGGGGGTCCGCGTCCCGGTGTCGAGGGGCCACGTCCCGGTGTCGAGGGTTCGTACCCCGGGCTCCGGGGCGCTCGTGCCGGTGGGTCCGCCGTCCGGTACGCCGCGGGTCCGCATGTCCCCGGCCGGTACGGCCCCGGCCGGTACGGCCCCGGCCGGTACGGCCCCGGTCGGTACGGCCCCGGTCGGTGCGGCCCCGGTCGGTGCGGCCCCGGTCCGTGCGGGGGCGCCGTCGCAGGCGCGGTGGGCGGGGACGGTGCCGTCCGGCGCGGCCCCGCCCGTCTCGGCGAAGTCCGCCGCCGGAGCGGCGGGCCCGCCGAGGTGCGGGAAGGGGACGGTGGTGCCGGTCGCCCCGGTGGAGGCGGCCGGACCGGCCGCCTCGGGGGCGGCCCCGTCCGGGTGTGCCCCACCGGTGGTCGCCGGTCCGTCCGTGGCGGCGGTCTCGCCGGGGGCGGTCCGCGCGGTCCCCGCAGCCGGCGTCCCGAAGTACACGGTCCCGGTGGCGGGCGTCCCGAAGGGCACGGTCCCGGCGGGGGCCGCCCCGTCGCGGCCGTCATGCCCCTTGCGGCCTTTGCGGCCGTCGTGGTTCTCGTGGTCGCCGTGGTTCCCGCGACTGCCGTGATCCTGGTGGCCGTCGTGGCCCTGGTTGCCGTCGTGGCCGTCGTGGCCGTCGTGGCCGTCGTGGCCGTCGTGGCCGTCGGCGGGGGTACCGTCCGGGTGCCCGGACCGGCCGGTGTCCCCGGCCGGGCCCTCCTCCCGTCCGCCGGGGTGCGGGGACCGGGAGGGGAGCACCCCGTCGAGGAGTACGGGCTCCTCGCCGCCCGGCTCGGCAGAGGGCGCCGTTCCGGTTGCCCCGGTCGCCGCCGTCCCGGTTCCGGCCGCCCGGGCCGCCGCCCCCCCGTCCGGGTCGGCGGGTCTCCCGGGGTGCGCCACCTCGGCGCCCGGCACACCGGTGCGCTCCGCTCGGGCGGAGGCTTCCGGGGCCACGGTTCCGGCGCCCGCCGCCGTGTACGGGGTCGCCGTCCCGGTCCCCGTCGATCCGCTCGGAGCCACCGCTCCACCCTCCGTCGGTCCGTCCGGGGCCGCTGCCCCGGTACCCGTCGGTTCCTTCGGGGCCGCCGTTCCGGCCGGTCCGCCCTCCCCCGTCACGCCGGTGGCGACGGGGTCCTCGGGGTGCCCCGCACCCGGTACGGCGGCGCTCCCCGGGCCGGAGCCCGGCCGGTGCCCGTGTGCGACGGGGTGCGGGGCAGCGGGGTCCGGGGCGGTGGCGGCGCGGGGCTCCGCGTCCACCGATTGCCGCCGGTCCGGCCCGTCGGCCCGCTCCCCCGGCGCCGTCCCACCGTTCACCTCGGCCGCGTGCGGATCGCCCACCGGTGCGGGAGCGGCCGTGGAGGCCGGGGCGGCCGGGAGGGGGGGACCGCCCAAGGAGACGGGACCGCCCGGGGGGACGGGACCGGTCGAGGAGACGGGATTCGCCAAGGGGACGCGACCGGCCGGAGGGGCCGGGTCGTCCGCGTGCCCACCCGTCTGCCCGTCCGCTCTCCCGTCCGTCTGCCCGTCCGCCGTCGAACGGGTCGGGGCCGTGGAGGTCCCGCGGCCGTCGCCGGGCATCCCCGCCTCCGGCCCGCCCGTGGGGGCGGGGGCGGCCGGTTCGCGGGGCGCGGCGGACGGGCCGGTACCCGGCGCCTCCGCCCCTACGGCGGAGACCGGGCGTTCCGACACGGGGGTCTTCCCCCGTCGGCGCTTCCTCATCGGCAGCCGGGGCAGGGAGTCCGTCCGGGATGCCTCGACCACGACGGACGGGGTCGGTTCCAGGAGGTTGGGGACCTCCCCCGCGGGCGGGGGCGTCCTGCGGGTGTGGTGCTCGGTCATCGGAAGAGCCGCCTCCATGTCTCCGGTCCCGGGTAGCCGTTGGCCGCGCCGCCGCGCCAGCCCTGGGCGCGCTGGAAGTCCTGGACGTTGCGCCGGTCCGCCTCGCTCCAGCGGCGGTTCGGCCCGGTGCGGTAGTGCTTGCCGTAACCGAGCCTCACCAGCTGCCGGCCCAACTCCTCGACGTGCCGGTTCGACCGGCCCGGCCGGAAGTGGGACCGCCCCGGGTACGGGGGCGGCGACTGGCCCGCGGCCGGTGGGATGTCCCGGCCCCGGCCGGTGGTGAGCAGGCGCCAGGTGTGGGGCCCCGGCAGACCGTCCGCCTCGGCCCCGCGCCAGCCCTGCGCCCGCTGGAACGCCGCCGTCGCCCTGCGGTCCGCCCCCGACCACCGGGGGTCCGGACCCTCCTCGTAGAAGCGGGCGCCGCCGCGTTCGACGAGCATCCGGCCCAGGCGGGTGACGTGCGCGTTGACCGCGCCCGGCCCGAAGTGCCAGACGCCCGGGAAGGCGATCGGCAGGACGCCGCCCGCGAGGACGCCGAGGCGGCGGTACCCCACGTACCGGCCGGAGTTCGTCCAGTACGCCAGCGGGGTCGCCTGCCGGCGGGTGTGCGGCTTCGTCTGCTCGTAGGCGATGTAGTGGGTGCGCCGCTGGTCCGTCCAGCCGCCGAAGATCGTGACGTGGGAGTCCTTGGCGGGGTTCTCGCTGTTGTGGAACAGCAGGATGTCGCCCGGCTGGAGGTCCGCCCAGGCGACCTTGGTGCCGTAGCGGTGCAGGCTGCCGGTCCACTCGTTGGCGGGCAGGTTCCACGCCATGGAGACGTAGCCGGAGCAGTCCTGGCGGTAGCCGTCGGTCCAGTACTTCGTCATCGAGTACGGCACCTTCTGCGCGACCCAGCGCTCGGCCCGGGCGATGATGGCGGCGCGGGTGGTCGAGGGCAGCGGCGCCGTCGCGGCGGAACCGTCCGTCGGGCCGGGCAGGGGGTGGCCGTACAGTCCGGCCGCACCGCCCTGGGGGGTGTCCGGGCCGGGCCCGGCCGCGCCGCGGTCCGCCCGTCCGGCGGGGAGGAGCGGCGCCGGACGGGCGGTGCCGTCCGCGGCGGGCACGCCGCCGCCCAGCACCACGCCCGCCGCGGTGAACAGGACGAGGGCGCGCCGAGCGCTACACGCTCCGGAACGCCCACCCGCCCGCACGGGCCGGCCGAGCACGAGTTCCCGCCGCCACCGGGCGCATCCGGGGCAGGGGCAGTCGGCTGCCGGTTCGTACTCCTCGAAGACCGGAGCGGTCATGCGGTTCCCCTCGACGTTCGACGAGATCTCTCCGTGCATACCGCATTTTGACCACCAAAATGGAAAAAACGACCATCCGACAGGCGCGAGGGGGCGGGAAATCCTCGTACGGGCGACCGGACGAAGGGAAGCACTCCCCGGCTTCGGGTAAAGTTGTCCGGGTCAGCAGGCGCCGCTAGCTCAGTTGGTTAGAGCAGCTGACTCTTAATCAGCGGGTCCGGGGTTCGAGTCCCTGGCGGCGCACTGGACGGCGGAGACGCCGTTCGATCACCGACCTGGGAGCCGGGCGGGACGACTCGTGGAGTCGCACCGCCCGGCTCTTCCGGTTTTCCGGGGGCCGGCGGCGAGGCGGGGTGGGGCGGGGCCGCCGTGCGCGGCACGTACGGGACGGCGGCGCTCCCGCCCCCACCCGCCGGTCACCCGCCCCCACCCGCCCGCTACTCGTCGCCCTTCACGAACGAACCCTGACCCAGCACGGTGTAGAGCCTGCCCTCCGCACGCAGCGCGACCACCGCCTTCTGAGCCGTGGACTGACTGACCTCGAACTCGACGGCGATGTCCACCGTGCCCGGAAAGCGCTCGCCCGGCTTGTACATCCCCGCGTCCAGCCTTCGGCGCAACTCCTCGGCCACCTGAGGCCACACGGGGACGGAACGATCAAGATTCATACCTTCACTTTGCGCGTATACACAAAATCCAGCTACCGCGTTACCGCGTTAATGCGCTTACGTAAGATCGCGTAAAGTCCGCTTGAGCATGCGCAACAGAAGGGCCCCGGCGACCGATGCGAGCGGTCCCGGGGCATGGCCCGCACCGACAAGGAGTGCAGACGTGCGAACCCTACTGACCCTCATCCTCTCCCGGCTCATGCCCGCTCGCGGCAGGCGGCGCCTCGCCCCGCAAGCGCCGACCCCGCAGGGACCGGCCCCGCAGGTGTCGACCCCCCGGCGTGTGGCGGGCGCGACGACGCGGCGGCTGATCGTCACCCGCCGCGTGATCGGGGTGGGGGGCCTCCGCCGCCACCGCCACGAGTTCGTGCGCGGCGAGGACGTGCTGCTCGTCCGCCCGTACCTCACCGCCCACGAGCGGGCCCACGGCATCCACTGGTGGGAGGCGGCGGCGTGAACCACGAGCCGGCACCCCCTTCCTCCCCCTCCCACGTCCGTCTCCTGCCGTGGAACGGACCCGAGGGCAACCCGGCCCTCCTCGTCACGGACGGCACCGCCAGCCGGCTGTCCCTCCTGGCCGACGCCGTCGAGGCCCGGCAGACGGAGACGGCCGCCACGGTCCTGCGCCTGTCGCGCGCGCTCCTCGAAGCGGAGACCCCGGCCACGGCGGACGAGTACCACTTCATCACGCGGCGCCTGGCCGAGTGCCTGACCGACGCCCTGCGCATCTGCGAGAGCCGCGCCCGGCGCATCCCGCCGTACGTCGACGGCGAGTAGCGCGTACGTCAGTCCGCGCCGGTGCCCGGGGTCGCGTCCGGGCGCCGGCCGCGGTGCGCGGAGCGGACGGCGACCGCGACGGCGGCGACCCCGGCCAGGGCGAGGCCGGTCACCGTGTGCCGGGTGCCCGGTCCGTGCCCGGCGACGCTGGGCGCGTTCGCCACCGCACCGTCCCCACCGGGCGCCACCGCGCCGTCCCCGCCGAGCGGCTTCACATCGCCCCCACCGGGCGGCTCCGCGTCGGTGACCGCGACGCCCGGCGCCCGCGGCTCCGTGGGGGCGGGTGCCGTGGCGGGCCGGTCCCGGCCGGTCCCCGGTGGATCGTCCGCCAGGGCGGGGCCCGCCGGGGTGAGGACGAGGACGGCGGCCACCGCCGCGGTACGCAGAGCGATCACACCTGGACGCATCGTGAACCTCCTGGTGGCAAGATTCACCCGGATCGCGGCTCCGCGCATCTCCTGCGGCCGACCCGACCGGCCCCTACCGCCTGGTAGGAGGGGTGTGACCTCGGGTCCGGGCCGGTCAGCCCCGTTCGGGCCCGATCAGACCCGGTCGACCAGATCGGCGATGGAGTCGACGACCGCCGACGGACGGAACGGGTAGCGGTCCACGTCCGCCGGGGCGGTGAGCCCGGTGAGGACGAGGAACGTCTCCATCCCGGCCTCCAGGCCGGCCAGTACGTCCGTGTCCATCCGATCGCCGATCATGGCGCTGGTCTCGGAGTGGGCGCCGATGGCGTTCAGGCCGGTGCGCATCATCAGCGGGTTCGGCTTGCCCGCGAAGTACGGGTCGCGGCCGGTCGCCTTGGTGATCAGCGCGGCGACCGAGCCGGCCGCCGGCAGCGGGCCCTCGGCGGACGGGCCGGTCTCGTCCGGGTTGGTGCAGATGAAGCGGGCTCCGCCGTGGATGAGGCGGATCGCCTTGGTCAGCGCCTCGAAGCCGTAGGTGCGGGTCTCGCCGAGGACCACGTAGTCGGGATCGTGGTCGGTGAGGACGTACCCGATGTCGTGCAGCGCCGTCGTCAGCCCCGCCTCGCCGATGACGTACGCCGTTCCGCCGGGCCGCTGGTCGTCGAGGAACCGGGCCGTGGCGAGCGCCGACGTCCAGATGTTCTCCACGGGTACGTCCAAACCCATGCGGGAGAGCCGGGCGTGCAGGTCGCGGGCGGTGTAGGTGGAGTTGTTGGTGAGGACGAGGAAGGGCCTGCCGCGGTCCCGCAACCTCCGGACGAAGGCGTCGGCGCCGGGGATCGGTACGCCCTCGTGGATGAGGACGCCGTCCATGTCGGTCAGCCAGGATTCGATCGGCCTGCGCTCTGCCATGGGCGGGACTCCTGCCGTACGGACACGCGTTCCGCGTTCCGGGGCGCCGCGGCGGCACCGCGGCGGCGCTCCCAGGGTAAGCGCGGGGACGGCTGCGGACCGGTCGGCTAAGCGGGTACGGAAACACGTCGTGGACGGACTCGAAGCCGAGCGTTCAGGTCGGCCACCGGTTACCGGCCGGCCGGAGGACACGGGGGCCGCGGCGGTCCCCGGCCGGAAAACGGGCCGCCGAGATATCACCACGATGAAAGCGAGACGGAGAAAGGCCGCGACGCCCACCTTGCCGAAGAAACACCGAGCCGTATTCCGGCGATCGCTCGCCACGAGAATGGACGGACATGACCGGCGCCCCGGCGGAGTGCGCGGCGGTGCGGGGCGGGAGAGGGCTTGATAGCCTGGTCTCCTGGTAAAAGGATTTTTCGGGCTGCGTGCCGTGGTCGATGTAGTCGGTCCGCCAGCCCCTTCGAGGCGCGTTCCGCCGCGCCCCCTCGCCGAACGGTTGTCGGGCCCGAGCGCCCGGGCCCCGTCAGCCTCGCTCCGAACCCGTCCGTACCGGCGGGCGCCGCGAACCGACGGGCGTCGTCGCTTCCGCATTTCACCGAGGAACAGTCATGCGTACGCCTCTCCCCTCCATGTCCCGTTGTCCGCGTCGGATCACGGTCGGCATAGCAGGCACGGCCCTGATCGGCGCCGTGCTGGCACCGCCGGCCCTGGCCGGGCCGACACCGACCACCACCGGCGCCGCCGGGGTGGCCACGGCCCCGGTGCAGCAGCCGAAGGGGGCACAGCCATACGTGTTCAGCTACGGATACAACAACCACCTCTCGCTGGGTGGCGGTAATTTCACCGTGGGCGGCCGGGTCTACGTGGTGGTCAAGCTGAATTCAGGCGCCACACACTACGGCAAGTGGGTGGTCGCGCGGCTCGGGCAGCACAATCCCGGCGGCACGTTCCACGTCGAGACCCACATTCCCTACCACTGCCCGCCCGGCAAGAACGGATACGCCCGCGGCTACGACGCGGCCACCGGCACCTGGTCGCCCAAGCTGCCAGTGTCGGTCTGCGTCCGCTTCGACTGAGCGTGGCGCCGTGGACGATCCGCGGCATGCCGGTTGACCGGCGTCGTCTCCGGTCGACCGGCGAGCCGGTGGCGGCGTCGGGCGACGTCGGCGACTCCACGGCCGCGCCCCCGCCGACCGGCTGTCGGGCCTGAGCGCCCGACCCGTCCCGCCCCGCCGGTTGACCGCCCCGTCGGCATCCGGGCGTCGGCGCCGGGGTGGCGGGGCCGGGATGCCCGGGTCCTACCGGGCGCCGGGGTGACGGGGCCGTACCGGACGCCGGAGCCGTCCGAGTCGGCGTCGGCGCCCACCGCGGCAGCGGAACCAGGACACCGACCCTGCTTTTCGACCGCAAACACATTCGGCTCGTCATGTGGTCACGGTTCCGGTATCACCGGACCCCCTCCCCTCCCCGGGAGCGGCGGGATTTCACAACACGTCGGCGGAAGGATTTCGCAAAAGCCGCGCATCCCGGCCGTCCGGCCCTCCCGACCCTCCGCGCCGACCTGCCCCGAGGGGCGGGAGGCGGCGGCATGCCGCTCGTACGGCGAGGCACAGGGGGTTCCCCGCCGGGGTACCGCAGGTTCAGCGTGCCGCCCAGGCATACCGCTGCGGCATTACCCGAGACCGTGACCGCGCCTTACTCTCCGATACCAGCGACGGCGCTGTGCCCCTTCGCACAGCCGGCATTCCCCGTCGTCACCGAGCGGACGCCAGCCTCAGCGGCGCTTTCCGAGAAACGCGCTCGGGACGAACCCATCACCGCATCACCGATCACAGAAGCACTTCGACATGACCGAAAGGGCATTCTGATGCAATTACGCGCTCTTTTCCGCCTGGCGCGGACGTCCCTGACCGGGGTGGCCGCCGCCGCGGTGCTGCTGGCCGGCGCGGGCCTGTCCGCCGCGCCCGCGACGGCGGCCCCCCGGGAAGCGGGCACGGCGGCACGCGTCGTCGAGACCCCGGTGGAGACGGACGTCACCCCGGAGAACTGGGAGCAGATCGTCCGGTACTCGTTCGAGAAGCCGGTGGTGCTCGACTTCGGCAGCGAGATGTGCACGGGCTGCGAGAAGCTCGCCGAGGACCTGCACAACATGGTGCAGCGCGCCAACGGGGCCTGGATGGTGGGCAGCGTCGACCGGGCGGTCTTCCCGGAGCTGCACGCCAGGTTCGACGTCACGACGCTCCCCACCCTGGTGGTGCTGCGCAACGGCAAGGACCAGAGTGGCGTGGTGCCCAGGTTCGTGGGTTACAACGACACCTCCGCCGACTGGGTGAAGCTCTGGTACTGGACCCAGGACGTCAAGAACGGCGACTACCCGCCGGTCAACCCGCCCGACCCCGACATCGAGGTCACCGTCACCACGGAGAACATCGACGAGGTGGTGCGGAAGTCCCACGAGAAGCCCGTGATCCTGCAGTTCGGCGCCCCCTGGTGCAGCGCGTGCAAGGAGCTGAGGCCGCACATGCAGCAGTTCGCCCGGGACGACGACGGGGCCTGGCTGCTCGGGCAGGTCAACGGCGACGCCTATCCCGCGCTGAACAAGCGCTTCCTCATCAAGGGCTACCCGACGCTGATAGCCCTGGTGGACGGCAAGGAGATCGCCCGCCGCCTGGCCTACAACGGGCAGCCGCAGACCTACCGCGACTGGGTCGACTCCGTGCTGGCCGCCGGCTGACCGCGCGACCACCGCACCGTCGGTCACCCGCCCCCCGCCACCGTGCGGGGGGCGGGTGCCTTCGTTCCGGCCCGCGGGCGGCGCCGCGAAGCCGCCGCCCGCGGGTCAGGGCCTGGGCCGGGGCCGACGGGCCGGGGTGGCCCGGACCGTTCCGGCGTCCCCGGGAGCCGTGCGCGGGCCGGCCGGTCGCGGTTCCGGCTGTCTCCGTCGGCGGCGCCGGTCGTCCGTCGCCCCCGCGGGCTTGCCGGGATTTGCCGATACCCCCGCAGGAGGGTGACGAACGGTGCACACGGCTCTCCGATCCGTCACCCGACGTGACGCTGGACGGCGGGGGTTGCCGGTCTTTGCGGTGCCCGCCCCGCCGGTTGCCAGTCGGCCTCCCGGGTGCGACGGTTCCGCACAACGTCGGCCGGGCCCGGCTTCAGGGGCCGCGCCCCGCGTGTCCGCACCGGGAGCCGTACGAGACACAGGGCATGGAAGGATCACGATTTGTCATGAGCATGACCTTAGGATTCCGGTGGCGCGCCGTCGTGACCGTGGCCGCCGCCGCACTGGCGCTGACCCAGGCGCCGGCCGGCGCGGCACCCGCCGCGGAGCCGGCGCCGCGGACCGGCGCGATACTCGGCGACGGCGGACCGGGCGCGATCGACGGGGCGTACATCGTCGTCCTGCGTGAAAGCGCCGTCACCTCGTCGGGCGTCGGCGCCCGCGCCATGAAACTGGCCGACGCCTACGGCGGGACGGTGACCCGCACCTACCAGGACGCGCTGCACGGCTTCGGCGTGCGGATGTCGCGCGAGGCGGCCCGGCGCCTGGCCGCCGATCCGGTGGTCTCGTACGTGGAGCAGGACCGCACGGTGCGCACGGTGGGCACGCAGACGCCGACGCCCTCGTGGGGACTGGACCGGGTCGACCAGCGCGCGCTGCCGCTGGACGACTCCTACACCTACCCCAACACGGCCGCCGGCGTGCGGGTGTACATCCTGGACACCGGTGTCCGGGCGACCCACACGGACTTCGGCGGCAGGGTCGTCGGCGGACGGGACATCGTCGACAACGACGACGACCCCGGCGACTGCAACGGCCACGGCACCCACGTGGCCGGGACGGCGGCCGGCACCTCCCACGGCATCGCCAAGGGCGCCACCGTCGTACCGGTACGGATCATGGACTGCGGCGGGCGGGGCGCGTGGAGCGACGTGATCGCCGGGATCGAGTGGGTGACCGCGGACCACGACCCCGGGGAGCCGACCGTGGCCAACATGAGCATCGGCGGCGGCACGATGCAGTCGGTCAACGACGCGGTCGCCGCCGCCATCGGCGACGGCGTGACGTTCGTGGTCGCGGCGGGCAACGACAACGCGGACGCCTGCCGGACCTCTCCGGCGAGCACGCCGGAGGCCATCACGATCGGGGCCACCGACGAAGCCGACCGGCGTGCCTCCTTCTCCAACCACGGCACCTGCCTGGACCTGTTCGCGCCTGGAGTCGGCATCACCTCCGCCTGGTACACCGGTGACACCGCCACGACCAGGATCAGCGGCACCTCCATGGCCGCGCCCCACGCCGCCGGACTCGCCGCGGTGGTGACGGCGGCCCACCCCTCGTACACGCCGCAGCAGGTGCGGGACGCCATGGTCGCCGACGCCACCGCCGGCGTGGTCACCAACCCCGGCACCGGCTCGCCCAACAAACTGCTCCACCTGGTGAGGAGCGGCCCCGTCGAGGACGACTTCTCGGTGACCGTGGACCCGTCGAACGTCTCCCTGGAGCCGGGCGCCAAGACCACCCTCACGGTCGGGACGTCCACCGTGTCCGGTGCCCCGCAGCAGGTGGCGCTGTCCGTCGCCGGTCTGCCCGCGGGTGCGAAGGCCGCCTTCGACGTGGACACGGTGACCAGCGGTGAGTCGGCCGCGCTGACCGTGGCGACCGACGCCACCGTCCCGGCCGGTGTCCACACCGTCACCGTCACCGGCACCGGCACCGGCGAGGGGGTCGCCCGCACCGCGTCCTTCTCCCTCACCGTCACCGCCCCCGCCGGCGGCTGCGACAAGTACCCGTACGTGAGGAGGGGCACCCTCGCCACGGGCGGCAGCGCCTACCAGCCCGAGGGCGGCTTCTACCACAGCGCCGTGAGCGCCCGGCACGAGGGCTGCCTCGACGGCCCGGACGCCGCCAACTACGACCTATACCTGCAGAAGTGGGGGAGCCAGGGCTGGGCCACCGTCGCGCAGTCCGTCGCCTCCGGAGCGGACGAGAAACTCACCTACGCCGGCACCTCCGGCTACTACCGCTACCGCGTCCACGCCGTCAGCGGCAGCGGCGCCTACACCTTCGGGTACGTCAGGCCCTGACGGTCCCCACCACGGGCCGTCGAGCGCGAACCGCCCCCGCCCCCGCCCGGCCGGTGCCGCGCGGGGGCCGGACGGCCGGCGCTCGGGGGCCGTCGGGAATCGGGGGCCGTCGGGGCTGAGCGCTCCGGGTCCTCGGGGCTCGGGCCTCGGGCCTCCGGGGCGGGGAGCGTTGTGTCCGGGCGCCATCCGGGCCACACTCGTGCGACCCCGCTCCACCCCCCACCCTGCAGGAGTGAACGGTGACCGCTACCGTCACGGACGGGACCGATCCGGCGGCGACCCCCCTGGCGGCCTCGCTCCGCCGTCTGCGGCGGCAGTCCGGCTGGTCCCAGGCCCGGCTCGCGGCGGAACTTGGCTACCACCACAGTGTGGTGAGCCGCTGGGAGGCCGGTGCCCGCAAGCCCTCCCTCGCCGTGGTCCGCCGCATCGACCACGTCCTGGACACCGGCGGCGAGCTGGCCCGGGACTGGGCCGGTGCCGACGGAGGACGGTCCCGCACGCCGCCGCGGGAGGAACCGCTGCCCGGCCTGCCCGGCCCCTCCCGCGGCGGTGAGGGCCCGCAGGTCGTACCGGACCACGCCCCCTGGCCCGTACGGTTGCCCCACCACGGCGTCGACTGCCCGCTGCACCCCTCCGCCCACTGCGCCGTCCCCCCGGCCGAGCGGGCCGCCGAGATCCACCGCGCCTTCGTTTCGGATCCGGTCCGGCACACCGCGCCGGACGCCGTCCACGTACTGGCGGGCCACCTGGCGGTACGCCTGCACACCGCCACGGAGCAGGGCTTCCCCCGCGGTGACGCCGTCGAGGCGGTGCTCCGGCCGATCGTGCGGGCGCTGGCGTCGGCGGAGGGCCCGTACCGGACGGCGCTGCACCGTCTGGCCGCCTCGTACGCCTCCCTCGCGGGGCAGCTGCGCATGCTCCGGGGACAGCACGGAGCCGCGATGGCGCTGTTCACCCGGGGGCTGCGGTGGGCAGCGGACGGTGAGGACGTGGGCCAGCGGGCCGCCCTGCTCAGCGACATGAACCTCCTCGCCCGCATGGAGCACGACGGCGCCAGTGCCGTGGAGTACGCCGAGGCCCTCCTCGCGACCGCCCGCGACCGCGTCTGGGTCCGCGCGCTGGGCCACCTGAACCTCGCCCGCGGTCACGCCGCCCTCGGCGACCTGGGGGAGACCACCCGCAACGTCGCCCGGGCGCGGGCCCTCCTGGACGAGCGCGGCCCGGACGACGGGGACGGGCCGGAGTGGATCTCGGGTGAGCGGGGCCGCGCCCTGGTCGAGGCGGGCATCGGCGGGGCGCTGCGGGACATCGCCGTCTGCGCGGCGGACCGCGGGCTCGCGCGTGCCGCGCTGAGCGCCACCGAGTACTCCATACGGCTGGTGCCCGCCGGTCAGCGGCCGTCGGCCGTACTCCTCTCACTGCGGCGGGCCGACTGCCACGCCTGCGCCGGGCAGCCCGATGACGCCCTCGCCATCACCTCCTCCGTACTGGCGGAGGCGATGGCCACTCCGCTGACGACCGTCTGCCACGAGTTGCGCGGGCTCCGCAGCCGCATCGCGGCGCGCTGGCCCCACCCCGTCCACCCGCCGGCGGTGTGAGCCCGGTCCGCCGCGGCGCGGCGGACCGTTCCGGGCGCGGTGGGGGCCCCGTCGACCCGGTACGCCCCGAACCCCCGTCAGCGGCGGGGCGGGCGCGTGCGGGTGCGGTTCCGTGCCAGGCGGAGGCAGAGCGCGCCGAGGACGAGGCAGCCGGCCGACACCGCCGCGAGGCGGAGGTCCGGTCCGGCGCGGCGGCCCGTGCCGGCCAGTTCCTCCGGGGGCGCGGTGCGGGGCGACCCGGTGGCGGCGGCCGTGGGCGCGGTGGCGGTGAGGGTGAAGCGGTACGGCGGGGAGGCGCCGACCCAGTCGCCGTCGCCGCCCCTGCGCTCCACCACCGCCGCGGTGGCCGTCATCGCGTCCGGGCGGGTGCCGGATGCGAAGGCGAGGTGCACCGGGACGCGGACCGTGCCGGACGGCGGGACCGTGAAGCCGCCGAAGGCGCGGTCGGTGTCGTCGTCGAGGACGCCGACAACCTCGCGGTGGTCGGTGTGCTCGGCCCGCACCGCGCGCGGGGGGCCGCCCGGCGCGGTGGAGAACGCCATGCGGACCGAGGCCGGCGCGAGCCGGCCCGAGGCGTCGGTGAGGACGATGACCGGGTGGATGTTGCGGCACGGCCGCCCGGTGGTGTTCGTCAGCTCGACGTACCAGGTGCGGAGCGCCGCGCCCGCCTCGTACACCGCCGGGCCGCCGGTGATGCGGGTGCGGACCGGGAAGGCCGCGGCCGTCGGGTCGCCGCAGCTCGGTTCGCGGTCGGCGGACGCCGTACCGGGGCGCGGCCCGGAGGAGCCGGAGGGGACCGGGGAGCCGGAGGGGACCGGGGAGCCGGAGGGACCCGGGGAGACGGAGGAGCCCGCGTGCGCGGTCCGCCCGGTGCTCGCGGCGTGGGCGTTCTTCGCGTCATACGCCTCGTACGCCTCGTACGCGTCCTGCGTGGCGGGCGCCGGGGGGAGGGGCGGGGCCGGAACCGGGAGCGACGGGACCGCGAGGGCGGCCAGCGCCGCCAGGGCGCCCGGGCAGGTACGCACGCGCATGGGGACTGCCTCCGCTGCTCGCCGGGCGGTCGTCCCCGAAGGTCTTCCACCGGCGCGGCGCCCTCCTCCGCCCGTACGGCGCGATGCGCCCGATCGGCCCAGCCCCCGCCCGGCCCGCACCCATGTACCGGGCCCCGCCCGCGTACCGGCCCGCACCCACGTACCGGGCCCGGCCCCCGTACCGAGCCGCCCCCATGCACCGGGCCCGGCCCGCGTACCGGGCCGCCTCCGCGTGCCGGGCAGGCTCAGCCGCCGGGCCGTTCCGGCCGGTGCAGCACGGCGCGTTCGGCCGCGCTCCAGGTCGTGCTGGTCACCACGTACAGCGCGGCCGCCAGCGGGACGACGGCGACGGTCACGAGGGTGGCGAACGGCATCAGCGGCATCACCCCGAGCAGCGCTCCCATGCCGGGCGCGGCCGGTTCCGCCTCCAGGGCGGCCGTCCGGGCACGGGTGGCGCGGTAGGTGTGCGCGGCGACGGCGGCGACCAGGGCGAACAGCGCCAGGTACACCAGTCCGGCCGGTCCGAGGGGGCCGCCCTGGGCGAGGGCGTCGGTCCACCGGCCGCCCAGCGACGCCCCGAACAGCGCGTGCCCGGAGAACTCGTCGCGGGTGAACAGGTGGTACAGCAGGAAGAAGACCGGCAGCTGGAGGAGGCCCGGCAGGCACCCGGCGAGCGGCGACACCCGCTCGCGCGCGTGGAGGTCGAGCACGGCCCGCCGGAGGCGGTCCGGATCGCGGGCGTACTTCTTCCGCACCGCCGCGACCTGCGGCGCGAGCCGGGCGCGGGCCCGTTGGCCGCGCGCGGCGGCGACGGCGAGCGGGAGGAGGGCGGTGCGGACGAGAACGGTGAGCAGGACGATCGCGGCGGGGACCGGGACGTACCCGGAGAGCCACGGGAGGAGATCCACGAAGGCGGACATGAGGGAACCTCGGAGTCGTCGTGCCGTCGTACCGACGGCCGGGCCGGAGCGGGGAACGCACGGCGTGGCGGCGGAGTGGGCGGGACGGGACCGTGAGAGGGAGGACCCGGCCCGCGGGTCCGGTGGACCGGCGGGTCCGGCGCCCCGGCGCGGGCGGGGGCGCGGTGGAACCGGTGGGTCAGCGGGCCGTGGCCGCGACCGCCGCCGGGAGGCGGCGGTCGGGAGCCCTGGGACGGCGGCGCCCCGAGGCGTCGGGGTCGCGCTGCGGCAGGAACGCGGTGCGCCGGTCCCGGTCGCGCAGGGCGGTGCGCACCCGCGTGGGCGGCACGGACGGGACGGCGCGGGCGCCGACGACGGCGCAGGCGACGAGCGCGGCGGCGGCGAGCGCCACCGCGGAGAGGGGCGAGCCGTCCGCCGGGAGGACGACGGCGAGGAGGAGCGGCAGCAGCAGGCGCAGGAACGTCCCGTACACGCGGCCTCCCCTCCGGACGGCGGTTCTCCCCGTCACCGTACAGGAGTTCACCCGGCGGGCGCCCCGGTGTTCCTACGCGCCCGGCCGGCCCGGCGCCCGCGGGGGCCGTCCGTCGGCCGCGTGCCCGGCCGGTCCGTCCACGCCCCCTCCGGAGGCGGGGCGCACGGCAGTACGGTGGTCACCATGCGCCTCGACACGCCTGCTGACCACACCAACGAAGCCGAGCGCCTGCTGCGCGCCGCGGAGCAGTACCCGGAGGACCGCGAGCCGCTGCTCCTGCGGGCGGCCGCGCACCTGGAGCTGGCCGGTGACCGCGCCCGCGCGACGACGCTGTACGACACGCTGCTCTCCACGCCCCCCGGGCCGGACGACCCCCACCTGGTGCGGGCGTTGAAGGCGGCGAACCTGTGGGAGTACGGCCACGAGGCGGAGGCCCGCGTCATCATCGACGGCCTGCGGGCGACGACGCCGACGGACGCGACGGCGTGGGAGGTCGCCGCGTCGGCGCTGGAGGCCCACGACGAGCTGGAGGCGTCGGAGGAGACGTTCACGGCGGCGGCGCGGGCGCTGGTGCCGCTGCCGCACGAGCAGGAGGTGCCGTACGCGGCGCAGTCGCTGCTCACCTCCCGCCACCGGGTGCGGCGCCTGCTGGGGCTGGGGCACGACGACTGGGACGTCCTGGCGGACCGGCTGCACACGGGCACGGTCCCGCTGGACGAGCTGCACGACCCGAAGCGGACCTGGGCGCTGGGGTCGTCGGACCCGGCGGAGCTCCGGGCGGAGATCGTCCGGCTGCGCAGCGAGCTGGGCTCGTACCGCTCGGCCCTGTCCCGCCCGTTCCCGGTCGCCGTGCTGCTGTGGCCGCGCGAGGAGCTGGCCGAGCTGCTGTCGGCCTACCCGGAGCTGGAGGCCGAGTACCCGACGCACGAGGCGCACCTGACGGACCTGGAGGCGTCGCTGCGCGAACTGGCCGCGGCGGGCACGCCGAACCTGGGCGTCGTGCGGGGCACGGTCCCGTCGTACGAGGCGTTCGCCGCGTCCGAGGGCGCCTCCCCGTCGCACGCGGCGCTCCTCCCCCAGTACGCCACGGTCCTCGCCGCCCGGGGCCGCGCCCTGCCCTGGCCCCCGCCGCGCACGTCCCCCTGCTGGTGCGGGTCGGACGTCCCGTACGCCGACTGCCACGGCGGGGCGCGGCTGTAGGTGCCGGGAAGGCGCGGCCGCACGGCCGGGGCGGTGGCGGGAGTCGGGACACGGCCGCACGGCCGGGGCGGTGGCGGAGCCGGGGCGGTGGGGGCGGAACCGGGGCGGTGGGGGTGGAGCCGGGACGGTGGCGGGGCCGTCGGACACGAGTGCGGCCGTTCACCCCTCGCGCGCGGCCCGTCCGCGGTAGTTTCATCCTGAACCATCGTCGGTCGGTCCGGTCCTCCCCCACACGTCCCGGCCCCGTGTGCGCCAGGGAGACCCGTGTGTCCATGAGCAACCCGTACCACCAGGCCCCCGTCCCCTCCCCGGTGCCGGGGCCGCAGCGGCCGTTGCGCCGGATGAAGCGCGTCTGGGGCGGCGGACTGCTCCTGCTGCTGGTCGGCGCCGGCTGCGGCGCGATGGGCGACGCGAACGGCGCGGCCGGCGCGGCGGCCGGGGCGTCCCCGGCCGTCACGGTGACCGCCGCGGCGGCCGCCGCGGCCACCGTCACCGCCTCCCCGTCCGCCGAGCCGGCCCCGACGGTGACGGTCACCGCCACCGAGACGGCGACCGCGACCGCGACGGCGACCGTCACGGCGACGGCGACGGTCACCCGCGAGGCCGAGGGCGGGTCCGGTGACGGGTACGGCGGGTCGGGCGGCGGTTCGGGCGGCGGGGGGTCCGACGGCGGTACGTCCGTCGGCGACGCCCACTACGGCAACTGCTCCGCGGTCCGCGCGGCCGGTGCCGCCCCGATCCACCGCGGCGACCCGGGCTACGGCCGCCACCTCGACCGCGACGGCGACGGCGTCGGCTGCGAGGGCTGACGTCCGTAGGAGCGCTCTCGCGCCACCGCGCTGCCGCCGCCGTTCCGCCGCGCCTCCGGCCCGCACTCCCGCCGCCACCACCCCACGCCCCACCGCGCCGTGCCTCACGCCCCCGCCGCGCCCGGACCCGGCCGTCCGCGGGCCGGGGCGGCGGGTTCCGGGTACGGCCGGGGGCGCGGGGCGGACGGGTTAGCCTCGGGGGGTCGTCGAAGTGGCAGGAGGGTTGTCGTATGGCCAGGGTTCCGGTGTCGGTCGTCGCCGCGGGCGGGCTCGTCGGTGGGTACGGGATCGCCCGGTGGACGAAGAGGCGGCCGCTCG
>JAAXOU010000519.1 GCA_012396115.1 Streptomyces somaliensis DSM 40738 | reverse complement strand
ATCTACCCCGGGGGACGCCGCGCCGGCGGCGGCACCGGTCGGGGCCGCCCGGCGGACGGAGCCCGGGCGGCGGGCGCCGGCCCGGATCCCGCTCGGTCGGCCGGGCGTCCCGTACGGCGCCGCCGGGCGACGTCCTTCCCGGTCGGTTCCGGCACTTCCCGGTGCTTCCGGCCGGGGCGTCCACGCCGTGGGTGGCCGCGCGGCCCGGACGGACGGCCCGCACGACCGGTGGGCCGGAGAAGCGCGGGGCCCGGGTCCACCGGTGCCGGGCGTCAGGACAGGGGCCGGAACACGGGGTCGCGGCGCTCGGTGAAGCTGGCCACGCCCTCGGCGAAGTCCGGGCTGGTCATGCGGGCGCGCATCAGGGAGTCCGCCGCGTCGTAGGAGGCCGAGAACGAGCGCTCCCAGTCGTCCCCGACCTGCTTCTTGATGTCGGCCATCGACGACGGGGAGCACGCGGTGGCCAGTTCGGTGGCGTAGGCGACGGCGGCCTCGACCGTTTCGCCCTCGGCCACGAGCCGGTCGAGCAACCCGATGCGCAACGCCTCCTCGGCTCGCACCTTCCGGCTGGACAGCAGCAGGTCCATGGCGCGGGAGTGCCCGACGACACGCGGCAGCAGCCAGGAGATGCCGTACTCGGCCGCCAGCCCACGGCGGGCGAACGCCGTCAGGAACGCGGCCCGCGGACCACCGAACCGGATGTCGGCGTACAGCGCGTGGGCCATGCCGAGGCCCGCGGCGGCGCCGTCGACGGCCGCGACGAGCGGCTTGCGGAGGGCCAGCGGGAAGTCCCGGCGGCGCTTGTAGGGGTTGACGTCGAGGCCGCCCGCCGCCTCCACGAGGGCGGAGAGGTCGGCCATGTCCGCCCCGGCACACCAGGCGCGTCCGACAGCGGCCACCACGACGGCCCGGACCGCCGGGTCGCGGTCGGCCTGCTCGAGGATGTCGCCGTAGGCGTGCTCGGACGCGACGGTGAAGGTGTTCATCGCCTCCGGACGGTTGAAGGTGACGACGAGGACCGCTCCGCGGAGCTCGGTGACGATGTCGCCGGTGGTGGGGTAGGGCGTGCTCATGCTCTCCTCCTGCGGGTGTGGTGGGCCCGGGGCTCGGTGCCGCGGGCGTGCGGTGCGGTGCGCCGCCGGACCGGCGGGCCGGGCGTCGGCGGGGCCGCCCCGCCGGCCGGGTAC
>JAAXOU010000518.1 GCA_012396115.1 Streptomyces somaliensis DSM 40738 | reverse complement strand
GGGGCCGCCGCACGGCGGCACGCCCGGGACCGTTCCGCCGGTGGGGACCGCCCCGCCGCCCGGGACCGCGCCCGGCGCACCGTCCGGGGGCGGCGGCACCGCGCCCGAGCCCGCACCCGTACCCGTACTGGACGGCGACGCCGTCGACCACGGGCAGGTGGACCCGCAGGGCTTCGAGCACACCGTCGCGGCCCTCTGCGTACGCGACGGCTGCACCCGCACCGAGGTCTCCGGCGGCCCGGGCGACCTCGGCGCCGACGTGGTGGCGACCACCCCGGACGGGCGGAGGCTGGTCGTGCAGTGCAAGCAGTACGCCGCCGACCGCCCCGTGGGCTCCCAGGACCTCCAGCGCTTCGGCGGCACCTGCTTCGCCGTCCACGGGGCGGAGATCGCCGTCGTGGTGACGACCAGCGGCTTCACCGCCCCGGCCGCCGAGTACGCCGCCGCGCTCGGCATCGTCTGCGTCGACG
This sequence comes from Streptomyces somaliensis DSM 40738, assembly GCA_012396115.1. Classification (GTDB taxonomy): domain Bacteria; phylum Actinomycetota; class Actinomycetes; order Streptomycetales; family Streptomycetaceae; genus Streptomyces; species Streptomyces somaliensis. Next base: position 733 of record JAAXOU010000518.1, on the reverse strand, counting down.
GCGACGCGCTCGCGGCCTGGACGGACGGCCGCACGCCCCCGCCCTGGGAGGCGGCTCCGCCCGCCGGCCGGTGACCCGGGCGCGGAGCGCGCCGGACGGGCCGTGCGGACGCGGGCCGGGCCGGGCGGTGTCGGGCGGCGGCCGGGCCGACCGGCCGGCATGGCAGGATCGGGACAATGACGGAACGGATCACCGCCGCGTGCGACGGGGCGTGCAAGGGCAATCCCGGGCCGGCGGCCTGGGCGTGGGTCATCGCCGGCGCGGACGGCGAGGTGGCCTCCTGGGAGGCCGGCCCGCTGGGCCGGGCCACCAACAACGTCGCCGAACTGACCGCCCTGCTGCGGCTGCTGGAGGCCACCGACCCGGCGGTCCCGCTGGAGGTCCGCATGGACTCCCAGTACGCGATGAAGGCCGTCACGACCTGGCTGCCGGGCTGGCGCCGCAAGGGCTGGAAGACCGCGTCCGGCTCGCCGGTGGCCAACCGGGACCTGGTCGTGGCTATCGACGACCTGCTGGCCGGCCGGGACGTGCGGTTCGTCCACACGCCGGCCCACCGGGTCGACGGCGACCCCCTGAACGCCGCCGCCGACGCCGCCGCCGGCCAGGCGGCCGCCACCCAGCGGCCCGCGGGCTCGGCCGCCGGTTCGGAACTCCCGCCCCCCGACACCCGCGAACGCCCGCGGGGCCCCGGCCGGCCGCGCGCCGCGACCGCCTCCCGGGGCACGGCGCGGGC
>JAAXOU010000517.1 GCA_012396115.1 Streptomyces somaliensis DSM 40738 | reverse complement strand
GGCACAATGGCCCCATGCCGCGACGCGAGCCCCGCCCGAAACCCGCCGCCCCCGCCCCGGCCCCGGTGGTCCGGCCGGAGGAGCCGTGCCCCTGCGGGCTGCCCGCCCCGTACGCGCAGTGCTGCGGGCGCCTCCACACGGGCGGCGCGACGGCCCCGACCGCGGAGCGGCTGATGCGGTCCCGCTACAGCGCCTTCGTGACGCGCGACGAGCCGTACCTGCTGCGCACCTGGTCGCCCGCCACGCGGCCGCGCACCGTCGACTTCGACCCGGACCTGCGCTGGACCGGTCTGGAGATCCTGGACACCACCGGCGGCACCCTGTTCCACACCACCGGCACGGTCACCTTCACCGCCCGCTGCACCCGCCGCGGCGAGCCGGGCGCCCTGCGCGAGCGCAGCCGCTTCGAGAAGGCGGACGGCCGGTGGCTGTACGTGGACGGCGCCTTCGGCTGACCGTCAGCGGACACCGCCGCCGGGACGGAGCACCAGCCCGGGGTTGTACGCGGCGAGCACCTTGTTCGCCTGCGCCAGCGCCGCCAGCGCGTGCTCCCGGTCGGCCTGGTCCTCCTGGCACATCGGGCCGCGGAACCGGCGCACCTCGCGGGCCGCGCACTCGGCGTCGATCTCCGCCTGCAGGACGCCCAACGGCATGCACGACCCGATCAGGGCGGCGACGTGGTCGGGGATCGGGACGGGGATGAGGCGCGACACGGTCACGAAGGGTCCTTTACTGCCGTCCTGCTCTTGGCAGGCGCCGGGTGAGGGGTTCACCCACCCATGGTGACGGTTCACGGCACCGGTTCTCACACGGATCTGTATCCGTCCTGCAACCGTTTCGGCGTTTCCCCTCCGCGCGGGGGTGCCCGGGCGGGCCGGAGGCGACCGCGTGCCCGGGCCGGGCGGCGGGGAGTACGACCTCCACCGCGCCCGGCTCCGCGAGGAGGCGCAGGACCGGGGCGCGTCCGGCCGGAAGGCGAACGACGAGGCCGGCGCGGCGCTGCGGAGGGCGCCCGAGTGGCGCCCCCCGCACCGAATGCGACCGCGGCCCCGCGGGCGAACGCCGGGGGAGCGATCCGGAGGCCGGGTGGCGGGGGCGGCGGTCTTCTCGGGGTTGTTGGTCATCAGCCGGACGCTGCGGACGCCGAGGTCGGCGAGCATCTCCGCGCCGGCGGCGTAGTCGCGGGCGTCGGCGGGCAGGCCGAGCTCCAGGTTGGCGTC
>JAAXOU010000516.1 GCA_012396115.1 Streptomyces somaliensis DSM 40738 | reverse complement strand
GGGCACCGGCCAGCGGCCGGGCCTCGGCGTACTCCTCGCGGATCGCCATCAGGCCGGGCATCTCGTGCTCGGCGAGAGTGATCTCCTTGCGGCCGAACTCGGCCAGGGAGAGGTCGGCGACCTTGAAATCGGTGAAGTCAGCTGTGCGCGAGGGCATGTGTGCTCCTTGAGTCCAGGATGCTGCGGTGGATTTCGAGCGTCGCCGTGGAACGGTTGAGCGTGATGTAGTGCAGGCCGGGAGCGCCTTCGTCGAGGAGCCGGCCGGCCATCGTGGTGGCGTACTCGACGCCGATCCTCCGCCCTTCCGCCGGGTCGTTCCGGGCCGCCTGCAAACGCCCGGCCAGGTCGTCGGGAAAGGTGGCGTGGCTCAGCTCGGCGAACCTGGCGATCTGCCGGATGTCGGTAGCCGGCATGATCTCCGGGATGACCGGGGTGTCACAGCCGGCTGCGGCAACCCGGTCACGCAGCCGCAGGTAGTCCTCCACGTGGAAGAACATCTGGGTGATCGCATAATCGGCGCCGGCCCTGCACTTGGCCACGAAGTGCCGGATGTCGCTTTCCCAGTCCGGGGAGCGCGGATGCCGTTCGGGAAAGGCGGCGACACCGACGCTGAAGTCACCCGACTCCCGCACCAGCGCCACCAGTTCGTGCGCGTACCGAAATCCCTGTGGATGCGGTGACCAGGGTGCGTTTGGATCCCCGGGCGGGTCGCCGCGCAGCGCCAGCACGTCCTGCACTCCCGCGTCCGCGTACTGGCCGATGATGCGGCGCAGTTCAGCCACCGAGTGCCCCATCGCCGTCAGGTGCGCCACGGGCCGGAGCGTCGTCTCGTTCACGATTCGCTTGGTCATCTCCACGGTGCGGTCGCGGGAAGAGCCGCCCGCACCGTAGGTGACCGACACGAAGGAGGGCGCGAGCGGTTCGATCCGGCGGATGGCGTCCCACAGGACCCGCTTGCCCGTCTCCGTCTTCGGCGGGAAGAACTCGAAGGAAAAGGAAGGTTCTCCTCGGGCGAGGAGTTCTCGCAGGGCGCTCATGCCCGATTGCCTCCGGCGTTGAAGTATTTCGCTTCGGGGTGGTGGAGGACGATGGCGTCGGTGGACTGCTCGGGGTGGAGTTGGAATTCTTCGGAGAGGTGGACGCCGATGCGTTCGGGTCGTAGCAGGTCGGCGATCTTGGCGCGGTCTTCCAGGGCGGGGCAGGCGCCGTAGCCGAGGGAGAAGCGTGCGCCGC
>JAAXOU010000515.1 GCA_012396115.1 Streptomyces somaliensis DSM 40738 | reverse complement strand
GGGCCAGGGCGGTGTGGAGGGCGGCGGTGCGCGGGGCCGGCGGCCGCGCGTGCTCCTCCGCGGAGGCGTCGACCAGGACCAGGGCCGCCGTCCGCGCCGGGTGCAGCCGGGCGAACGCCTCCGCGTGGAACCCGGCGAGGGAGTGCCCGACCACGGCCACCCGTTCGCCGCCCATCCCCAGCGCGTCGAGCAGCGCCGCGATCCGGCGGGCCTCGCCCCGCGCGGTGGGCGCCGCCCCGGCCGGGCCGCTCAGCCCGTGGCCGGGCCGGTCGAAGCGGACGACCGTGCGGTGCGGCGCCAGCAGCGGCACCACCGGGTCCCAGTCGAACCAGCACAGCCCCAGCCCGGCGCTCAGTACGCACACCGGCCCCGAGCCCTCGACCACCACGTGGTGGGGCACGCCCCCGACACGGACGAAGCGGCTCATCCGCGCCGCCCCGCCCGGCGCGGCAGCGACCGGGCCAGCAGGAGCAGCCAGACCGCCACCAGCAGCAGCTGCGCGCGCTGGCCGACGCCCAGCGCCCAGTGGCCGTACCCCGCCTCGAACGCGGCGACCGCGGCGAGCGTCCAGGCCGTGGCGGCCAGCTCCAGCGCGACGAGGGCCGGCCCCGTACGGGCGAGGAGCGGCCACCAGCCGTAGCGGCGGGCCGCGACGGTGAGCGCGACGACCGCCGTGACGGCACCGGCCATCGCGAGGCCGGAACTCACGGCGTGCGCGGTGTGCGCGGCCGGGACCAGGCCGGCGTCCTCGCGGGCGGCGCACGCGGCGTCGGCGGTGGGCGCGCAGCTGAGCGGCAGCCGGGAGTCGACGGCGGTGACCGCGCCGAACAGGGCGAGCGCCGCCCACCCGGCCACCGCCCAGGGCCGGCGCCGGGCGGCGAGCAGCGGGGGCAGCGCGGCGGCCAGCAGCAGGAGGCCCGCGAGGAGGTCGGTGGTGCGGAACAGGGCGCCCAGCGGCTGGTCGGCGGCGGCCAGTTCGCTGACGTACGACCGGAGGGGGTCCAGGCCGGTGGCGAGCGGCAGTTCGAGGAGCCAGGCGCTGTAGGAGAGCGCTCCCAGGACGAGGAGGAGGGCGGTCGGCCGCCCCGGCGCGCCGGGGCGCGGGCGGCGGGTGCCGCCCGGTGTGGTGGCGATGCGCACGTGGGGCCGTCCTTCGGGGTGTGCGGGCGCGCTCTCGGTGGCGGTCGCCGCCCGCGGCAGGGCGCCCG
>JAAXOU010000514.1 GCA_012396115.1 Streptomyces somaliensis DSM 40738 | reverse complement strand
GGGCGAACGCGCGGAGGGCCCGCACCGGGGCGCGGGCCCTCTTTCCGTGCGGCTCCTTCCCCGCCGCAGCCGCTTCAGCGGGCGGGGGCCTCCTGCTGCGGCCGGGGGGAGATGCCCAGCAGGGTCATGTACCTCGACAGCGCCAGCCTGCCGATCGCCGGGTACGCGCCGAGCGGCCCGGCGACCGGGCAGCCCGCCGCCGCGGCCGCGGCCTCCAGCAGCCCCTCGGCCAGCTCCGGGCCGACCAGGTACGGGGCGACCGCGAGCTGCGCCGAACCGGCTCCGCGCAGCTGCTCGGCGACCGCCGCCACCGACCCCTCCTCGTCCAGGGCCGCCGCCATCACCGGCACGGCCAGCCGCGCCGCCAGCAGCATGCCCGTGATCCCGGCCGCCTGCACGGCCTCGGTGCCGCCCGTCGTGGCCAGCACGATGCCGTCCGCCGCCGTCGTGACGGTGAACAGCCGCGCCCGGTCGGCGCGCGCCAGCCCCGCCTCGGAGAGGCGCACGTGCAGCGCCTCGGCCAGCAGCGGGTGCGGGCCCAGCACGTCGGCCTGCTCCGCCGGTACGCCGCTGTCGGCGACGGCCCGCCGTATCCGGTCCGTCAGCGCGGCGTCCGGACCGACCAGCAGCGGCACGACGACGGCGGCCGGGCCCTGCGGCTCGGCGACCTCGCGGCCGGCCGCCCTGGCCAGCTCGTAACGGTCCGCCCGCAGCTCCGAGATCCGCCGCAGGACACCGGCCAGCGAGGCGTACCCGGCGTCGTCCCCGTCCAGGAAGCCGACCGCGGCCTCCAGGCCCGGCAGTTCGGAGCGCGCGATGCTCACGAGTTCCTCCGCCAGGCCGCGCGCGGCGGCGGAGGGCTCGCCGGGGACGGCGAGGACGAGTGCGGGCGCACCCTCGGGCGCCGCCAGGGGTTCGGGGCGACGGTGCCGCCCGGGCTGGCGGGGGCGCGGCATTCGTACAGGCAGGCCAGCGGGCCCAGTGGGGGAGCTCATGGCGCCGCATGCTACTGCTTCCGTCCGCCAGGCTCCTCGGGGAGGGGCGTTCCCGCCCCCAATGAGCGGTTTGTCGGAAGGGGCGGTCAATCCCCGTACGTGTCCAGGAGGCCGGGCTCGCGGGGCAGCACCGGCGCGCCCACGGCCAGCGAGGCGGCGATCGCCAGCGCGCCGGACAGCGGGTCCCCGGCCGCCGCCACCGGCCGCGCGCCGGGCAGCCGGCGCGCCAACTCCCCGCGCAGGGGGGCGAG
>JAAXOU010000513.1 GCA_012396115.1 Streptomyces somaliensis DSM 40738 | reverse complement strand
CGCCCGCGGGGCGGGAGGGGCCGGTCCGGGGGCCGCCCGGGGCGGGCGCGCCGGGGTCTCCGGCCCCCGGTGCCCCGGCGGGGGGCTCCTCCGGGGCGGCGGGCCGGGCGGGGCCTTCGCCGACGGACGGCACGGGGTCGGACGGTGGCCGGCCGGGGACGGGCGGGGAGGATCCGGGGGTGGCCTGCGGGTCTTCCCCGGGGGACGGGGCGGCGTCCCGGGGGGCGCTTTGCGGAGTCGTACCGCCGAATCCGTCCGCCGGGCTTTCCGCGGGGTGTTCGGCGCCGCTTTGCGGGCCGTCGGGCGGTGCCGCGCTTCCGGGGCGCCCTCGGCCCGCTTCCCCTCCGGCGCTTTCGCCCGCGCGCGGGGCGCCGACCTCCGAAGGGGCGCCTTGCACCGGCGCATTCGGGGGTTCTCCCGGTGCGGCGGGGGAGGTTTTTCCGGTGGTTTCGCGTTCCGGCGGCGCGGTGCCTTCCAGTACTCCGGCCGTTCCTTCCGGAGTGCCGCGCCGGAGGATGCGGATCGCGTCGTCGAGCGCTTCCCGCTGCTCGGGTGACATCATGCCGAAGAAGGCGACGAGTGCGGCGGCCGGGTTGTCGCTCTGCGACCACGCCTCGTTCATCAGTGCGGCCGAGTACGCCGCCCGCGTCGACACCGCGGTATATCGATAGGCCCGCCCGGCGACTTCTCTGCGCACCCAGCCCTTCTGGTGGAGATTGTCCAGCACGGTCATGACCGTGGTGTAGGCGATGGACCGTTCCTTCCGGAGATCCTCCAGGACTTCCCGGACGGTGACCGGACGGTTCCATCGCCAGACGCGCGTCATCACGGCGTCTTCCAGCTCTCCCAATCGACGGGGCACACCGCCACCATAGTGGGAGTTATCCGGCCCAACGACTATTTGTGCAGCAAAAAGGGCGTACGGCCCGGTTCGCGCCGTACGCCCTCGGAGCGGTCCCCGAAGGGTCAGGCCCCGGACGGCCCCGAGGGGCCCTCGGGACGGCCCCCGGCCTCGGTGCGCGCGAACGCCGCGTCGACGGCCGCGTCCTCCTTGGACTTGTTCGGGCCGCCCTGGCTCTTGACGATCGTCACCACGATCGCGGTGAAGAAGACGGCCATCACCACGGGCGGAAGGAGCGCGGATACGTAGTCCATGGCATCCAGACTAACCAGCCGGCGGCCCGACACCCCGGCAGGGGCGGGTGTGGGTGGGGCGCGGGGCGGGGACGGGTGTGGGCGCGGGGGCGGCG
>JAAXOU010000512.1 GCA_012396115.1 Streptomyces somaliensis DSM 40738 | reverse complement strand
GAGCCGGGACGCCGCCCGGGGGTGAGGGCGCCGGGGGCCCGGGGCGTCCCGGGACCGGGTCACCGGCGCGGGCGGGGCCGGCGCCGGCCGGGCCTCAGGAGGCCGCCGCTCAGCGGTTGGCGTTCTCGTACGCCTGCTTGATCTCGGCCGGCACGCGACCGCGGTCGTTCACGTTGTAGCCGTTCTCCTTGGCCCACGCGCGGATCTTCGCGGTGTCCGGGCTGCCACCGCCGACGGCGGCAGCGGCGGCACGGCCCTTGCCGCGGCCGCCCCCGGTGCGGCCACCGGCGCGCCGACCGCTCCTGGTGTACGGCTCGAGCAGGGAACGCAGCTTGTCCGCGTTGGCGGCGGTGAGGTCGATCTCGTAGGTCTTGCCGTCCAGAGCGAACGTCACCGTCTCGTCCGCCTCGCCGCCGTCGAGGTCGTCGACAAGAAGGACCTGAACCTTCTGTGCCACCGGATTTCCTTTCATCGAAAATAGCAGTACGCGGAAAGGAAACCGCTTTTCTCCGGAAAACACAAACCCTCGGGACGGGTTGAGAACCACGAGAGTGCGGGAAACGTGCGCGATTCGGACATAGGGATCGGATCAGGGGGGCGTCACAGGTGCAGAAGCATCCGGCTGTTGCCCAAGGTGTTCGGCTTCACCCGTTCGAGACCGAGGAACTCGGCGACGCCCTCGTCATAGGAACGCAGTAGCTCGCTGTAGACGTCTCCGTCGACGGGCGTCTCACCGATCTCGACGAAGCCGTGCCCGGCGAAGAAGTCCACTTCGAAGGTCAGGCAGAATACCCGGCGCACTCCGAGCCAGCGAGCGGTCTGCAGCAGCTTGTCCAGCACCTGGTGGCCGACGCCGGCGCCCTTGAAGCCGGGATCGACGGCGAGCGTGCGGACTTCGGCGAGGTCCTCCCACATCACGTGGAGCGCGCCGCAACCCACGACGGTCGCGTCCTCGTCCCGTTCGGCCACCCAGAACTCCTGGATGTCCTCGTAAAGCGTCACGGTCGCTTTGTCGAGAAGGATGCCCCGGGCGACGTACGGATCGACGAGACGGCGCACGGAAGGGACGTCGGCGGTCCGCGCGCGGCGGACGGTGACGGCTTTCGCCCGGGGGTTCCCCGGCCGCTGCGGGGAGGACGGGGTGGGCGCGGGGGAGGCGGGCGTGGACGACATGGCCGCGAACGCTACCGCCGGGTGCCGCCGGGCCCGCCGCCGCCCCCGTGCGCGGCGCCG
>JAAXOU010000511.1 GCA_012396115.1 Streptomyces somaliensis DSM 40738 | reverse complement strand
AAGGATTGAGTCATGGCACGACCTTCCCGTTACCCGCTCGAGCTGCGCCGTCGCGCGGTGCGCATGTTCACCGAGGTCCGCGGTGGCTGTCCGACCGAGACGGCCGCCCTGCAGGCGGTCACCGAAAAGCTCTATATCGGTTCCCGCGAGACGCTGCGGAACTGGGTCGAGCAGCACGAGATCGACGCGGGGCAGCGTCCGGGGGCGACGACGGAGGAGTCCGCCCGGCTCAAGGCGCTGGAGAAGGAGAACGCCGAGCTGAAGCGGGCGAATGAGATCCTGAAGGCCGCAGCGAGTTTCTTCGCGGCCGAGCTCGACCGGCCACATCTGCGCTCGTAGCGTTCATCGACGAGCACCGGGACCGCTTCGGCGGGGTCGAGCCGATCTGCAGGACGCTCACCGAGCACGACTGCAAGATCGCCCCTTCCACGCACTACGCGCACAAGAAACGCCTCGAAACGCCCTCCGCCCGCCGCATGCGCGACGAGGAGCTCAAGGAGAAAATCCAGGACGTCCACACGTCCAACTTCCGTGTCTACGGGGCCCGGAAGGTCTGGCGCGAGCTGAATCGGCAGGGACATGCGGTGGCCCGCTGCACCGTCGAGCGCCTGATGCGCGAGCTCGGGATCCAGGGGGCAGTGCGCGGCAGACGCCTCATCACCGCGATCCCGGGCGGACAGGTCCAGCGGGCGCACCCGACCTGGTCGACCGCGACTTCGTCGCCGTCGCTCCGAACCGGTGCTGGGTGACGGACTTCACCCATGTGAAGACCTGGTCCGCGGCCGTCTGTGTCGCGTTCGTCGTGGACACCTTCTCCCGCCGGATCGTCGGCTGGTCCGCGGCCACCGTGAAGGAGACCGTCTTCGTGCTGGACGCCCTGGAGATGGCCCTCTGGCAACGCGACCGCGACCAACAGCCCGTCCAACCAAGCGAGTTGATACACCACTCGGACGCCGGGTCGCAGTACACGTCGTTCAAGCTCGCCGAGCACCTGGACGCCGCCGGCATCGCGGCGAGCATCGGATCGGTCGGTGACGCGTACGACAACGCCCTGATGGAGTCCACGATCGGCCTGTTCAAAACCGAGTTGATCAAACCCCAGCGGCCCTGGAAGACGCTCTCCCAGGTCGAGCCGGCCACCGCCGAGCGGGTCGACTGGTACAACCACCGAAGACTCCACGGTGAGATAGGCCACATCCCGCCCGTCGAATACGAAGCCAACTACTACACCGAACTCACGAAACCCCAGGTCACCACCACAACCTGAGATCTCTACCGAACCCGGGGCGG
>JAAXOU010000510.1 GCA_012396115.1 Streptomyces somaliensis DSM 40738 | reverse complement strand
CCGCGGGGCGGGACGCGCGCGGGACGCCGGGGGGTGGCGCGTCCGGGGGGCCGGGGACCCGCGCCCCGGAGCGCCTGCTCTAGAGCGGCCGGGCGCCCCCGGCGTGCACCTGGAAGGCCGCCCGGCGGACCGCCTTGGCGAGGGCGGGGTCCGGGTGGGCGGCGGCCAGGGCGACCAGCACCTGCACCGTGCGGGGGTGGCCGACCGCGCGGACCTCGTCGAGCAGGGCGGGGACGGTGCCCTGCACGGCGGACTCCAGGTGCCGTACGAGCAGGTCGCTCTCGCCGTGGTCGACGACGGCCGCGGCGGTGTCCACCCAGAGCCAGGTGGCCTCCTCGCGGGTGAGGACGTCCGGTGCCTCGTCGGGGTCGGCGCCCTCGTGCTCGGCGAGCCAGAGCAGGGCGTACGGGCGGAGCGGGAGGTCGTCGGCGGCGGCGCGCACCTCGGCCTCGGCGGCGGCGCCCACCACGCGGAGGGCCTCGAAGGCCAGCCCGCGCAGGAGGGCGTCGTCGCCGCGGGCGACGGTGAGCAGTTCGGCGACGGCCTTGCCGACGGGGCGGGCGGCGAGCCAGGCGCGGTACTCGGCGCGGGCCGGACCGGGGGTGAGCCGGACGCAGCCGCGCAGCATGTCCTCCGCCGACTGCTCGATGTGCCCCGCGGGGCTCTGCGCGGCGACGCAGATCTGCTCCAGCTTGACCCACACCGCCCAGTTGCCGAGCGGGGTGAGCGTCGCCTGGCCGTCGCCGAGGGTCAGGGCACCGACGGAGGCGAGCCCCTCCAGCGCCCAGTCGAGCAGGCGGGGCAGGGCGTCCGCGTCGTGGGCCGCGTCCCGCCGCTCGTCGCGCACCGGGGCCGCGACCGGGCCCTCCGGCCCCGGCGGAGCCCCGGCGTAGGACACCTCGCAGCGCTGCTCGCGCAGTTCGGCGACGCGCTGCCGGAGCAGGTCGAGCAGGGCGGGGACGGGCACGGGCCCGGCGGACAACTGGAGGAGGGAGAGGACCTGCGGTACCGCCTCCACCACCTCGGCGACCGCGGCCGGTTCGGCGTCCCGCGGGGCGGGGTGGGCCAGCGACCAGGCGTCGAGGAGCGCCACCCAGCCCCGCAGCGCGGCGGAGTCGTCGCGGTCCCAGGCCCGCAGCCGCCAGCCGGGGCGGACGGCGCCGCCGTGGATCTCGACGAGCCCGGCGAGCCGGGCCCGGTCCCAGGCGGTGCGGACCCCCTCCCGGGTCAGGTCGAGCGCGGCGGCGGCCCGCTCGCCCGCCGAGCCGGGGGCGGTGACGAGGCCCCGGTCGACGGCGG
>JAAXOU010000051.1 GCA_012396115.1 Streptomyces somaliensis DSM 40738 | reverse complement strand
GGCGGCGCCCCGCGCGGACGCGGCGGAACCGCCCCGGGGCGGTCGCGTCCGCGGGCGGCGGGGGAGCGGCACCCCGGGCGCGGCGCCGCGGTCAGACGGTCTCGGGAAGCTCCTCCAGGCCCTCGGCGACCAGTTTCGCCAGGCGGTCCAGCACCGCGTCCGCGTCCTCGGCGTCGCAGGAGAGGACGACCTCCTCGCCGCCCTGCGCGCCCAGGCCGAGCACGGTGAGCACCGACGCGGCGTTGACCGGGGCGCCGCCGGCCCTGGCGATCGTCACGGGGACGCCCGAGGCCCTGGCGGCACGGACGAGGATGGAGGCGGGGCGGGCGTGCAGGCCCTCGGACCAGCCGACGTTGACGCGGCGCTCAGCCATGGTGTTGCCCTTCACGTACTAGTAGTTGTCTAGACCAGAATCTCACGCCCGGCGGAACGCCGGGACGGCGCCGTACCCTGGGCCCATGCCGAACCCGTCCGATCAGTCGGCGCACGCGTACCCCGACCACTGGGAGGCCGACGTGGTGCTGCGCGACGGCGGCACCGCGCGGATCAGGCCGATCACCGCGGACGACGCCGAGCGCCTGGTCGGCTTCTACGAGCGGGTCTCGGACGAGTCGAAGTACTACCGGTTCTTCGCACCTTATCCTCGGCTCTCCGTCAGGGACGTGCACCATTTCACCCACCACGACCACGTGGACCGGGTGGGCCTGGCCGCGACGGTCGGCGGCGAGTTCATCGCGACCGTCCGCTACGACCGGATCGACGCCGCGGGCCGTCCCGCCACCGCCCCCGCCGACGAGGCCGAGGTCGCCTTCCTCGTCCAGGACGCCCACCAGGGCCGCGGCGTCGCCTCCGCTCTGCTGGAGCACATCGCCGCCGTCGCCCGCGAGCGCGGCATCCGGCGGTTCGCCGCGGAGGTGCTGCCCTCCAACACCAAGATGATCAAGGTGTTCACGGACGCCGGCTACACCCAGAGGCGCAGCTTCGAGGACGGCGCCGTCCGCCTCCACCTCGACCTGGAGCCCACCGACCGCTCCCTCGCCGTCCAGCGTGCCCGCGAACAGCGCGCCGAGGCCCGGTCCGTGCAGCGGCTCCTCGCCCCGGGCTCCGTCGCCGTCGTCGGCGCGGGCCGCACCCCCGGAGGCGTCGGCCGCACCGTCCTGCGCGGCCTCGTCGACGCCGGGTTCACCGGCCGCCTGTACGCCGTGAACCGCGCCCTGCCCGAGGGGCGGACCGCCCTGGAGGGCGTCCCCGCGCACCGCTGCGTCGGCGAGATCGGCGAGCCGGTCGACCTGGCCGTCGTCGCCGTGCCCGCCGAGCGCGTCCCGGAGGTGGTCGCGGACTGCGGCGAGCACGGTGTGCGCGGGCTCGTCGTCCTGTCCGCGGGGTACGCCGAGAGCGGCCCGGTGGGACGGGAGCGCCAGCGGGCACTGGTGCGGCAGGCCCGCTCGTACGGGATGCGCGTCATCGGCCCCGGCGCCTTCGGCGTGATCAACACCGCGGACGGCGTACGGCTCAACGCCTCCCTCGCCCCGGGGCTGCCCGCCGCCGGGCGCATCGGGCTGTTCACCCAGTCGGGCGCGATCGGCATCGCCCTCCTGTCCGGGCTCCACCGGCGCGGCGCCGGCGTGTCGTCCTTCGTCTCGGCCGGCAACCGGGCCGACGTCTCCGGCAACGACATCCTCCAGTACTGGTACGAGGACCCCGGCACCGACGTGGCCCTGCTCTACCTGGAGTCGATCGGCAACCCCCGCAAGTTCACCCGGCTCGCCCGCCGCACCGCCGCCGTCAAACCGGTCGTCGTCGTCAAGGGCGCCCGGCACAGCGGCAGCGCGCCCCCCGGCCACGCGGTGCCCACCACCCGCATCCCCCACGCGACGGTGTCCGCGCTGCTGCGCCAGGCCGGGGTCATCCGCGTCGACACGGTCACCGAACTCGTCGACGCGGGCCTGCTGCTCGCCGGGCAGCCCCTGCCCCGGGGGCCGCGCGTCGCGATCCTCGGCAACTCCGAGTCGCTGGGCCTCCTCGCGTACGACGCCTGCCTCACCGAGGGCCTGCGGCCGCTGCCGCCGCGCGACCTGACGACCGCCGCCACGCCCGACGACTTCCGGGCCGCGCTCGCCGGGGCCCTGTGCGACGACGCGTGCGACGCGGTGGTCGTCACCGCGATCCCGTGGGTCGGCCCGCGGGGGACGGTGGAACCGGCCGGCGGGGGCGAGGCGCTGGCGGACGCCCTGCGCACGGCCGGCGCCTCCGCCCCGGCGAAACCGGTCGTGGTCGTCCACGTCGAACTGGGCTCGCTGGCGGACGCCCTGGCGGCCGTCACCGGCACGGCCCCCACGCCGGAACTCCCGGCCCCGGCCGACACCGCGCGGACTCCGGGCACACCGGGCACACCGGGCCGTACGCCGTACGGGCCAGCCACGGCTCCCGCCCCGCCGCCCGGCGCACCCCCCGCCCCGCCGTCCGGCACCGGGCCGGTCCCCGACGCTCCCGCCGGCGACCTCCCCGGCGCCGCCGCCGGGAACATCCCCGCCTACCCCGCCGCCGAGCGGGCCGTGCGGGCGCTGGCCGAGGCCGTCAGGTACGCCGAGTGGCGCCGCGAGGCCGCCGACCCGGGCCGGGTCCCCGAGTACGAGGACATCGACGAGGGCGGAGCCGCCGCCCTGATCCGGCGGCTCCTCGGCACGGGCGGCACGCAGGAGCACGCCGCCCCCGCCCCCGACGGCACGGGGGAGCGCGCCGTCGCCCTCGACCCGGGGGACGCCCGCGACCTGCTCGCCCGCTACGGCATCCCCGTACGGCCGGCCCTGCCCGCGCCCGATCCCGAGGCCGCGGTGCGCGCCGCCGCCCGCCTCGGCTACCCGGTCGCGCTCAAGGCCACCGCGCCCCACCTGCGCCACCGCCCCGACCTCGGCGGCGTACGGCTCGACCTGGCCACCGAGGAGCAGCTGCGCACCGCCCACGCCGAACTGGCCGAGAGGCTCGGCGGACCGGCCGGACTCCTGCCGGTCGTCCAGGCCATGGCGCCGCGCGGCGTCGACACCGTCGTCCGCGCCGCGATCGACCCGGCGGCCGGCGCCGTCCTCTCCTTCGGCCTCGCCGGAGCCCCGTCCGAGCTGCTCGGCGACGTGGCGCACCGCCTCGTCCCGGCCACCGACCGCGACGTCGCCGAGCAGGTCCGCTCCATCCGCAGCGCCCCGCTGCTGTTCGGCTGGCGGGGCTCCGCGCCGGTCGACACGGCAGCCCTGGAGGAGCTGCTGCTGCGCGTGTCGCGCCTGGTCGACGACCACCCGGAGGTAGTCGGCGTCACGCTGGAACCGGTCGTCGTCGCCCCCCGGGGCCTCGCCGTCCTCGGCGCGTCCGTACGGCTCGCCCCGCCCCCCGCCCGCACCGACGTCGGTCCCCGCCGCCTGCCCGGCTACTGAGCCGGGCGCCCTCCACAGCCCGTCACCGGCGTGCCGGGCGCACCGTAGGATGGAGTCCATGGCGAAGACCGGTACGACGACCCAGGAGCTGCGCGCGGCGATCGAGCGCAGCGGCTACTACCCGGCCCTCGTGGCCGAGGCGGTGGAGGCCGCCGTCGGCGGGGAGCCCGTCGCGTCGTACCTCGTCCACCAGGAGACCACCTTCGACGCCAACGAGGTCCGGCGCCACGTCACGGTCCTCGTGCTCACGGCGACGCGCTTCATCGTCAGCCACACCGACGAGCAGAGCGCCGACACGACCTCCCCGACGCCGTACGCCACCACGTCCACCGAATCGGTGAAGCTCGGCCGGATCTCCTCGGTCGTCGTCAGCCGCGTCGTCGCGAACCCGGAGTCGTACCAGCCCGGCACGCTGCCCCGCGAGATCGTCCTCACGGTCGGCTGGGGCGCCGTCTCCCGGATCGACCTGGAGCCCGCCGCCTGCGGCGACCCCAACTGCGACGCCGACCACGGCTACACGGGCAACTCCACCGCCGACGACCTGAGCCTGCGCGTCAGCGAGGCCGGCGACGGACCGGACACGGTCCGCCAGGCCCTCCACTTCGCCCAGGCCCTCTCCGAAGCCACCGTGGCCACGCTCTGATGGCCCAGCCGACGACCACGGCCTCCGCCTGGCCCGACGAGCCGGTGCCGCTGTCCCTCGACACGGCGCCCGTACCGGAGTACGGCTCCGGCTCCCTCGCCGACCTGCTGCCGACGCTGGCGGCGGGGCTGGGCGTACCCGGCTTCGAACCCCGCATCGCCGAGCTCGCGCCGGCCGACCGGGTCTGCGTCTTCCTGATCGACGGGCTCGGCTGGGAGCAGGTGAGGGCGCACCCGGCGGAGGCCCCGTTCCTCACCTCCCTCCTCGGCTCCTCCCGCGGCGGCACGGGCCGCCCCCTCACCTCGGGCTTCCCCGCCACGACCGCGACCTCACTCGCCTCGGTCGGCACGGGCCTGCCGCCCGGCGCCCACGGCCTCACCGGGTACGCGGTGCGCGACCCGGACACGGGCGAGCTGATGAACCAGCTGCGCTGGCGCCCCTGGACCGCGCCGCACGTCTGGCAGCCGTACCCGACGGTCTTCGGGCTGGCCGACGCCGCGGGCGTGCACACGGCCCAGGTGTCCTCCCCGGCGTTCGAGGACACCCCGCTCACGAAGGTCGCGCTCAGCGGCGGCACGTTCCACGGGCGGCTCACCGGCGAGGACCGGATGGACCTCACCGCCCGTCAGCTGGCCGGCGCCGACCGCGCCCTCGTCTACACCTACTACAGCGAGGTCGACGGCGCGGGCCACCGCTTCGGGGTGGACTCCGACGCCTGGCGCGGCCAGCTGGTCCACGCCGACCAGCTCGCCCAGCGCCTCGCCGAGCAGCTCCCGGCGCGCTCCGCGCTGTACGTCACGGCGGACCACGGCATGGTGGACGTCCCGTTCGACGAGGAGTCCCGCATCGACTTCGACGAGGACTGGGAGCTGCGCGCCGGCGTCGCCCTGCTGGGCGGCGAGGGCCGGGCCCGCCACGTGTACGCGGTACCGGGCGCCGAGAGCGACGTGCTGGCCTGCTGGCGCGAGGTGCTGGGCGACCGCTTCTGGGTCGCGGGGCGCGAGGAGGCCGTCGAGGCCGGCTGGTTCGGGCCGCGCGTCGACGAGCGGGTCCGCGGCCGGATCGGCGACGTGGTCGCCGCCGCGCACGACGACGTGGCGCTGACGGCCTCCCTCGCCGAGCCGCACGAGTCGGCGATGGCGGGGATGCACGGCTCGATGACCGCGGCCGAGCAGCTCGTCCCGCTGCTGGAAGTCCGCACGTAGCGCCCCGCACCGCGCCGCCGCTCCCACCCCGTACCGCAGGCCCGAAAGGTCGTCATCCCCCCATGTCCGAGCTGGTGTTCTTCTCCGGGACCATGGACTGCGGAAAGAGCACCCTGGCGCTCCAGATCGAGCACAACCGCTCGGCCCGGGGGCTCCGGGGGGTCATCTTCACGCGCGACGACCGGGCCGGGGAGGGGAAGCTGTCCTCGCGGCTGGGCCTGGTCACGGAGGCGGTCGAGGTCACCGGGGGCATGGACGTGTACGGATACCTGGTCGACCGGCTGTCCGCGGGCGGCAAGGCCGACTACGTGATCGTCGACGAGGCGCAGTTCCTCGCGCCGGAGCAGATCGACCAGCTGGCGCGCGTCGTGGACGACCTCGGGCTCGACGTCTTCGCCTTCGGCATCACCACCGACTTCCGCACTCGGCTCTTCCCCGGTTCGCAGCGGCTGATCGAGCTGGCGGACCGGATCGAGACCCTCCAGGTGGAGGCCCTGTGCTGGTGCGGCGCGCGGGCCACGCACAACGCCCGCACGGTGGGCGGGCAGATGGTGGTCGAAGGCGCCCAGGTGGTCGTCGGCGACGTCAACCGCCCGGCGGGGGAAGTGGGTTACGAGGTCCTGTGCCGCCGTCACCACCTCCGCCGGACGACCGCCGCCTCGGCGCGGGCGGGCGCGCTGTCCCCCGACGTCCTGCCGGTGACGTCCGCCTGACCGCCGGGGCTCCCGCGGCCCGTGCCACGGGTACGGCCCGCAGGAGGGCCGGACGCCGCCGGGCCGGTACGGGCCGAACCGGCCGACCACCGCCCCGCCCGTCCGCCGCCCGTGCCGCCGCGGGGGGCACCACCCGTCAGCGCCCGGGCGACCGCACGATCGTGAAGGCGGCGCCCTCCGGGTCCGCCACCACGGCCCTCCGCCCCTCCGGCCCGTCCTGCGGCGGGCACAGCGTCCGCCCGCCGAGCTCCTCGACCCTCCGCGCGGACGCGTCCGGGTCGGCCACCTCGAACCAGGTCGTCCAGTGCGCGCCCCGGTCGCGCGGCAGGGCGGCGCCCACCCCCCGCACCGACACCGCCGGCAGCCCCTCCACCAGGAGGACCGCGCGGTCCTCGCCGGCGGGTTCCGAAGGGCCGGCCTCGTAGTCGAAGACCGTCCGGTAGAACTTCACGGCCTGCTCGGACTCGTACGTCAGCAGCTCGTTCCACACCGGAACTCCCGAAACGCCCCGAACGCCCGCCACCGCGGTGCCCGGGAACGAGGCCGCCTGCCACACCCCGAAGACCGCGCCGCACGGGTCGGAGCAGATCGCGAGCCGCCCGGCGCCGCCCGCGTCCAGCGGCCCCACGGCCACCGTCCCACCGCTGTAGCGGACCGACTCGGCGGTGCGGTCGGCGTCGTCGGAGGCCAGGTACGTCGTCCAGGCGCCCGGCAGGCCGCGGCCGGCGGGCAACCGGCCGATCCCCGCGACCTCCCGGCCGTCGAGCAGCGCCCGCACGTACGGGCCGAGTTCCGGCGGACCGGGCCGGAACTCCCACCCGAACAGCTCCCCGTAGAACTCCTCCGTCGCGTCAAGGCCCTGCACCATCAAGCTCGCCCAGCAGGGTGTACCCGGCTCGCGCCGGGTCGCCTCGGTCATCGTCACATTCTCCTCGGACCATCGTGGCCGTGCGGGGGACCGGGCACGGAGTGCTTCGGCGCAGCGGCTTCACGCCTCGTCAGATGCTGGCACCACGAACCGGGCGGTGTGCCCGGGCCGCGCCGTGGTTTGGCGCGATCCGGCAGGAGGATGCCCGAAAATCCGACTCCCATCCGCGCTTTCCGCCGTCACTCCTCCCGGCAGGGGCCGTGTTTGCGCGAGGATGGCACGTATGAAGCGCAACGCAAGCACCGACCCGCACCCTCTGGTCCCGGCCGCGGACCTCGCGGCCGAAGTGGCGTCCCCGGCGCCCGGCGACCCCGGCCTCGTCCTGCTGGACGTCCGCTACGAGCTGGGCGGCCCGCCCGGGCGCCCCGCGTACGAGGCGGGGCACATCCCCGGCGCCGTGTACGTGGACCTCGACACCGAGCTGGCCGGTGCGCCCGGTGAGGGGGGCCGCCACCCGCTGCCGGACCTCGACGTGTTCGGCGCGGCGATGCGCGCGGCCGGGGTGTCCTCCGGGTCGCGGGTGGTCGTGTACGACGGCGGCCCCGGCTGGGCGGCGGCGCGGGCCTGGTGGCTGCTGCGCTGGGCGGGCCACGCCGACGTGCGGGTCCTGGACGGCGGTCTCCCCGCGTGGCGGGGCGGGTTGTCGACGGCGGTGCCGGCGCCGGCGCCGGGCGACTTCGTCCCCGTACCGGGTGGGATGCCGCTGCTGGACGCGGAGGGGGCCGCGGCGCTGGCCCGCACCGGGCTGCTGCTGGACGCGCGGGCGGCGGAGCGGTACCGGGGCGAGGTGGAGCCGATCGACCCGGTCGCCGGGCACGTCCCCGGCGCCGTGTCCGCCCCGACGACGGAGAACGTCGCCGAGGACGGCCGCTTCCTGCCGCCGGAGGCGCTGGCGGCGCGGTTCGGGGAACTGGGCGCGCTGGACGCCCCCGCGGTGGGGGTCTACTGCGGCTCGGGGGTCTCGGCGGCCCACGAGGTCCTGGCCCTGGAGGCGGTGGGCGTCCGGGCGGCGCTGTACGTCGGGTCCTGGTCGGAGTGGGTCCGGGACCCGTCCCGTCCGGTGGCCACCGGGCCCGACCGGGGCTGAGCCGGAGCCGCGCGGCCGGGCCCGCCGCCTACCGGGGGAGGCGGAGGCGCGTGTACCCCTCGAAGCGGGCCACCGGTGCGAAGCCCGGGCGCCGGAGCAGGGCGGCGCTCCGGTCGTTGCCGTGGGCGACCCCGGTGAAGACGTCGGTGGCCTCCGGGACGCGGGCGGCGTGGTCGTGGAGCGGCCCCGCGCACGGGTACGGCCCGGAACTGCGGAGGGAGCGGTGCCGTCCGGCGGCGTACCCCGGGCACCCCCGGCGCGCCCCGGCCCCGGAGCCCGCCCGTGTGCCCGGGTTTGAGGGCCACGACCGTACCCGGCCCCGGCGCTACTCCTGCTTCTTGCGGCGCGTCCCGAAGACGATCTCGTCCCAGCTCGGAACCGCCGCCCGGCGGCCCGGGCGGACGCCGTCGGCCTCCGCCTGGCGGTCCGTCGTACCGGTCAGGCGGTCGCGGTGGCCGCTCACCGAGCGGGGCATCAGGACGTCCGCGTACGCCGAGCCGGCGCCGGCCGACGCGGCGGGGGCCGGGGGCTCCTCGGCGTCCGGCTCCTCCTCGGACTCGGCCGCCGCCGGGACGCCGTCGGTCCCGGTCGGCCGGTCGGGCACGACCATGTCCCCCCGGAAGCTGGGCACCGCCTCCAGGAGGCTGGTCAGCGAGTCCCGCTCGGACTCCTCCGCCGGCTCGGTGCTCGGCGCGGGCGGCGCGGACCGCTCGCGCGGCAGCCGCGCGATGCGCGGGACGAACGGGAAGCTGGGCTCCGCGACGGCCATGGAGTCGTCGGCCTCGCCGATCAGCGCACGGGCCTCCGCGTCCACGGCCTGGACGAGCCGGCGCGGCGGGTCGTAGGTCCAGCTCGCCGTGTGCACCTCACCGGCGACCCGGTAGACGAGCAGCACCTCCCACGTGCCGTCGTCGCGGCGCCAGGAGTCCCACGCCGCGGTGTCCTTCTCGGCACCGCGCAGCAGCAGGCGCTCCTGCACCGCCTCGCCGAGCTGCGGACCGGCGTTCTCCCCGGGACGGCGGACGGGGGTCTTCCGGGCCCGCTCCGCCATGAAGGCGCGCTCCGCGAGGACGGGGCCCTCGAAGCGGCGGACCCGCTCGACGGGGATGCCCGCGAGCTGCGCGACCTCCTCGGCGGAGGCACCGGCCCGTATCCGCGCCTGGATGTCCCGCGGGCGCAGGTGGCTCTCCACCTCGATCTCGATCTGGCCGAGGCGGGGACGGTCGTTGCGGACGGCGGCGCGCAGCCGCTCGTCGATCGGAAGCGTGTACTCCGCGTTGTCCGCACCCTTCAGCACCAGTCGTGTGCCGTCGTTGGAGACGGCCACGACACGCAGTTCGGGCATGGGGACCTCCCGGGTGGTGCCTGCCGACGTCACGTGCGTCGCTGCTTCCGCTAGTCGAGTGTGGCCTGCCCGGGTGCAGCCTGCCACAACCTTGCCGAGTTGACCGGCGTGTCGGGCCTGGGCCCTGTGACGCCGTCATGGCACGGTAACGCATTCCGCGACTCGGCGTGACTGGTCTGTCACGCTCCGTCGCGGACCCCCGTGCGGTATGGCGGCGCCGCCGGATCGAGTGCCATTTTCGGCCCCTCCCGTTGATCCCGGGCAGCCGTAAGGGACCGGTGCCCGGGGTTCGCCACAGTACTCCATTCGGGCCATGTCGGTGGAGCGGCGCGCCGCCGGGATTCTCCTGGCGCCCGGTGTCCGACGTCCCGTCACGGCCGGTTCGGGAGCGTACCGGGAGGGGGCCGGGCCGGAAAGGGGGCCGGTCGCGGGCCTCCCGGGGCGGCACCGCGCGGGGCGTCAGTCGCCCAGCACCCGCCGCAGGTAGGGGTTGCCGAAGAGGCGGTCGGGATCCAGCCGGTCGCGCAGCGCCGTGAACTCCCCGAACCGGGGATAGGTCTCGGCCAGGTACGCCGCGTCACGCGTGTGCACCTTTCCCCAGTGCGGCCGGCCGTCGTACGCCGTCATGATCCGCTCCGTCGCCGTGAAGTACGCCCGATGGGGGGTCCCCCGGTACACGTGGACCGCGATGTACGCCGTGTCCCGGCCCGACGCCGTCGACAGCGTGATGTCGTCGGCCGGTGCCGTCCGCACCTCCACCGGGAACCCCACCCGCAGCGGTGAGCGGTCCACCATCGCCTTCAGCTCCCGCAGCGCGGCCACCGCGGCCTCCCGCGGAACGGCGTACTCCATCTCCATGAAGCGCACCCGGCGCGGGCTGGTGAAGACCTTGTGCGGGACGTCCGTGTAGGTCCGCGCCGACAGCGCCCGGCCGGTGATCCGCGCGATCGCCGGGACGGCCATCGGCAGGGCCCGCCCGAACGAACCGGCCACCCGGAACAGGCCGTTGGACAGGAACTCGTCCTCGAACCAGCCGCTCACCGCGCCCAGCGGGGCGGCGGGGCCCTGGCTGCGGTTGTTCCGCTTGGTGTGGCAGTCGTCCGTGTGGGGGAACCAGTAGAACTCGAAGTGCTCGTTCTCCGCGTGCAGCTGCTCGAACTCGGCCGTGACCCGGTCGAAGCCCATCGGCTCCTCGCGCGCGGCGAGCAGGAACAGCGGCTCCACCGCGAAGGTGACCGCCGAGACGACGCCCAGCGCGCCCAGCCCGACCCGGGCGGCCGCGAAGACCTCCGGGTCCTCCCGCCCGGAGCAGGTCCTCACCCGCCCGTCCGCCGTCACCAGCTCCAGCTCCCGGACCTGCGCGGCGATCGAGGCCGACTCCCGCCCCGTCCCGTGCGTCCCGGTGCCGATCGCGCCCGCGACCGTCTGCTCCACGACGTCGCCCATGTTGGCGAGCGACAGGCCCGCCCGGGCCAGCGCCGCGTTCAGGTGCTTCAGCGGCGTGCCCGACTCCACGGTCACGGTCATCGCGGCGCGGTCGATCCGCCGGATCCCGGTGAGCCGGTCGGGGCGGATCAGCAGCCCGTCCGTCGCGGCGATCGACGTGAACGAGTGGCCCGTCCCCACCGCCTTGACCCGCAGGCCGTCGGCGGCGGCGGTCCTCACCGCGTCCGCCAGTTCCCCCACCGACGCCGGACGCGCCTGCCGCGCGGGCCGGACGGAGACGTTCCCCGCCCAGTTACGCCAGGTGCCGGTCGTCCCGCCGCTCTTCCCGCCCCTCCCGCGGGGCCCGCCCGTACCGCTCGGAGTCCTCTCGCGCACGCTGTCCCTCCCGGGTCGGGACCGGCCTGCTCAGCCGGCGGTGTCCCACGAATGCCACCACGGCCGCCAGCGCCCCCGCCACCCCCGGCACCAGGTATCCCGCGTCCGCCCCGTGCGCGGCGACCACCCCGCCCGAGACCGAGGTGCCCAGCGCCACGCCCACCGCGAGCCCGGTCCCCGTCCAGGTCATGCCCTCGGTGAGCTGGCCGCGCGGTACGTGCGCCTCCACCAGGGCCATGGTGGTCACCATCGTCGGCGCGATGGCGAGGCCCGCGACGAAGAGGGCGAGGGCCAGCGTCGGAAGGCTCCCGGCCAGTTGGAGGGGGATCATGCTCACGGCCATCGCGAGCACGCCCACCACCCAGCGGCGGGCGGGGGAGCCCTTGAGCCGCAGCGTCCCGAACACGGCGCCCGCCAGGCACGAACCGCCCGCGTACACCGCGAGGACCAGGCTCGACGCCGTCTTGTGGCCCTGCTCCTCGGCGAACGCCACGGTCACCACGTCGACCGCGCCGAAGATCGCGCCCGTCGCGACGAAGGCCACCACCAGGACCCGCAGACCGGGGGAGCGCAGCGCGCTCGTACGCGCGCCCACGTGCTCCCCCGGCGGGTGGGGCGCAGGCTCCGTGGCCCGCTGCGCGATCAGCCACTCCACGCCCACCAGCAGGAACAACCCGGCCAGCAGCGGGCCCGCCGCCGGGAACCAGAGCGTCGACAGGCCGATCGAGAGGGGCGGGCCCAGGATGAAGCACAGCTCGTCGACGATGGACTCCAGCGAGTACGCCGTGTGCAGCTCCTGCGGCCTGCCCCGGTAGATCTCCGCCCACCGCGCGCGGGTCATCGCGCCGACGCTCGGCACGCAGCCCGCGGTCAGCGCGCACGCGAACAGCGTCCAGTCCGGCAGCCCCCACTGCGCGCAGAGCACCAGCGCGCCGAGGGCCGTCACGGACACCAGCGTCGCCGGCCGCAGCACGCGGCGCTGCCCGTACCGGTCGACCAACCGCGACACCTGGGGGCCCAGCACCGCGGCGGACAGCGCCAGCGTGCCGGTCAGCAGGCCCGCGAGCCCGTACCGGCCCGACAGCTCCGTGACCATGGTCAGGACGCCCACGCCGGTCATGGCCAGCGGCATCCGGCCGACGAGGCCGGCGGCGGAGAACCCCAGGGCGCCGGGGGCGGCGAAGATCGCGCGGTAGGGACTGGGCAAGGGGAGCTCCGGGACGGGACGCGGCCGGCGGGGACGGCCGGCGGGGCAAGGCGTGTGGACGGTCCTGACAGGCTACGGCCGGACGGGGGGAGCGCGCACCGCGGTTTCCCCGCCGCCGGCGGCGGGTGGCAGGATCGGGGCCATGCCCGATCAGCCTGTGTCCGACCAGTGTGACCCGGCGCCGTACGACGCCCTGCTGCTGCTCTCCTTCGGCGGCCCGGAGGGGCCCGAGGACGTGGTCCCGTTCCTGGAGAACGTGACGCGGGGCCGGGGCATCCCCCGGGAGCGCCTCGAGGAGGTGGGGCGGCACTACTTCCTGTTCGGCGGCGTCAGCCCCATCAACGGCCAGTGCCGGGAACTGCTCGCCGCGCTCCGCGCGGACTTCGCGGCGGCCGGCCTCGACCTGCCGGTCTACTGGGGCAACCGCAACTGGACGCCGTACCTGACCGACACGCTCCGGAGGATGGTCCGCGACGGGCGGCGCCGCATCGCGGTCCTCGCCACCAGCGCGTACGCCTCGTACTCCGGCTGCCGGCAGTACCGCGAGAACCTCGCCGACGCCCTCGCCGCGCTGGAGGCCGAGGACCTGCCCCTGCCGAGGGTCGACAAGCTGCGGCACTACTTCAACCACCCCGGCTTCGTCGAGCCCGTGGTCGAGGGGGTCCTGCGCTCGCTCGCCGAGCTGGACGAGGCGGTCCGCCCCGGCGCCCACCTCGCCTTCACCACGCACTCGATCCCCACCTCCGCCGCCGACACCTCCGGCCCGGCCGAGGGCCACGGCGACGGCGGCGCGTACGTCAGGCAGCACCTCGACGCGGCCCGCCTCGTCGCCGACGCCGTGCGGGAGCGCACCGGCGTCGAGCACCCCTGGCGGCTGGTGTACCAGTCCCGCAGCGGCCCCCCGCACGTCCCGTGGCTGGAGCCGGACGTCTGCGACCACCTGGAGGAGCTGCACCGGGCGGGCGCCCCGGCCGTCGTCATGGTGCCCGTCGGCTTCGTCTCGGACCACATGGAGGTCCTGTACGACCTCGACACGGAGGCCACCGCGAAGGCCGCCGAACTGGGCCTGCCGGTGCGCCGCTCGGCCACCGTGGGCGCCGACCCGCGCTTCGCCGCCGCGGTCCGGGACCTGCTCCTGGAGCGGGCCGCCGTCGAACGCGGCGCCCCCGTCGAGCGCTGCGCCCTCGGCGGGCTGGGGCCCTCGCACGACCTGTGCCCCGCCGGCTGCTGCCCCGCCCGCGCGCGGCGGCCCGCCGCGGCCGGCGCCGACAGCCCGTACGCCTGAGGAGGCCCCGTGACCGACCCACTGCCCCCCGAGCCGGCCGACGGCCCGCTGCTGGACGAGCTCCTGTCCGTCGCGTTGGAGGCCGCGCGCCGGGCGGGCGCCCTGCTGCGCGACGGCCGCCCGGCCGACCTGGGCGTCGCCGCGACCAAGTCCAGCCCCATCGACGTGGTCACCGAGATGGACCTCGCCGCCGAGGAGCTGATCGCCGGGTACCTGGCGGAGCACCGGCCGCACGACGGCCTGCTCGGCGAGGAGGGCGGCGCCGTGCGGGGCACCAGCGGCGTCCGCTGGGTCGTCGACCCGCTGGACGGCACGGTGAACTACCTCTACGGCCTCCCGACGTGGGCGGTGTCCGTCGCCGCCGAGCGGGACGGTGAGGCGCTCGTCGGCGTCGTGGAGGTCCCCGCCCGCGGGGAGACGTTCCGCGCCGTGCGGGGCCGGGGCGCCCACCTGGGGGAGCGGCGGCTGCGGTGCCGGCCCGCCCCGCCGCTGGACCGGGCGCTGGTGTCGACCGGGTTCAACTACGTCACGACGGTCCGCGCCCACCAGGCGGAGGTGGCCCACCGGCTGCTGCCCCTCGTGCGGGACATCCGCCGGAGCGGTTCGGCCGCCGTCGACCTGGCCGACGTGGCCGCCGGCCGGCTGGACGGCTACTACGAGCGGGGACTGCGCCCCTGGGACCGGGCGGCGGGGGTGCTCATCGCCCGCGAGGCGGGCGCCCTGACCGGCGGCCGCCCCGGCGGGCCCGCCACCGACGACCTGACCGTGGCGGCCGCGCCGGGCGTCTTCGAGCCGCTGCAGGCCCTCCTGGAGGACTTCGGCGCCTGGCACGACTGACGGCGGGAGCGCGGCGCCCCGTCCCCGGCGTCGCGCCCGGCCCCGTACGCGCGAGAGCCCCGGGAAACCTCCCGGGGCCCTCGCGGCCGGGTCGTCAGGCGGAGACGGCGGAGACCTCCACGCCGTGTTCCGCCGCCAGGCGGCGGAGGTCCTCCAGCTCCGCCTGCTCGACGTCGGCCAGGAAGTCGTCTCCGCTCTCCCGGGCCCGTGTCAGGCCGGTCTCCGCCGTCCTTATGCGCTGCAGCAGTCCCGCGGTGAAAGCGTCCATGATGCGCCCCCTCGTCATGGGTCGGCGGCACGGGGCGTGCCGGGGGTGGGTTCGGGTCACGCAGGGCGCCTCCGGGGACAGGGCGACCCGTGGCGCGGCACACGCGGGGCGTGGCCCCGGGTGTGCAGTCGTCCTCCCCGGGAGCGGCGCCGCGGAAACCTCGGAGCCCCGGCCGTGTTCCGGGCCCGTCCGGCGCCGGTCGCCCCGCGGGGCCGCGCACCGGCCGCCTTACCGCCGGTTTACGCCCGTAAGGGGCAGGATGGCCGGGGCGCCGGCAGTCCCGCCGGTGTCCGGGATCCGCCCGGATCCGGGCTCGGAGGAAGGAACAGCGCCGTGCGCGTACTCGTCGTCGAGGACGAGCAGCTGCTCGCCGATGCGGTGGCCACCGGACTGCGCCGGGAGGCGATGGCCGTGGACGTCGTGTACGACGGGGCCGCCGCCCTGGAGCGCGTCGACGTCAACGACTACGACGTCGTCGTCCTCGACCGCGACCTGCCCCTCGTCCACGGGGACGACGTCTGCCGCAGGATCGTCGAGCTGGGCGTGCCGACCAGGGTGCTGATGCTCACCGCCTCCGGTGACGTCAGCGACCGCGTCGAGGGTCTGGAGCTGGGTGCCGACGACTACCTGCCCAAGCCGTTCGCGTTCAGCGAGCTGACCGCCCGCGTCCGCGCGCTGGGGCGGCGGACGACCGTACCGCTGCCGCCCGTCCTGGAGCGGGCCGGGATCAGGCTCGACCCCAACCGCCGGGAGGTGTTCCGCGACGGCCGGCAGATCCAGCTCGCCCCGAAGGAGTTCGCCGTGCTGGAGGTGCTGATGCGCAGCGAGGGCGCCGTCGTCTCCGCCGAGCAGCTCCTGGAGAAGGCGTGGGACGAGAACACCGACCCCTTCACCAACGTCGTCCGCGTCACGGTCATGACCCTCCGCCGCAAGCTCGGCGAGCCACCGGTCATCATCACCGTGCCCGGCTCCGGCTACCGGATCTGACCCGTGGCAGGCGCACCCACGCCGTACGCGGCGCCGCCCAAACCGACCTGGGACCCCCGGATCCCGGCCCGCCCCCTGCTGCGGCCGACGATCCGGATACGGCTCACCCTGCTCTACGGCGGCATGTTCCTGATCGCCGGCGTCCTGCTGCTGTCGATCATCTACCTGCTCACCCGGCAGGCCCTGTACATCAGCACCGACGACCTGCCCTTCAGGCTGCTGAAGGGCGAGGTGGAGCCGAACTTCGACTGGTGCCGGCTGCCCGTGGAGGGGGTGACGCCCGACCAGTTCAACGACGCCATGGCCGCCTGCCTGCAGCACCAGCGCGACCTGGCCCTGGACGACCTGCTGCGGCGCTCCCTCTTCGCACTGCTGGGGCTCAGCGTCATCGCGTTCGCCTTCGGCTACGCCATGGCGGGCCGGGTGCTGTCCCCGCTGGGCCGGATCACCCGCACCGCCCGTCAGGTGGCCGGATCGGACCTGAGCCGCCGCATCAAGCTGGCCGGACCGGACGACGAACTGAAGGAGCTGGCGGACACCTTCGACGAGATGCTGGACCGGCTGGAGCGGGCCTTCACCGCCCAGCAGCGGTTCGTCGCCAACGCCTCCCACGAGCTGCGCACCCCGCTGGCGATCAACCGCACCCTCCTGGAGGTCCACCTCTCCGACCCCGCCGCCCCCGTGGAGATGCGGGAGCTCGGCAAGGCGCTGCTGGCCACCAACGAGCGCAGCGAGCAGCTCGTGGAGGGGCTGCTGCTGCTGGCCCGCAGCGAGAACCAGATCGTGGAGCGCAGACCCGTCGACATCGCCGAGGTGGCGTCCCGCGCCATCGACCAGGTGCGCGGGGAGGCCGAGGCGAAGGGCGTGGAGATCCGCGGCGAGCGCGCCCCGGCCGTCGTCCAGGGCAACGGCGTGCTCCTGGAGCGCATCGCCCTGAACCTCGTCCAGAACGCCGTCCGCTACAACGTCCCCGAGGGCGGCTGGGTGGAGGTCGCGACGGCCGTCGAGGACGGCCAGGCGGTGCTGGTCGTCTCGAACACCGGACCGGTGGTCCCGGCGTACGAGATCGACAACCTCTTCGAGCCCTTCCGGCGGTTGCGGGAGGAGCGGACGGGCAGCGACCGGGGCGTCGGGCTCGGCCTGTCGATCGCCCGGTCGGTGGCGCGCGCCCACGGCGGGCGCATCGCCGCCGTCCCGCGCGAGGGCGGAGGGCTCGTCATGCGGGTCACCCTGCCGCGCTGACCCCGCTCGGCGCACCCCGGTGTTCGCTGTACGCGGAATTCCCCGAGGTGTGCCGTGCTGGTGCGCTGTGTGATCGATCACAGGGGCCCCCTCCCGGCCGCTCACCCGATGTGAGCGGATTCGGTCCCGGAAAATCGGGAAAAGTAGGGGTTTTCACAGGTCGAAGTGACGGGAAGTACACGGGGTGGTGCCTGTGGGGCACGGGGCCCCGACCGTGTACGGTCCCGTTCGCCACCCAAACCCGACCGCTCGCGAAGGGCCCGGTTGGGTGTCGATTGAGTAACAGACCTTGATGTGAGGCAAAATCTCCGCCTCAGGTCGGGCACAAGTCCGGCCTCTCACGCGTTACGTGCGCTGGAGACACCGCAAACACCCAGAGGGGGAGAGTGACATGGCTACGGACTACGACACCCCACGCAAGACCGATGACGACGTCGACCAGGACAGTCTCGAAGAGCTGAAGGCCCGGCGGAACGACAAGTCGACCTCCGCGGTCGACGTCGACGAGTTCGAGGCCGCCGAGGGCCTGGAGCTGCCGGGTGCCGACCTCTCCAACGAGGAGCTGGCCGTCCGCGTCCTGCCGAAGCAGGCGGACGAGTTCACGTGCATGAGCTGCTTCCTCGTGCACCACCGCAGCCAGCTGGCCCGGGAGAAGAACGGCCAGCCGATCTGCCGAGACTGCGACTGAGGACCGGTCGGCCGTGGCAGGCGAAAACCCGTTCAGGAAGAAGCTCCGCTTCCCCGGGAAGCCGGAGGCCCCCGAGGGCGGCCCGGGACCGGCGGACGACGCCCGCCGGGCGCCGGCCGACCCCTCCGCTCACCTGCCCTCCCCCGACGCGCGTGAGGACGGGCGGGGCCCCTCGGCCTCGCTCGAACCCGCGGACGGCGACACGGCGCCCCACCGGCCCCCGACCAAGGCCGGCTCGCGCGGTGTGGACCTCGTCCGGCGCGGGGTGCGCCGCGGCGGCACGGGCGCCCGTGCCGGCCTGGCGTACCTGGCCGACCGGATCATCGAGACCGCCCCGCGCGTTCCCGTGCGGGACCTGGCCGCCCTCCGCAGGCAGTTCCCGGGGCTCGGCCCCGAGCAGCTCGCCGACAAGCTGGTCGCCGGCGCCGCGACGGCCTCGGCCACGGTCGGCGCCGGGGTCGGCGCCGCCGCGATGCTGCCGGTGCCCCCGGCGATGCCCGCGGAACTGGCCGCCGAGATCACCGGCGTCGCCGCCGTCGAGCTGAAGCTCGTCGCCGAGCTCCACGAGGTCTACGGCCAGCGGCCGCCCGGCAACCTCAGGGAGCGCTCCACGGCCTACCTGACGGCCTGGACGGAGGAGCGCGGCGTCGACATCACCAGGCCCACCACCCTGAACGCGGCGCTCGGCGGCCGGATGAAGCGCGAGCTGCGCCAGCGGATCGTGAAGCGCACCGTGCGGAACCTGCCGAACCTGCTGCCCTTCATGATCGGCGCCGCCGTCGGCGCCGTGATGAACCGCCGCGACACGAAGAACCTCGCCGAGAAGGTCCGCGCCGACCTGCGCACCCGCCAGGTCCCCTGGGAGGCGCTCCCCGAGCTGCCCCCGCTGGAGCGGCCCGAGGACCCCGCGGAGCCCGGCCGCTAGCGGCCGACCGCCGCCTCCCGCGCCCGCCGGATCGCCGCCGCCAGCCCCTCGGGGTCCCGGGTCGACAGGTACACGTACGGCGTGGGGTCGGCCGGGTCGGTCACCTCCACGCGCACCGCGCGCGGGACGTAGCCGCGCAGCACCATGAACGCCCGGGGGTCCGCCTTGTAGGTGCGCCAGGCCCGGGCCTCCTCGGCGTCCAGCACCTCCGGCTCCCCCAGCGCACCCACCGGGATCCGGGCGTCCCCCGCGACCAGCGAGCCGGCCACCACGCGCACGCGCGCCGAACCGTACGAGCTGACGCCGGCGGCCGCGAGCGCCCCCGCGGCGACGGCCCCGCCGAGCATCGGCACCGTGCCCAGCGGCGCGGCCACCAGGCCCCCGGACAACCCCAGCAGGGCGGCGATCAGCCACCACGGGCCGGGGACGGTGAGCCGTTCGTCGTACTGCGGGGCCGGGGAGCGGTCGGAAGGCTGCATGCGGTCAAGCTTGGCACGGTGCGACCGCCGCCCGGCCGCGCGGGTAAGGTCTGCGGCTGTGAGCACTGCACTGACGCCCCCCGCCGGGTCCCGGCCGCCGGTACGGCACCCCGACGCGCCCGCCCCGGGCGAGCCCCTCGGGTCCCACTACGCCCACTGCTTCGGCTGCGGCGGCGGCCAGCCCCACGGGCTGCGCCTGGAAGCCAGGGCCGGCGAGGGCGTTTCCGTCACCGCCGCGTTCACCGTCACCCCCGACCACCAGGGCGCCCCCGGCCTCGCCCACGGCGGCGTGCTCGCCACCGCGCTCGACGAGACGCTCGGGTCCCTGGGCTGGCTGCTGCGGGTGACCGCCGTGACCGGCAGGCTGGAGACGGACTTCCTCCGCCCCGTGCCCGTCGGCGCCGTCCTGCACCTCCGGGCCGAGGTGACCGCGGTCCACGGCCGGAAGATCTACTCCACGGCCACCGGCCGGATCGGCGGGCCCGAGGGGCCCGTCGCCGTCCGCGCCGAAGCGCTCTTCGTCGAGGTGAAGGTCGACCACTTCGTCGACAACGGCCGCCCGGAGGAGATCCGGGCGGCCATGGCCGACCCCGACCACATCCGGCGCACCCGCGCCTTCGAGGTGAACCCGTGACGCGCGGCCCCGTCGACGTGCTGATCCGCCGCCTGGACCCCGAGGTGCCCCTCCCCTCCTACGGCCACCCCGGCGACGCCGGCGCCGACCTCGTCACCACCGAGGCCGCCGAGCTCGCCCCCGGCGAACGCGCGGTCCTCCCCACCGGGGTGTCGATCGCGCTCCCCGACGGGTACGCCGCCTTCGTCCACCCGCGCTCCGGGCTGGCCGCCCGGCTGGGCGTCGGGATGGTGAATGCCCCGGGGACCGTCGATGCCGGGTACCGTGGAGAGATCAAGGTGATCGTGGTCAACCTGGATCCGCGCGAGAGCGTCCGGTTCGAACGGTTCGACCGGATCGCCCAGTTGGTCGTCCAGCAGGTCGAGAAGGTCCGCTTCCACGAGGTGGCGGAGCTTCCCGGTTCGGCGCGGGGCGAGGGGGGGTTCGGGTCCACGGGCGGGCACGCCGCCGTGGACGGCTGGACGGGTGGGAATCCATACGCAGCGGTCGTAACCGACCGGGAAGGACAGTGACGTGTTCGGACGTCGCAAGAAGGCCAGTGCCGCCGAGAACGCGGCGGGCGAGGCCGAGCAGGTCGTCGACGAGGTCGACACCGAGGAGGCGGAGGAGGAGGCCCCCCGCCGGGTCAACCTCCCGCCGGCGCCCCGGCCGGACGGGCCGTGGGACGTCTCGGAGGTCTCCAGGCCCGAGGAGGGGCGCGTCGACCTGGGCGGCCTCTTCGTCCCCGGTGTCGAGGGCATGGAGCTGCGGGTCGAGGTCGCCGGTGACGCGATCGTCGCGGCGACGGTCGTCCTGCGGGACAGCGCGATCCAGCTGCAGGCGTTCGCCGCCCCCAAGAAGGAGGGCATCTGGGGCGAGGTCCGCGAGGAGATCGCCTCCGGCATCACCCAGCAGGGCGGCGTCATCGACGAGGTCGAGGGCCCCCTCGGCTGGGAGCTGCGCGCCCAGGTCCCGGTGCAGTTGCCGGACGGCACCGGCGGCGTCCAGCTGGTGCGGTTCGTCGGCGTCGACGGCCCCCGCTGGTTCCTGCGCGGCGTCATCTCCGGGCAGGGCGCCGTCCAGCCGGAGGCCGCCGGGCTGCTGGAGCAGATCTTCCGGGACACGGTCGTCGTCCGCGGCGAGGGCCCGATGGCCCCGCGCGACCCGATCGTCCTGAAGCTGCCGGACGACGCGCAGATGGTTCCCGAGGGCACCCAGGCCGAGGACCAGCCCGCCGGGTCCCGCTTCTCCGGCGACATGGGACAGCTCCAGCGCGGTCCGGAGATCACCGAGATCCGCTGACCGCCCCGTGAGGGGGCGGGCCACCGGACGAGGGGCGCCGGGACCCGCCGGGGCCGCCCCCGCCTCACCACCG
>JAAXOU010000509.1 GCA_012396115.1 Streptomyces somaliensis DSM 40738 | reverse complement strand
GATGGGCGCGTCGATGGTGCCGCTCAGCGGATCGGGGTGGCCCTGCACCAGCGCGTGGTACCGCTTGTCGACGACCCGCTCGCGGAACTGGGCCTTCAGCAGCGTGTAGGCCCGCTCCGACTTGGCGTCAGGCCGGTCCCCGGGCGCGGCGCGGGTGATGCGGGCGGCGAGGGACGCGTCGACCTCGGCGAGGTCGACGGTGCCGGCGGCGAGCGCCTGGGCGCGGCGGTCGCGCGGGACGGCGCGCAGGACGAGGCTCTCCAGCTTGGCGGGCCGGCCCCACCAGCGCGGGTCGCGGACGAGGGTGAGGGCTCCGGCCTTCCTGTCGACCGCCTTCAGCCGGAACGGCCCCGCGGTGCGCGGCAGGCCGGTGCGGGCGCCGTCGTTGAAGGCGTTCGGCGAGCCGGTGACCTCCTTCGGGTACAGCGGGGTGAACAGCGACTTCCAGTCGGCGTAGGGCTTGCCGAAGGTGACCCGGACCTCCAGGTCGTCGGCGCCGCGCTCGATCTTCTCGATGCGCTCGTACCCGGCGTTGCGCGCCGTCCAGTACGCGCCGTCGCGGCCGCGCAGGGCGCGCCACTGGGCGACGAAGTCGGGGGCGCCGATCTCGCGGCCGTCGCTCCACACGGCCTGCTGGTGGAGCCGGTAGCGGACGACCTGCCTGGGCTCGCGCTCGATGACCTCGGCGGACTCCAGGTAGTCCGGGTTGGGCTGCGGCCGGCCCCGCTCGTCGAGGGTGAAGAGGGCGGGCAGCACGGCCCCGGCGACCCGGGCGGTGGCGGAGTCGGCGTCGGCCTGGAAGGCGTTGAAGGTGGCGGGCAGCGCGTCGACCGCCCAGCGCAGGGTGCCGCCGTCGGCGACCGCGGAGCGGGGGGCGGCCGCGATGTCCGCGGGGACGGCCCGGACGCCGCCCTCCCCGTCCCCGGAGCTGCAGCCGGCGAGTACGGAGACGGCGAGCACCCCGCTGGTGAGGAGCGCGGCGGACCGGAGTGCGCGGACGCGGACCTGGGCCATGGCTTGTACCTCTTCGTCCGGATTCCCGAATCTAAGGATGATCACATCTACTGCCTGACCACTGAAGGGGAGGGCCCGCGCGGTCCGGCGGCGACACGACGGAGGCGGCCCGCAAGTCCACCCGCGCGGTCCAACGGCCCCGCGGACGGCCGGGTGGCGCACCCCCGGGCGGAGCCGGCGGCGCCGGGACGCCGTCCCGGTGGTCCGTCGGGGCGGCCCGGCCCCACCCGGCCGGGGCCGCGGCGGCCCCCTCCCCGCCGCGTGGGGCGGGGGCCGGGCCCCGGCGCCGCGGGGTTCCGCGGCG
>JAAXOU010000508.1 GCA_012396115.1 Streptomyces somaliensis DSM 40738 | reverse complement strand
CAGGGACGTCCCTGCGCGGCCCGCGGGCGCGGCGGCGCGCCCGCCACGGCCCCGCCACCCGCCGCCACACCGCGTACCCGACGGCCGACAGCGCCAGCCACGGCGCCAGCGCCGCCAGGACGACAACGAACCACGTCAGCGACGTCAACAGCGCCTCCCAGCCGCCGCGCAGCGCGTCCACCACGCCCGGCGCGTCGCCCTCCCGCGCCTCGCGGACCTCCGGTTCGCTCAGCTCCAGGGTGATCGTCGCCAGGGAGGTGCGGTCCTTCAGCGACTTCTGCTGCGCCAGCAGCGACTCCAGGTCCGCCTGGCGGGAGCCGAGTTCCCGCTCCAGCTCCACCACGTCGCTCAGCCGCACCGCCCGGTCCATCAGCTCCCGGACCCGCGCGACGCTCGCCCGCTGGGTGGCGATGCGGCTCTCCACGTCCACCACCCGGTCGGTGACGTCCTGCGCCCTCGCCCGGCGGGACAGCAGCCTCCCCGCGCCCGCCAGCTCGCCGACCGCCTCCTCGTACGCCGCCTGCGGCACCCGCAGCGTCACCCGCGAGGTCAGGCCGCCGCCGCGGTGCCGCCGCGTCGACTCGTCCGCGACGTGCCCGCCCGCCCCCGCGGCGACGGCCCGGGCACGGGCCAGCGCCTTGTCCGCGTCCGCCACCTCCACGGACAGCTCCGTGGTCCTGACGACGTGCTGCCGCACGGCACCGGGCTCCGCCGCCCCCGCGCCGCCCGGACCGGTCGGCGCCGGGGCGGGGCCGTACGCGGGGCCGGGGCCCCGGGCGGCCTCGGGGGCCACCGCGCCCCGGTCGGCGCCCGCCTCCTCGTGGGAACCGCTCGACCCCGAGCAACCGGTGAGCACCAGCGAGGCGCAGAGCAGGACGGCCGCGGTCGCGTGCCGCGGAAGTGCCGGGACGGGCATGGGAAGTCCCCCCAGGGATCGGTGCCGTGACACGGGTTCGACGCACGGGACGGCGCGCCGGTTGCGGTCCCCGGTTGCGGACGGGTCACGTTCGGGCCCCGGACCGGGGTCTGCGACAGTGGTCCCCATGAGCACGCAGAACGCGCAGGGGGCCCGCGGGCGGGTCGTCGTCGTCGGCGGCGGAATGGCCGGACTCGCCGCCGCGCACCGCCTGCTCGGGGCCGGCCGGAGCGTGGTCCTGCTGGAGGCCGCCGACCGGGTCGGCGGCAAGCTCCTCGCGGGGGAGGTCGCCGGGGTCCCCGTCGACCTGGGCGCCGAGTCGATCCTCGCCCGCCGCCCGGAGGCCGTCGAGCTCGCCCGCGCGGTCGGCCTCGGCGACCGCGTCCGGCCGCCCGCGACGACCG
>JAAXOU010000507.1 GCA_012396115.1 Streptomyces somaliensis DSM 40738 | reverse complement strand
CCACGCCCCGTGCGGACCACGCCGGGCCCGCCCGACTCGCACCGGACCCGCCCGGTTCGCGTCGGACCCGCCCGGCTCGCACCGGACTCCCCCGGGTCGTCCGGCGG
This sequence comes from Streptomyces somaliensis DSM 40738, assembly GCA_012396115.1. Classification (GTDB taxonomy): domain Bacteria; phylum Actinomycetota; class Actinomycetes; order Streptomycetales; family Streptomycetaceae; genus Streptomyces; species Streptomyces somaliensis. The sequence goes on along the minus strand of JAAXOU010000507.1, from coordinate 1,140 downwards.
ACGGCCGTACCGCGCGGGCCGGACGGTCCGCGCGGTACGGCGGCCGGTCCCCGGCGCCCGGTGTGAGCGGCGTACGCCCCGGGAACACGGGCGCGGCGGGACCGCCTCCGAAGGGGGTCGACGCCGTCGCCGCGGCGGCGGGTACTGTGCGGCTGAGGACCGGGAGCGCGGAGGCGGACCAGACGACGCCCGTGACGCGGTCCGCGGAAACGGTTCACGCGAACCGGCCGCACACGAGGAACGCACACGAGGAAGCCGTGACGTCGGCCGCAGCGGCGGTCGACGTGGAGAGGGGGAAGCGCCGAGATGCCGACCTGCCCGAGCGGACACCAGTCGGACGCCGCCGACCGGTGCGAGGTCTGCGGCCACCGCATGACCGGGGCGGGCGCGCCTGCGGGTGCCGTACCGCCTCCCCCTCCCCCGCCCCCCGTTCCCGGCTACGGCCACCCGGGCCCGGCGGGCGGCGACCCGAACGCCACGCAGCAGGCGGAGCTGTGCCCGCGGTGCCGCACCCCCCGTGAGGCGGGGGCGCCGTTCTGCGGGGAGTGCCGGTGGGACTTCCCCACCGGTGCGGCCGCGTCGTACGCGCCGGCTCCCCCGCCCCCACCGGCCTCCCCGCCGGGCGGGCTGAACCTGCCGCCCGGCTTCACGTCGGCGCCGCGCCCGCCGGACCCGTACGAGCACCGGGAACCCGGCCCGCCGCCGGTGGACCGCCCGGTGGACCCTCCGCGGTCCGAGCCCGGTCCGCGGGAGCCCGGCTCCGCGCCCTCCCCGGACCGGGACCCCTCCCCCTTCGGCGGCTTCCCCCCGAAGGGACCGGAGGGTCCCGACCGCGAGGGCCCGGCGTTCGGCCGTGACGGGACCCCGGCCCGCGACCCGAACCCCGGGCCGGGTGCGCCCCGTCCGGCTTTCGGTCCCGGCGGCGGACCGGCCGGCGGCCCGCCCTTCGGCGGCCACCCGGACGGCCCGGACGCACCCGACCAGACCCCTCCGGGAACCCCCGGTACGGGTACCGGCCAGGGGCCGGGCGGCTCCCCGTACGGACCGGGCCCCGGGACCGGCACCGGGCCGCTCCCCGGCGGCCCGCCCTTCGGCGGCGGCCCGGGCGGACCCGCCGCCCCGCCCGGCCCGCCCGGCCCG
>JAAXOU010000506.1 GCA_012396115.1 Streptomyces somaliensis DSM 40738 | reverse complement strand
TCCCCGGCGTGCCGCCCCAGCCGAACGGCACGGACGGCGGCCCGACGGTCGCCGCGCCCGACCCCGCGCCCGGGCACTGGCGCCCCTGGCGGTTCCGCATGTCGAACGACGTGTGGGGCACCCCCACCGTCGACGGCGACCTCCTCTACGTCACGTCCTTCGAGGTCCACGCCCTCGACGTGGCGACCGGCCGCCGCCAGTTCAAGACCCGCGACGTCGCCTGGTCCATGGCCGTCGCCGCCGGGCGCATCCACGCCTCCGACGGGCCCACGCTGTACACGCTCGACGCCCTCGACGCGGGTGAGCTGTGGCGGCTGCGGACCGACGCGTGGGTGTACTCGCTCAAGGTCGACCGCGGCACCGTCGTCACCGGCACGCGCGGCGGCGGCGTCCAGGCCTGGGAGGCGTCCAACGGCACCAGGCTGTGGGGGCTGACCGGCGCCCAGACCGACTTCGAGACCCCCGAGGCGGGCCCCGCCGTCCACGGCGACACCGTCTACGTGTGGCAGGACGCCCGGCTGCGCGCCCTCGACGCCCGCACCGGCACCGAGCGGTGGTCGTACCCCGTGGGCGACGCGGCGTCCTGCGGCGGAGTGCCCGTACGGGTCACCCCCGCCGAGGACGGCCACGTGTACGTCGCCGCCGGGACCCGGGTCCTGTCCGTGGACGTCCTGTCGGGGCACGTGCGCTGGCGCTTCGAGGCGCCCGCGGTCTTCCTGTCGCCGCCGGCCTTCGCGCCGGGGCCCTCGGTCACCGGCGGCGGGGTGTACCTCGCCGACTACCTGGGCACCGTGTACGCCCTCGACGCGACGACCGGGAAGGACCGGTGGCGCATCGCGACGGAGGCCCGGCAGTCCGTCGAGCCGGTCCTCGTCGCGCACGGGAGCGTCCACCTCGGCAGCGGCAGCGCCCTGTACACGCTGGACGCGGTCACCGGGACGCCGAAGTGGCGGTTCGCGGCCGGCGGGGAGATCGTCGGCTCGCCCGTGGTGGCGGAGGGACGGCTGCACTTCGGCTCGGCGGACCACGTGCTGTACACGCTGGACGCGGCCGGCGGGCAGTTGCGGTGGAAGCTGACGACGGGCGGCGAGATCACGGGTTCGCCCGTGGCCCGGGCGGGCGTCGTGTACGCGTGCAGCAAGGACCGCTGCGTCTACGCCCTCGACGCCCAGAAGGGCACCGCCACGGGCCCCCGCCCGGCGGTCACGGGGTAACCGCCCCGCGGCCGCGGGCCCTGCCCGGCGCCCGGACCCGCCCGCGGCGCCCGTCCCGACCCGGCGCCGGGTGGACG
>JAAXOU010000505.1 GCA_012396115.1 Streptomyces somaliensis DSM 40738 | reverse complement strand
GGGCACCCGCGGCGCGACGGCCGCCAGCAGGTCCCGCACCGCGCCCGCGGTGTGCCGCCCGTAGTCCGCGACCAGCACCGCGTGCGCGCCGGACAGCACGGTGCGGACCGCGTCGCCGGGCTCCCCGGGGTCGCCGCCGCCGCGGTCGATCCGCACCAGGGGCCGGCCCGACGCCAGGACGCGGGTCTTGACCGGCAGGGTGCCCCGCAGCGGCAGCTCGACCAGCCGGACGCGGCCCTCCAGGGACAGGCGCACCGCGGCGCTCGCCGGATCGTCGCCCAGCGCCGTCACCAGCACCACCTCGCGCCCGTCCCGCGCGGCCAGCGCGGCGGCCAGTCCCGCGCCGCCGGGCCGCCGGTGGTCGCCCGTCACGTCGACGACCGGTGCGGGGGCGTCGGGCGCGAGCCGCGTCGACACGCCCTCGATGTCCTCGTCGAGCAGCGCGTCCCCGACGACGACCAGCGGCCGCCGGGCGCTCACGACAGCCTCCGCCGCACCGCGGCCGGCTCGAACGCGCCGGCCGCGGTGCCGGTCCGCCGCGCCGGGGCCGCCTCGACCGCCGCGTCGAAGCACTCGCACAGCACGTGCACCGCGACCAGGTGCGCCTCCTGCACCGTGGCCGTCGGCGCCGCGTCCACGCACAGCGCCTCGTGCGCGGCCTCGGCCAGCGGGTTCGGGGCGGGCCCGGTCAGCGCCCACACCCGCAGCCCCGCCGAGCGGGCGGTCGCCGCCGCCGCGAGGAGGTTCCCGCTCCGGCCCGAGGTGGACAGCAGCAGCAGGACGTCGCCGGGGCGGCCGTGCGCGGCGACCTGCCGGGCGTACACCTGGTCGAAGCCGTAGTCGTTGCCGATCGCGGTCAGGCTGGAGGTCTCGGCGTGCAGGGAGATCGCCGAGTACGCGGGCCGCTCGCGCCGGTACCGGCCCACCAGCTCGGCCGTCAGGTGCTGGGCCTGCGCGGCGCTGCCGCCGTTCCCGGCGGCCAGCAGCCGGCCCCCGCCCGGCAGGACGGCCGCCAGCCGGGCGCCCCACCGGGCGATCCGGTCCAGGTGGTCCCGGCGGAACCGGCCGACGGCGTCCTCCAGGGAGGCGCAGTGCCGCAGCGCGGCCTCGCGCGCGGCGAGGGGGAACCCGTCGGGGAGGGAGTGTTCGCTCATGTGTGTTCGGGCGCCTGCTCCGGCGCGGCGGCCGCGGCGTACCCGCACCTCCTTCGTCGTTCGGTTCGGCTGCCAGGTCGGCTGCCGGTCGGCGGCTCAGGCCGCGCCGGTCACGGCGGGCCGGGCGGCGAGCACCCGCGCGTACACGGCCTCGGTGGCCGCCCCCACGCGCTCCCAGCCGTACCGGGAGAGCACCCGCCGCCGGCC
>JAAXOU010000504.1 GCA_012396115.1 Streptomyces somaliensis DSM 40738 | reverse complement strand
CCCCGGCCGGGCGGCCGGCAGTACGGCGACCCCGACGCGCCCGCACCGGCCCCCGCCTGGCCCCAGCAGCCCCCGCAGGCCCCGGGCCCGGCCCCGGAGTAACGGCCCGGCGGGAAACGCGAGAGCCCGCACCGCTCCGGCGGTGCGGGCCCCGTCGGCGCGCCCGTCGCGCGCCGCGTTCCCTTGCCACTCACTCCCTTACCGCGCGCCGCGTGCTCCCTTGCCTGCTGCGCGCCTGCCGCCCTATCGTGCGTCGTACCGCCCGGTCAGCTCGCGGCAGCGCTCCACGTCGCGTGCGATGGCCTCCAGCAGCGCCTGGACCGAGTCGAACTTCCCCTGCTCCCGCACGTGGGCGAGGAAGTCGACGGCCACGTGCAGCCCGTACAGCTCCAGGCCGACGCGGTCGATGGCGTACGCCTCGACGGTCCGCTCCGTCCCGCCGAACTGCGGGTTGGTGCCGACCGAGATCGCCGCGGGCATCCTCTCGCCGTTCGCGGTCAGCCAGCCGGCGTAGACGCCGTCGGCGGGGACGGCCGTGTGCGGCAGGGTCTCCACGTTCGCCGTGGGATAGCCCATTTCACGGCCGCGCTGGGCGCCCCGGACGACGACTCCCTCGACGCGGTGGGGGCGGCCCAGGATCTCGGCGGCGCCCTCGACATCGCCCTCGCCGACCAGGCGCCGGGCGAGCGTGGAGGAGAACGGGCGCCCTCCGCCCGCCTCGCCGGTGACGTACAGGTCGACGACCTCGACCTCGTAGTCGTACGTGGCGCCCAGCTCGGCCAGGTAGCCGACGTCACCCGCGGCACGGTGGCCGAAGCGGAAGTTGGGGCCCTCGACGACCAGGCGGGCGTGGAGCTTGTCGACGAGGACCTTCACGATGAAGTCGGCGGGCGACAGCTTCGAGAACCCGGCCGTGAACGGCAGGACCAGCACCGCGTCGACGCCCAGCTCCGCCATCAGCTCCGCCCGCCGGTGGTGCGGGGCGAGCAGCGGCGGATGGCTGCCGGGGCGGACGACCTCGGAGGGGTGCGGGTCGAAGGTGACGACGACGGCGGGCACGCCCAGTTCGCGGGCGCGCTCCACGGTGCGGCCGATGAGCAGCTGGTGCCCGCGGTGGACGCCGTCGTAGGAACCGATGGTGACGACGCTGCGCCCCCAGTCCTGGGGGACCTCCTCCAAGCCTCGCCAGCGCTGCACTGTGACCGCTCCTCGCCCGAACCCGTGTGTGTCAGTACGTCATCACCGATGCGCAGGTCTAAGGGTGCCATGCCCGCGGGGCCCGTCCCGCACCGGCATGGCGGCCGGTGCCCGCCCCGTCACGGCCGCGGGGGCGGGGG
>JAAXOU010000503.1 GCA_012396115.1 Streptomyces somaliensis DSM 40738 | reverse complement strand
GGCGACCGGGCCGCGCCGCGCCCTCGGGGCGCTCCTGGCGGCCGGGGCGCTCGCCGTCGTCCTCGTCGGCGGCCTCGGCGTCGGCTCCGCGATGGTCCAGGAACGGGCCGCCAGCATCACGCGGGTCGCCGCCGCGCCCGACCGGTCCGTCACCGACCGGTACGCCCTGTGGGCCGCCGCCGCCGGGATGTGGCGCGACCGGCCGCTCACCGGCGTCGGCCTGAAGGGCTTCCCCGCCCACCGCGACGCCCACGCGCCGCTCGCCCTGTCGTCGGGCAGCGACACGGCCGGCGCGGGCGCCGCCTTCCGGCGGCAGCCGCTGCTGTCGCCGCACAACATGTACCTGCTGGTCCTGGGCGAGCAGGGCCTGCTGGGGCTGCTGACGATCGCGGGCGGCTGGCTGGCGCTGCTGGTGTGCGGCCTGCGCCGCCTCCCGGCCGCCCGCCGCACGGGCCGCCCGGACTGCGCCCTGGTCGCCCTGGGCCTGCTGGGGTGGCAGCTGGTCGACTTCCTGTACGCCGACATCGGCGGCCCCTCCACGGTCCTGACGGCCGTCGTGCTGGGCGCGGCGGCCTGGTGGGGCCTGGCCGCCCGGCCGGCCCCGGAGGGACGGGGACACCGGTGACCGCGCGGACCGCCGCGCCGGCGGAGGAGGCACGGCCCGGCGGCCCCGCCTGGGCGCCGTCCAACCGGTTCCTCGCCCGCGCGGCGCTGCTCACGGCGGCGCTCACCGCCGCGGGCGCCCTGCTGGGCCTGCTGCGCGACCGGCTCCTCGCCCGCACCTTCGGCGCGGGGCCGGAGACCGACGCCTTCCTGGTGGCCTGGACGGTGCCCGAGTTCGCGTCGACGCTGCTCATCGAGGACGCCATGGCGCTGGTCCTCGTCCCCGCGTTCAGCCGCGCCCTCGCCCTGCGCGCCGGGGCCGGGGCGCGGGGGCCCGACCCGGTGCTGGGCCTCGTGCGGACCACGCTGCCCGCCACCGCCGCGGGCGCCGCCGCGGCGGCCGCGCTGGCCGCCGCCGCCGCGCCCCTCCTCGTACCGCTGCTCGCGCCGGGCCTGCCGGAGCGGCGGCTCGCGGTGGACTGCACCCGGCTCACCGCCACCTGCGTCCTGTCGTTCGCGCTCGCCGGGTACTTCAGCGCCGCGCTGCGCGCGCACGGGCGGTACCTCGCCCCGGCCGCGATCTACGTCGCGTACAACACCGGCATCGTCACGGCGGTCGTCCTCCTCGGCCCCGCCCGGGGCGTCCGGGCGGCGGCCGCCGGGGTCGCGGCGGGCGGCGCGCTGATGGCGCTGGTCCAGGC
>JAAXOU010000502.1 GCA_012396115.1 Streptomyces somaliensis DSM 40738 | reverse complement strand
CGCCCGACGGGCGGGGCGCGGCGGCGGCCGGGCGGACGCCGCCGGCCACCCGGCCGGTACCGACCGGTGACCGGCCGGGCGCGGACTCGTGCCGGACCCGCGCCCGACGCCCCGTAACCTGTACGCGTTCACGACGCGCGGAAGAACGGGGCAGCGGTGTCCACGGGGGAACACGAACTGATCGCCGGCCGGTACCGGCCGGTCCGGCAGCTCGGGCGGGGCGGCATGGGCGTCGTCTGGCGCGCCGTCGACGAGGTGCTGGGCCGCGAGGTGGCCGTCAAGGAACTCCGTACGTACACGGACTCCTCCGGACCCGAACTGGCCGAGCTGCGCGTGCGGATGCGGCGGGAGGCCCGGGCGGCCGCGCGGGTCCGCCACCCCGGGGTCGTCGCCGTCCACGACATCGCCGACCACGAGGGCCGCCCGGTCATCGTCATGGAGCTGGTCGACGGGCCGTCGCTCGCCGACGTGCTCGCCGAACGCGGCGTCATGGACCCGCGCGAGGCCGCCCGGATCGGCGCCGAGGTCCTCGACGCCCTGGCCGCCGCCCACGCGGTGGGTGTCCTCCACCGCGACGTGAAGCCCGGCAACATCCTGCTGGACCGCTCCGGCCGGGTCGTCCTCACCGACTTCGGCATCGCCGCCGTGGAGGACCCCGGGGACGGCTCCGCCACCCGTCTCACCCGCAGCGGCGAACTGGTCGGCTCCCTCGACTACCTGGCGCCCGAGCGCGCCCAGGGCCAGGATCCCGGGCCCGCCTCCGACGTGTGGGCGCTCGGCGCCACCCTCTACGCGGCGGTCGAGGGCACGTCGCCGTTCCGCCGCACCTCCACCTGGTCGACGCTCACCGCCATCGTCGCCGAACCGCTCCCCGAGCCGCGCGGCGCCGGCCCGCTCGCCCCGGTGCTCCGGCGGCTGATGGCCAAGGACCCCGCCCGGCGGCCGGACGCGCCGACGGCGGCGCTGCTCCTGCGGCAGGTCGCGGACGGGACGGAGCCGACGGAGCCGACGGGGACGACCGGGGCCGAGGGGAGGGCCGGGTCCGCGGGGACCGGGGGGACGCCCGCGCCGTACGTTCCGACCGAACACGCCGCGCTGCCCCCGCGGGGCTTCGGGCCGCCGACCGGGGGAGAGGGCTTCGGACCGCCCGTCGCCGACGGGCAGGGCTTCGGGCCCGCCCCGGACGGCCCGCACGGCGGCCCCGGGTACGGCGCCCCCGCCCCGGGCGGCGCGCACCCGGCTCCCGGCGGCCCCACCGGCCCGGCCGGGCCCGCCGAGCGGGGACCGGACCAGCCCGTGCCCGGCCGCGAGGCGGGGCCGGGGCACGGTGCGGGTCCCGGCCCCGCCGCACAGGGGAGTCCGGACGGGCACGGAAGCCGCACCGGCCG
>JAAXOU010000501.1 GCA_012396115.1 Streptomyces somaliensis DSM 40738 | reverse complement strand
CGGACGACCCGGATCGAGGGCCCGGCGATCCGGCGCCGCCCGGGAGGCGGGGGTCCGCCGCGGGCTGCCCGTCCCCGCGGTCATCGCCCACCGCGGCGCCAGCGGCTACCGGCCCGAGCACACCCTCGGCTCCTACCAGCTCGCCCTCGACATGGGCGCCCACGTCATCGAGCAGGACCTGGTGCCCACCCGCGACGGGCACCTGGTGTGCCGTCACGAGAACGACATCAGCGGCACCACGGACGTCGCCGACCACCCCGAGTTCGCCTCCCGCCGCACCACCAAGACGGTCGACGGCCAGACCCTCACCGGGTGGTTCACCGAGGACTTCACCCTCGCCGAGCTGAAGACGCTGCGCGCCAAGGAACGCATCCCCGGCACCCGCCCGCACAACACGCTGTACGACGGCCGCTGGACCGTCCCCAGCTTCGAGGAGGTGCTCCGCTGGGCCGAGAAGGAGGGCCGCCGCCGCGGGCGCCCGGTGTGGCTGCACGTCGAGACCAAGCACCCCACGTACTTCCGCGGACTCGGCCTCGGCCTGGAGGAGCGCCTGGCCGGGCTGCTGCGCCGCTACGGCCGCCACCGCGCCGACTCGCCCACCTTCCTGCAGTCCTTCGAGCCGACCAGCATGCAGCGCATGGCGAAGCTCGTCGCCACGCCGCGCGTCGTCCTGCTGTGGACCCCCGACGACCGCCCGTACGACTTTGTGGAGGCGGGCGACCCGCGCACCGTCGCCGACCTGGTCACGCCGCGCGGCCTCGACTGGATCGCCTCCTACGCCCAGGGCATCGGCCCCCTCCTCGACCTCGTCATCCCCAGGCGCCCCGACGGCCGGCTGGGCGAGCCGACCACCCTCGTCCGCGACGCCCACGCCCGCGGCCTGCTCCTCCACCCCTACACGCTGCGCAACGAGAACGCCTTCCTCCCCGCGGACTTCCGGCGCGGCACGGACCCGAACGCCTACGGCGACGTCTTCGCCGCGTACCGGGCGTACTTCGCCACCGGCATCGACGGCATCTTCACCGACCAGCCCGACACGGGCCTGCTCGCCGCCGCCGACCACCGCGGCCGCTGACGCCCCCGGGGGCACGCGGAGCGTCAACTGCGTGCCCCCGGGTCCCCCCCGTCGGGGGAATCCCCCCTCGGTCGGCAACCGCGGCCGACCGCCGCGGGTCATGCCCGGCATGACGCCCCGCCACCCCGTTCCGCGCCGGCCGGCCGCCCCCGAGCCGTTCGCCGCGCTCGCCCCGCTCCTGGCAGCCGAGTCCGAGGCGGAGGCCGCCGCGTCGGGCGCCGACCCCCGCGACCTCCGGCAGGCCGTGTGGCTGAGGCTCCTCGAACGCCTCGACGGCCCCGGCGCCCCGGCCGACCCCGCCGACTGGCTGCGCCGCGGCGGG
>JAAXOU010000500.1 GCA_012396115.1 Streptomyces somaliensis DSM 40738 | reverse complement strand
CCCGCCGTGCCGGCGGGCGGCGGTACCGGACCGGACCGGACGGCGGGTGGGCGGCGGGGGAGGGGCCGCGCCGCGGCGGCCTCCGGGTGCGCCCCTACGCCCCGAGGACCCTCGCCTCCAGTTCCGGGTCGATGCCCACCGGGTCCCGGTCCGCCCGCTGCGGGGCCTCGCCGCCGAGGCCCCGCAGCCACGCCCAGGTGTCGGCCACCGTCTCCTCGACGGGGCGGCACCGCAGGCCGGAGGCGAGCGCCTTGCCCACGTCGGCGCCGTGCATCGCGTCGTACGCCTCGCCCGGCGGGATCCACACGGGCAGCCCCGTCCACGGCTCGACGCCCGCGGCGAGGATCCGGTCGGGCGGGGTCCAGCACAGCTCGGCGTCGGAGCCGGTCACCCGGACGCAGGCCTCCAGCAGTTCGCCCATGGTCGCGTGCCCCGGCCGGCTCGCCAGGTCGTAGGGGCCGGCCAGCCCGCCCTCGGCGCCGTCCAGCAGCCATCCGGCGAGGTCCCGCGCGTCGACGTACTGCAGCGGCAGGTCACGCGGCCCCGGCGCGAGGACCGGGCCGCCGCGCGCGATCCGGTTCAGCCACCACGGCAGCCGGCCCACGTTCTCCCCCGGCCCCAGGATCAGCCCCGGTCGCACCAGCAGCGTCCGCTCCGGGCCGAACGCCCCGACCGCCGCCAGTTCCCCGCCCCGCTTGGCGCGCGCGTACGGCACGTCGTCCCCGTCGTCCGGCGACGCCTCCACCACCGGCCTGTCCTCGCGCAGTTCGGCCACCCGCGGCCACTCGTACACCGAGCAGCTCGACACGTAGCAGTACCGCCCCGCCCGTCCCGCCAGCAGCCGGGCCGCGTCCCGCACCGCCGAGGGCGCGCCGGACCAGGTGTCGACGACCGCGTCCCACGTGCCCCCGCCCAACGCGGACAGGCCCGCCCCGCCCGGCACCGACCGGTCGCCGCGCAGCACCGCCGCACCGGGGGGCGGTTCGTGCCGCCCCCGGTGGAACACCGTCACCTCCCAGTCACGGGCGAGCGCGGCCTCCGCCACGGCCCGCCCCACGAACTCCGTACCACCCAGGATCAGAAGCCTCATGGATCCGACTCTGCCCCGCGTTCCCCGTCCCGCCCAGCGCTTCCGCTACCGGTGGAACAGCCGGAAGCGGCACCTCCGTCCACCTGGGAGCACGTTCCTGCCAACGGCCGCGTCCCGTTCGCCGGTACGGCCCCGCACGCCGCGCTCCTCTCCCGCGGCGTGCACGGCGCCGTCCGCGACCGGGCGCGCCCTCCACTGCGAACCTCCCGTGTCGGGGCACCCGCCGCCGGATGCCCCGGGCCGACCCGGAGGCCCGCCCGGGCGGCGGCGGGGC
>JAAXOU010000050.1 GCA_012396115.1 Streptomyces somaliensis DSM 40738 | reverse complement strand
GCGGGACGTTGACCAGGTCGAGCGGGCGATCTCCCAATGGGTCACCTGGTACAACGAGGAGCGGCTCCACTCCGCCCTCGACTACGTACCGCCCACCGAGGACGAACGCGAGTGGTGGCGACAACAGGGAGCCACCCCGCAGTCCGCCTAAAGCAAGATCACCGGACTCTACGAAACTCGGGGCAGCTCACCTTGCGGGACAAGCTGTCTTGGACGACTGCCTGTACCAACGAGCTCCGTTGCTTCACGTCGAGACCCTGTCAACGCCCCTTGCGTGACCAGCGGAAACGCTAACTACCCGGCCTTGGGTCAAGGCCCGCGAACCGGTACCTGGAGCGGTCTCGTGGCGAGGAGTGAGGCGGCCGTCCATGAGGTCGTGGCGGCTGCGGCCGAGCCTTACATGGCCGTTGTCGTCGCCCAGTTGGTGAAGGACGGGATCCCGGCCACCGGGTACAGCATCCCGCCGGACCCGTCGCCGGACGACATCGACGGCGAGGCAGACGGAGTTGAAGGCGCTGATGGCCGCGTCCGGGGTCATCGAGGCGAGGCGTCACGCCCCAGACAAGAAGGGGTTGTGCCGCGACTCCTCGGGGGAGAAGCCGCGGCACACACTTTCGTCAACTGCCGGAGCGCCGACCGCGCCGGAACAATCGCTGCAACAGCGGACGGGACAAGGGTTCCTCGCGCGAGAAGAATTCCCGGTTCAGGCGTTCCGCTTCATCCGCGTTCGCCCAGACGACCGCCAGCTCCTCGTCGAGCACGTCCGGTAGATCCTCCTCGGTGGGGATGAGCCGGTCACCGACGTCCTTGCCGAGCTCCCGTTCCGCCTCGGCGATACGAGGGTCGGTCCAGTAGAGAAGCCATGCGCCCTCGGCGTAGGGCTCCAGCAGTACGACACAGCCGGCCAGCTGCCCCTTGGTCGCTCTGCCGATCCGGCTGCCCTCGGGCATCACCACCATGGTGCCCACCTCCTCGGCTTCCGGTGCTGGATGTGCAGGTTCCGATGCAGGTGATGTCCCCTCTGGTAGCGCTCGAGGTTGGACACGTACCCGCCTTGGTTCCTCTTCCACGCGGCGGAGCGCCAGTGGTTGTTTCCCTTGTTGTACCAGCGTGCCTTGCCGTTCCGGGTTCGGGTGCGCGTGACACCACGCCAGCCGACATGCATCTTCCCGGCCAGCCAGCCAGTCGCACGAGTGGCCCGGATCGAGGACCTCCCAGCGTTGAAGGCGCGGACCACGCGGTACGCCCTGATCCCCCAGGCCACAGCGCCCAGTCCCGGCACGAACGTGGCGGCCGTCAATGCGATGTTCCACTTGTTGCGCGAGGCCCATCGCCCAACCTGGTGATACCAGGCCTTGCCGTCGAGGTCATACTGATTGACGGGGTCGCCGGGGTAGCCGTAGCGATTGTCGCCGCCGCCGTAAACCGGGTCAATGGACAGGAAGCGCCCCGTGGCCGGGTTGTAGAGGCGGACGCCCATGAGGGTGAGGCCGGTGAGGGTCTCGGCGGAGCGCTGTTTGGCGCCGAGCCAGTTGTAGCGGACGGCCGCCTGGCCGGCGCGGGGGTTGCCGTACTCGTCGGTGTCGAGGGCGACGGGTGCCTTGGTGGCGTCCAGCGGGAGCTGGAGGGCCACGTCACCGTGGATGGTGGTGAGTTGCAGGACGGTGTCGCCGGTCTGGCTCGTGGTGGCGGCGAGGTCGCCGGTGGCCGATTCGACGTTGCGGGTCAGCGCGCCGGTGGTGGTGTCCTCGACGATCCAGCGGGGGTTGTCGCCGTCGCCGTCGTAGTGGTTGAGCTTGGACGCCGTCTGGGTCCAGGTGGTGCCGCTGCCGGTCTCGACCTTCCAGGAACGGAAGCGGTGGGCGGCGTCGAGCAGCCAGGTCTGGCGCTTGCCGTCGGCGGTCTGCTGGTGGACCAGGTCGTTGGCGTAGTAGCCGACCGTGCCGTTCTGCGGCACCGACGTGGTGCGGCCGAAGGCGTCGTAGACGTATCCGGTGTCGACGAGGCGGTCGGCGCTGTCGTAGGCGTGGCCGGTGACGGTGCCTCCCGTCGTCGGGCAGTCCGCACCGGGGGCACCGGCCGCGCTGGTGAGGGACTTGCGGTTGGTGCGGTTGTCGAAGGTGTACGTCCGCCTGGTGCAGATCGTGTCGGTGGTGTCCTCCACGGTGGTCAGGCGGCCGGTGGCGTCGTAGCGGTAGGTCTGGTCGGACCAGCCGGCGTGGCTGGTGACCTGGCCGTGGACGGACTCGGTGACGGTGTCGGAGTAGACGACCGTGCCATCGCTGTCCCGCGTGTAGGTGCGGTCGAGCACCGAACCGGTCGTGTCCTCGGTCTGCTTGACCGTGTAGCCGCCGGGCAGCTTCTCGCTGCTGACGGAGCCGTCGGCGTCGTAGGTGGCCCGGAAGGTGCCCGCGACGGAGTCGGTGGTGCTGGTGGCCATGCCGCGCGGCTCGACCGCGTGGTCGTAGGTGTGGGTGACGGTGGACGGGGTGGTGTCGGTGGTCTTGACCGGCCGGTCGAGCAGGTCGTACTCGGTGGTGGTCGTGCCGCCGTCGGCGTCGGTGTAGGAGATCTGACGGCCGAGCCTGTCGAACTGCTCGGTGATGGTGCCGCCGGTCGGCGAGACCGTCTTGACCGCCCGGCCGGTGGTCGGGTCGTACTCGGTCGTAGCCTCCGGGACGGCCTGGCCGATGCCACCGGTCATCGCGGTCTTCACCATGCGGCCGGCGTTGTCGTAGGTGGTCGTGGTCGTGCGGGTCACGCCGTTGGCGGTCTCCGTGACCTTCACCGGGCTGCCGAACCAGTCGTACTCGGTGGTGGTCGTGGGCAGTTGTGCCGGGTTGGTGCCGCCGTTGGTGATGGCGCCGGCGGGCCCGGTGGAGCACACCAGGTCGGCCCACTCGGGACGGCCCTGGCAGGTGCCGGTGCCGGTGGCGGACCAGTACGTCGTCACCCGCGTGGCGGCGTCGGTGCCGGTGGCACCGGGCAGGAGCTGCTTGGCGACACGGCCCTGGGCGTCGTACTCGGTGGTCTCGGTGATCGCCAGGCCGCCCGGGTCCTTGACCGTCTTGACGGGCAGGCCCTTGACCCAGTCGTAGACCGTCTGGGTGATGCGTGCCTCACCCATGATCGACGGGTGCTCGCGCAGTTCGGCGCCGGTGGTGACCTTGGTGACCTGGTCCTTCACCTTGGCCGTGCCGTCGGTCGGGCGGCCCGCGTCGTACTCGTTGACCGTCCAGGTTCGGGCGGTCACGGACGTGCCGGCCGGGACGAGGGTCGTGGTGCCCGACTTCAGGTCCGCGGTCAGCTCGCTGCGGCGCAGCGGGCCGAACTCCTCCAGCTCGCGGGTGCCGGTCTCGTTGTAGAGCAACTTGGTGGAGAGCGCGTCGGCGCGCTCGGCGGTGGTGAGCTGACCGATGCCGAGGCCGGCCTGGGTGGCCCTGTCGTCGACGGTCAGGCCGAGCGCGACGGCCCGGTTGGCGGCGGTGAGCTCGCGGACGGTGTTGCCGAAGCGGTCGTACTCCGTGGTGGAGACGTGTCCGCCGGGTGTCGCCGTGTTGACGCTGCGGGCCGACACGCCGAGGTAGGTGATGCCGGCCCGCCGGTAGTCGGTCGCGGTCAGGTCGCCGCCCGTGTGCGAGGCGGGGACGGCGTCGGCGGGGAAGACGGCGGTCGCGTCCGTGGGCGCATCCGTCTGGCCCCACGCCTTCACGTCGGCGGCACCCATCTTGTACGGGGCGGTGGTGCCGGTCAGCGGGACGTCGTAGACGACGCTGGTGGCCGCCTCGCCTTCGATCGTGTCGACGGTGCCCTGCTTCAACCCGGCGCGGGACGCCTTGAGGAGCATGCCGTCACCGGCTGTGGAGGCGTTTCCGGCCTTGCCGTAGGTGAACGTCCAGGGCAGTTCGCCGGGCGGGGTGAGCTTGGTGACGCGGCCGGCCGCGTCGTACTCGTATCCGGTCTTCAGCGCGGGGCTGATCTGCGGGTTCCACGTCTGGCGCAGTCGGCCCTCGGTGTCGTACTCGTACGTCTGCACGGTCCTGGAGGTCGCCGCGGTCGCACCGGGGGCGGTGGCCCATAGGCGGATCTCCTTGACCTGGCCCGCGTAGTCGCCGAACGCGCCCGCGGTGGCCGTGGTCGTGGCCGCGTAGACGAGCTCCATCACCCGGCAGCCCCGGGTGGCCGGGTCGGTGGTGCAGGCGGCGGCGGTCGCGGCGGAGGTCGGGGCGATGATCCGCTTGGGCCGGGCCAGCTTCCTGCCGTCGACGGTCACCGTCTCGGAGACCACGGTGGTGGTGGAGTTCGACAGGCCGTCCAGCAGCGTGCTGGACACCTGCCAGCTGGTCGCCGCGGCGTCGGGCTTGGTGAACTCCGTCACCGTACCCCCGGTGTCCGACAGCGTGAACGAGCCGGTGGTGCTGCCCTTGAGCGTCAGGTCCTCCGCTCCGGGCTCGGGGATCCAGGCCGTCCTGGCCGCGTTGACGGTGAAGTGGGTCTCCTCGCCTTGGGAGTCGACGAGCGCGACCGCGGTGTCCGAGACCCTGCGGACGTGCGAGAAGTCGGACTCCGTCATCTCGGCCTCGGTGCCGGACACCCATTCCTTGCCGAAGATCGCCACTTGGCCTTCCTGCCTGGCGCCCTTGTCGGGGGTGCGGGAGGAGGCGGTGCGGGACACCGACAGGTCGAAGCCGGAGGCGTCGGTGGCGGACAGGGTGTAGTCACCGGTCAGCAGGTTGACGCTGCCAGGCCCGATCTCACTGGAGGCGGCGCCGGAGGCGTTGCGGTCGACCGTGACGGTCAGGGGCAGGGTGGCGCCGGTGGTGTTGTTGGGGCCGGTGAAGTCGGCCTTGATCTGCACGCTGCCGTCGGGGTCGACGGTGCTGGTGGCGTTCCACACCAGGGGGGCGTTCTTGCCGCCGGTCATGGGTACGGGCCACGCGGTCAGTGCGGTGCCGCCGGAGGTGACGTCGCCGGCGGGGATCTGCACCCAGGGGTCGGCCTCGGAGCGGCGCCAGGAGAAGGACACCGCGTCGTACTTGGCCGCGTCGGCTTCGGCGGCAAGGGGCAGGCGGCGTGCGGTGCGCTCGCCCTCGGTGGGCTGGACGAAGCCGCCGGGGCCGGCGTGGAAGGTGTAGTCGACGGCCTCGGACTTGTTGTCGGCCTTGTCGACCTGCCGCACCTGGAGGGTGTGGGTGCCGTCCTTGGGCGGGGTGACGCTGATGGCCTTGGCGGCGGTGGAGCCGCCGGTGGCGACCTTGGTCCAGCTCACGCCGTCCAGCGACCACTCCAGCCAGTGGTGGTCGGTGCCGTTGGGGGTGACGGTGAAGGTGCCCGGCTGCCCGGCGCCCTTGACCCACGCGGTCGACGGGTAGTCCGTCGAGGTGATGCCGGTAGGGGCGGAGGGGTTGGTGGTGTCGACCGTGAAGGTCTCCCACTCCGACCAGCCCAGGTTGTAGTGGACGCCGTCGTACGGCGAGGTGCGGAACTGGTACGTCTTGCCGTTGGTCAGCACGCCGGCCGGGACCGTGACCGGGGCGGGCTGCCCCGACGGTACGAACGCCGAGCGCAGCACGGCGCCGACCTGGGTGTTGGTGGCGGTGTCGAAGATCTGGTACGCGCCCTGGATCTTGTCGCCGTTGGGGTCGACGAAGGTGTCGCGCAGGGTCGGCGTCGTGGTGTTGACCGTGTAGGCGCCGCCGTAGGAGAAGTACGGCGGGCCGGCCTCCTGCTTGGTGCCGGTGCGCGGCCGGTAGTTGTAGGTGACGACCAGCTTGGGCGGGTTGGCGGCGGCGTTGGCGGAGTTGACCCGCTTCCACTGCCCGGTCACTGTCTCGTCCGCGGCGCGGATGCCCATGCTGGCCTGGGACCACTTGTTGTTCGACCAGTGCTGGGCGAGGTCGGTCACATCGGCGTTGATCCAGCCGTCGGGCTGCGTGGGGCAGTTGCTGTTGCCGCGGGTCTCGGTCGAGGTGGCCATCCGGGTCACCATCGCCGGGCGGTTGGTCCACCGGGAGGCGGTGGTGGCGTTGTTCGCCGTCCACACCTCCCACGGCTGCGCGGGGCAGGAGGAGCCGGTGTAGTTGCCCGAGTGGAAGTTCCACAGCGACAACTTCGCGCTGGAGACCAGCGCGTCGGCGAACGGCGCCGTCCGCCACGTGATGTAGGACTGGGCGATGCGGGGCGTGCCGTCGGCGTTCTTCGTCCCCGGGTTGCCGAAGTCCAGCTCCTGCTCGGCGGAGGTGTCGTGGGTGACACCCTGCTGCACGTAGGTGTCGAACAGGTTGCCCAGCGACGAGGTCGACGGATCGACGGTGACCGGGTACCTGGTGGCCGGGTCGGCGAGGAACTTCGCGTCCGGGGTGACGACCAGATCGATCGTCGCGCCCTTCTGCACGACCTCCATCGCCACCGGCACCTTGCGGGTGTGCTCACCGGAGACCGCATCGACGGTGGAATCCCACATCACCGGCGCCGGCATCACAGCCCGCTCGGTGCCCTTGGCGTCGGTGAACAGCACACCGCCGTCCGCCTGCGGAACCGCCTTCAGACCCTTGGCCTTCAGCGGCAGCGTGTAGGTGTAGCCCTCGCCCGCCGGCTTCCGCTTGATCTCGACGAACTGCTCGAACCCGGTACGCGTCGCCTCCACGACCACATCCGCGCCCGGCACGGCGTCCACGTATTCGGCGCGGTTGCCCTCCAGCCTCGGCGCGGGCAGACCGCCCTTCCACTGCAGGGTGATCTGCTCCTGCCCGTCGCCGAGGGTGACCAGGTCGACCGGCTTGGCCTGCCCGGCGGCCGCCAGCGACTTCGCGGGGGCCTGCGCGGACTTCCCCGCCAGCCGCAGGCCCTGCGGGTGCGCCACCGGCGCGACCGAACCGTCCGGACCGGAGACCACGTCCAGGTCGACGTCCCGCCACCGCCCCGTGGCCTCGTCGGTGAACCGGACCGGGCCCGCGACGATCTCACTCGTCAGCGAACCGTCCTCGTTCACCCACGTCGTCGACGTCTCCGTACGCTCCGAAAGGGCCTCCACCCGCTTGCCGGACAGGCGCACGGCAACCCGGGCGGAGGGGATGTCCGCGGCCTGCGTGACCGCCGTCTCCCGCGGCTTCGCGGGAGCCTCCGGCGGGTCGGCCGCCGCGACGCCCTCCGTCAGGGTCACGGCCAAGGCGAAGGACAAGCCCCCCCGCTATCCAGCGCAGGCTCCTCCCCGTCCAAAGCCGCCCGCGCTCATGTGGCGCGGGTAGGTGAATCGTCATGATTCCTCGGTCTCTTGTCACCGTCCGCGTCACTCCTGTAACGCGTCGGTGAAGATACCGATCGGAACTGAACAGCAGTACGGCTGCTTTCAGTACATGTGCGACACAACCACTCAACGGATTCCGTGATCTGACTCACAGTCAGCCAGAAACCGGCATTTATACCCCAAGCTGATCGTTTCATGCCTGCAATTCCGGGGGCTGTGCTGAGAGACTGCTCACAGTCTTGCCGATCGCGTACGCGCAGGCGTACGACCTCATGTCTTAGGTGTTGCAGAGGTAATCCGCGTTGCGGGTCAGCGCGCCGGTGGTGGTGTCCTCGGCGATCCGGCGGGCTGTCGCCGTCGCAGCGGCTGTCGGACGTGGGCGCCGTCCGGCTCCCGGGGTGCCGCCGTCGGTCCCGGTCCCCCCAGGAGCGGCGCTGCCGGTCCCGCCCCCGGAGCGGACCCGGCCGCCCGGCACGGCCGCCTCCGCGTACGACGGCCCCCGCCGTCCCCCGGACACGGCGCCGGCCCCCACGGTCGCGGAGGGCCGTGGGGGCCGGTGTCGTGTCGTACTGGGTCCCGCCGGTCCGCCGACGGCGGCGGACCGGCGGGTGCGCCGGGCGGCGCGGTCGCACGAGGCGGCGCGGCCGGGATGGGACGGGCGCGGCCGGGACGGGGCGATCACGGCCGCGCAGGGGTCCTACCGGGGCTTCAGGCTCCCGCGGAGTCCCACACCCGCGCGATCCACTCCTCCACCTCGTGGGAGGCGCTCGGCATCGCGGCGGAGAGGTTCTCGCAGCCGTCCTCGGTCACCAGCACGTCGTCCTCGATGCGCACCCCGATGCCGCGGAACTCCTCCGGCGCCAGCAGGTCGTCGGCCTTGAAGTACAGGCCCGGCTCGACCGTGAGGATCATGCCCGGCTTCAGCTCGCCGTCCATGTACTCCTCGCGCAGCAGCAACTGGCAGTCGTGGACGTCCATGCCCAGGTGGTGGGAGGTCCCGTGGACCATCCAGCGGCGGTGCCAGCCGCCGCCCTCCGGGTCGAGGGTCTGCTCCAGCGTGACCCCCTCGGGGAGCAGTCCCCACTCGTGCAGGCGGCGGGCGATGACCTCGTTCGCGGCGGCGTGGACGTCGCTGAACCTGTTGCCGGGCTTCACCGCCGCCATGCCGGCCTGCTGCGCCTCGTAAACGGCGTCGTAGATCCTGCGCTGCACGTCGGTGAAGCGGCCGGTCACCGGGAGGGTGCGGGTGATGTCGGCGGTGAACAGGGAGTCCACCTCGATCCCGGCGTCGATCAGGATCAGGTCGCCCTCGCGGACCTCGCCGGTGTTCTTCGTCCAGTGGATGGTGTTGGCGTGGTCGCCGGAGGCGCAGATCGACTCGTACCCGACCCCGTTGCCCTCGTGCCGGGCGTACAGGCCGAAGACGCCCTCGACCCACCGTTCGCCGCGCCCCTTGCGCACGGCTTCCGGGAGGGTGGCGATGATCGCCTCGAACCCCTTGTGGGTGGCGGCGATCGCCTTGCGCATCTCGCCGACCTCCCACTCGTCCTTGAGGAGCCGCATCCCTGACAGGTGGCGGGCCAGCTCCTGGTCGGCCTCCTCCCGCTCCTCGGTGGAGAGGGACGTGCCCGCCTGGGCGCGGGTGGCGTCGACGAGTTCGTCGAGCTGCGGGTCGGCCGACCGGACCACGCGCAGCCGGGCGGCGGCGTCGTCCTTGGCCAGGTCGTCGGCGAGGGCGTCGATGTGGCGGGCGGTGAGGCCGAGCTGCGACTCGACGTCCGCGACGGTGGGACGGGAACCGACCCAGAACTCCCCGTACCGGGAGTCGGTGTAGAACTCCTCGGTGTCCCGCGGGGCGGGCGGGCGGAAGTAGAGGACGGCGTGGTGCCCGCCCTCGGGGTCGGGGTGGAGTACGAGGACGCTGTCGGGCTCGGCGTGCGCGCCGAGCCCGGACAGGTGCGCGAAGGCGGTGTGCGGCCGGAAGGTGTAGTCGGTGTCGTTGCTGCGCACCTTCAGGCCGCCGCCGGGGATGACGAGCCGCTCGCCGGGGAACCGCTGGGACAGCGCCGCCCGTCGACGGGCCGCGTGGTCGGCGGCCTCGGCGCGGGGCGTGGGCGGACGGTCGTCGGAGGATGCCCATCCGGAGGCCATGAACTCGCGGAACGCCGTGTTGGTGGGGGTGCCGCGGTGGCCTGCCTTGGGTTGATTCTCGCTCGTCATGCCGAACATCCTGTCAGACCTGTCCGCCGTGCGTGCCCCTGTCGAACGGACTGGCGGTCATCAGGGGCGTCGGGGGGCGTCGGGTCGGTCGTCCGCCGGGGACGGTGCCCCCGCCCCGGGGTGCCGCCCCTCCGGCGGGGCGGCCCCTTCGCGGCAGCGGACCATGAACGACCGCTCGAAGACGATGACGGCCTCCCCGGTCGACTTCGTGCCGGTCGTCTCCACCGTGATGATCCCCTGGCCCGGCCGGGAGCGGGAGAGCCGCTTGCCGAGGATCCGGCTCGTCGCGTAGAGGGTGTCGCCGACGAAGACGGGGTCCTTGAGGCGGACCTTGTCCCAGCCCAGGTTGGCCACCGCCCGCGCCGACAGCGCCTGTACGGTCATCCCGCCGACCAGGCACAGGGTGATGCCGCTGTTGACCAGGACCTTCCCGTACTCGGCCCCGGCGCCGTAGTGCCGGTCGAAGTGGAGCGGGTGCTGGTTCATCGTCAGCAGGGTCAGCCAGGTGTTGTCGGCCTCGGAGATGGTGCGGCCCGGCCAGTGCCGGATCACCATGCCGGGTTCGAAGTCCTCGTAGTCCCCGCCGTGCTCCTCGACGTACTCGTTGTCCTTGACTTGGCGCAGGGTCATGCGGTTCCACTCCGGTGTCGTCGCGGGAAGGCCCCGGCGCGGGCGGTGCGCCGGGGAAGGGCGGGGCGCGGGCGGTGCCGCCGTCAGACGGCCACCATCACGTTGTCGGAGCTGCTCGTCCGTCCCCGGACGCTGACGATCCCGGCGGAACCGTCGCCGAAGAACCGGCAGAACAGCCCGGCCGGGCGGCCGCCGAACAGCAGGGGGCCGAGCACCGGGGCGACGTCGGCGTCGTACGGCTCGTCGCAGCCGTCGGTGACCAGTGCGACCCGGCAGGTCTGCGGCTGCACGAAGTCCTGCACCACGCTGGTGCCGCCGGCGACGGCCTCGCCGACGGCGCTCTCCCACGCGGCCCGGTCGACATCGCGGCCGATGACGACCTCGTTCCCGCACTCGCCCAGGCCGGCCTTGAGCACCAGGAGGTCCCGGTGGTCCAGGACGAACGGGAGCAGGTCGACCTGCCGGCCCTCGCGGTCGGTCCTCCGGTCCGAGAGGATCCGCGTCCACGGGAGGTACCGCTCGACGAGCCGGCGCTCGCTCCCGGTCATCCAGGGCCGCCCCTCCGACAGCAGGCCCATGGTGAGCTTGCTGTGCAGGAAGGTCGAGGTCTGGGTGCCCACCAGCAGGCAGCCGTTGTCCAGGGCGTCCTGGACCGGCGCGGTGTCGAGGCCCGCTTCGAGCCAGTCGGGGATGGTGAAGTTCCGCAGTCCGATCGGGTGGCGCAGGTGCGGGGGGCAGTCCCAGGCCTCCGGCAGTTCCTCGGGCTCGAAGAAGCGCGCGGTCAGGCCGTGGCCGTTGTAGTAGTCGGCCTCCATCTGGAAGTACCGCCGCTCCACGCCGTCCACCCGGGAACTGCCGACGACGGCCACCCGCGGCGCCAGCGCCAGCTCCCGGGCGAGCGACCGGAACATGTCGGCGCGCACGGCGAACGGGTTCGGGGAGCGGAACGGGGTCCGGCCCTCCTCGTCGGCGTGGAGCGCGCGCCACACCGCCAGGCGGCTCTGCGTCTCCACCACCCCGCCGAGCGCGCCGCTGACGTTGAACTCCACGAACCGCGGTCCGTCCGGCCCGATGACCAGGTCCGGGCGGACGACGCAGTCGGCGTACCTCTCCTCCAGGAACGGGTCGCGCATCCACAGCCGGTCCTCGGTGGCGGGCATGCCGTAGGCCGCCAGCCTGTCGGCGGTGGTGGGGCCGGTCTCCAGGGCGGTGCGGCGCAGCAGCTCGACCAGTGCCGCGCTCACCCGGAAGACCTCGGCGTAGGCCGTGCGCGGGATCGCCATCGGCGCCGCGGGAAGGGTCCGCTGGTGCGGCCAGCCGGTGTCCCGCAGCTCGTGCCGCAGCATCCGGCGGATGGTGTCCGCCGGCGCGGCGGGCCGCAGCCGGTGGCGGCCGAACCACGGGTGCCCGTGTCCCGTGCCGAGGTCCTCATACGCGTCCATCGGGCGCTCCCTCCCCTGCCGGCGGGGCGGCGGAGGGGCCCGCGGCCTCCCGCCCGGCCGTGCCGTGCTCCTCGAACAGCGCCACCGCGGCGGCGGTGTCCTCGATGGCCATCCCCACCGTGCGCAGGACCGAGGTCCGGCCGGCGACGGCGACCTCGCCGCCCACCAGCCGGCCCAGCTCGTGCAGGTCCTCGGCCCGGACGAGGCCGGCGGCCAGCGCGGCCCGGACCTCGCCCGCGCCGTCCAGCGCCGCGGCGCGGTCCTCGACGAGGGTCACGGCGCGGGCCAGGAGGGCCGGTTCGACCTCGACGGCGTCCGGGTGGGTTCCGCCGATCACGTTCACGTGCGCCCCGGCGGCCACCCAGTCCGCCTCCACCACGGGCGTGGCGTCGGCGGTCGAGGTGGCCGTGCAGACGATCGGCGCGTCGCGGACGGCCTCCCGCGCGGTGCCGCAGACCACCGCCCGGACGGTCCCGGGGGCGGTACCGCGGATCAGGTCGGCGAGCTTCTCGGCGCCGGCGCGGGTGCGCGAGTAGATCCGTACGGTGCGGATCGGGCGTACCGCCGCCACCGCCCGGACCAGGGCGCGCGCCTGCGCCCCCGCGCCGATCACCGCCATGTCGTCGGCGTCGCCGGGGGTGCACCGGCGGGTCGCCAGGGCGGCGACCGCGCCGGTGCGGACGGCGGTGAGTTCGGCGCCGTCCAGCAGGGCGGTGATCCGCCCCGTCTCCAGGTCGGTGAGCGCGACGATCCCGTGGATCAGCGGCAGTCCCCGTTCCGGGTTGCCGGGGGTGAGGGTGGTGACCTTGACGCTGCCCGCCCCGCGCCGCTCCCAGACCGCGGGGCTGACCAGGAGGACGCGCCGGTCGCCGTGCTCGACGACGGTGCGGGCCGGGGACCGCGTCCGGCCGGCGGCCAGGTCCGCGAACATCTCGCCGAGCACGTCGATCACCCGGGTCATCCGCCGGACGCCGGACATGTCGGCGGCGTGGAGCGTCACCGGCGCGGTCATGCGGTTCCGCCGTCGCCGAAGCGGGCCGCCCAGGCGTCCTCGCGCGCCACCGTGGCGCGGGCCAGCCGGGCGAAGGGCGGGCCGACCATGTTGCCGTCCAGGACGGCGATCCCGCCGTCGGCCGCCGACACGGCCTGCGCCACCCGGCGCGCCAGGGCCAGCTCGTCGGGGCGGGGCCGCAGGATGCGGTTGATCACCTCGAGTTCGCCCGGGTGCACCGTCGCCTTGCCGTGGAAGCCGAGTGCCCGCACCCGGGTGGTCTCCTCGGTGAGGACGTCCGGTTCGGCGAGTCGGAAGTTGGCCGTGTCGACGCACGCCGTGCCGTACCGGGCGCAGGCCATCGCCATCGCCTGCCGGGTGGCCTGCATGGCCTCCCAGGTGATGTCGACCCCGAGCGTGGCGGCCAGGTCGGCCGAGCCGAGCACCAGGCCGTCGGCGGAGCGGGCGATGGCGTCGATGCCGGTGACCGCCTCGACCGTCTCCACGGTCACGTAGACCTCCGGGTGGGCACCCGCCGACGCCAGGGTCCGCCGCAGCAGGTCGACCTCGGTCGCCGAGGTCACCATCGTCATCACGACGATGCCGGGCCGCACCGGGCTGTCGGCCATCATCAGCACGTCGTGCACCGCCGCGAGGCTGCCGAGCTCGTTCATGCGGACGGCGACGTTCGCCGGCTTCGGCGCCTTCTCCAGCGCGGCCCGGCACACCGTGCGGGCGGCCGGCTTGCCGGCGGGCGGCACGGAGTCCTCGAGGTCGATCAGGTGGACGTCCGCGTCGTAGGACCAGGCCTTCACCACCCGTTCCAGCGACAGGGCCGGCGTGTACAGGATGCTGCGCGGGACCGCCCGCGCGGCGCCGGTCACCGGGCCGCCGGTTCGGGCAGTCCGGCCGCCCGGGAGGCCCCGGCCTCGACCAGGGCGGAGCAGAGCCGCCTGATCTGCTCCTCGGTCTGCCCCGCCCGCAGCATCACGCGCAGTCCGGCGGTGCCGCGGGCGACGATCGGGAAGAACACCGGCGAGGTGTAGAACCCGGCCGCGAAGACCCGCTTGGCGGCGTCGACGACCGTCTCGTCGCTCATCGGCACCACCCGGATCGGGTAGGTGCTGCCGGACTGCCCGGTCGCGACCAGCGAGTCGAACAGCGCGATGTTGGACCGCAGGCGTTCCTGCAGCCGGGTGAGCTCCTCGGTGCGGTGGATCTCGGCCGAGGCGAGCGCCGCGCCGACCGCGGCGGCGTTCATCTTCTGCGAGTAGCCCAGCGGACCCGCGAACCGTTCGACGAGCCGGCGCGTCTCCTGCGGGTAGCCGTCGAGCAGGATCGCCGTGCCGCCCGCTCCGAAGCCCTTGCTCAGGGTCGCCACCGTGACGGTCCGCTCGTCCAGCACCGGGCAGTGCGAGCGGACGTAGCCGATGCCGCGCTCGCCGTAGGCGGACAGCGAGTGCGAGTCGTCGTAGAAGACCAGGAGGTTGTACTTCTCCTGCAGTTCGGCCAGCTCGTCGACGGGCGCGTAGCCGCCGAGGCTGTCGGAGCCGTCCACCACGTAGCAGACGCGCTCGTAGGTGCGGCACATGTCCTCGAGGAAGTCGAGGTCGTGGTGGCGGCAGGTGACGACCTCGGTCTCGTCGGCGCAGCTCGGCTTGGTGTTGGCCAGCGAGACGTGGGCGTTCTTGTCGAAGACCATCAGCGGCCGGGTGCCGTTGCCGAGGTGCCCCGACGCGATCAGCGGGAGCAGGCCGGTGCTGGCCGCCGCGGTGGAGATGGCGCTGATCACCATCGCGCCGAACAGTTCGCCCAGCGACTCCTCCAGTTCCAGCAGCACCGGTGTCTGGACGCGGGTGCGCGGGATGCAGTGGTCCAGCACGCCGAAGCGGCGCAGGGCGGCGACGGCGCCGTCGATGACCTTGGGGTGGGTGTCCAGGTCCAGGTAGGAGCAGACCGTGAAGTTGACGAACTCGTGCCCGTCGGGCATGTGGAAGACGCCGTCCCTGAGGTCGCCGACGATGCCGGCGACCCCGTGCTCGTAGGACATGTCCCAGAAGGCGTTGCCGATCCCGACGAGCCGGTCGTTGTTGCGGTACCGGTGGGTGGGGGTGATGGTCTTGCGCTCGCTCATCAGGAGTTCACCTCGGTGGGCTGGTAGCTGTAGACGCCCTTGAACCTGCGGTAGGCGTACGTGTACAGGGCGACGCCCAGCACGTGCGGCCTGCGGAGGATCTTCTTCGACTTGAGCCAGAAGTTGACGTTGATGTTCATCTCGTCCAGCGACTCGGCCTGGTGCCACCAGCCGAGGGGCAGGTAGAGCATGTGGCCCGGTTCGAGGACGAAGTCGCGGCGCTGGGCGAGCCTGGCCGCCAGCCGGGGGTAGCGCTCCAGGTCGACGTCGCCGAGGTCGAACACCTTGGACTTGTCGCCGAAGCCGCGCAGCACCGACCTGGGGTAGTAGTCCCGCACGCCGGGCGGGGCGACGATGAACCGCTTGCGGCCCTCCAGCGCGATGTTGAAGTTCTCGAACTCGTCGAAGTGGTTCTTGGTGAACACGCCGCGGTGGCTGATCCACAGGTTGGCCGCGTACAGGCTGTTGCCGTAGCCGAAGAGCTCCTCGGCGTCGAAGCCGATGACGGCGTTCACGTCGGACGGGCTGCTGCGGATGTTCGACACCACCCGGTGCCAGGTGTCCGTGCTCCTCAGGTGCCGCTCGTCCGCGAAGAACTCGCGGAGCTTGATGTCCCGCGTCTCCCAGCGCCCCGGGTGGTTCTTGTCGCCCGGTTCGGTGAACAGGGTGACGGTCATCTCGGCGAGGCGCGCGGCCACTTCGTCCCGGCCGAGCCCCTGCACGCTGCTCGGCAGCCTGATCACCACGGGCCGGTCGGCCCGGTACAGCCCCTGGGGGCCGACGGCCGAGAACTCCTCGAACGACATGCGGGCGACCTCCACGCCCGCCGGCCCGTTCGACTCGGTCACAGCGTCCGGTAGTGCCATGTCACCTGTCCTCCCTCCTGAAAGGCCGGGTCGAATGCCCCGTCAGCCGTCTGCCTTGGAACCGCTCAGCTCCGCCACCACGTCGACGATCAGGTCCTCCTGGCCGGCGATGGCCTGCCGCCGCCCGAGTTCGAAGAAGACGTCGCGCGGGTCCACCCCGGCGGCGTCGGACAGCTCGACGACCCGGTGCTTGAATCCGGAGAACACTCCCGCCAGACCGCTGACGATGCTCATCGAGGCGGTCACCGGCGGCGCGGGCATGAGTTCGCGCTCGGCGAGGTCGGCGGCGTCCAGCAGCGCGTACAGGTCGATGCCCGTGGTGAACCCGCTGCGTTCCAGCACCGGGACCAGCACCTCCAGCTGGGTGTTGCCCGCCCCCGCGCCGAAGCCGCGGGCGCAGCCGTCGACGATCCGGGCACCGGCGTCGGCGGCGGCCACCGAGTTGGCGACGGCCATGCCGAGGTTGTTGTGCCCGTGGAAGATCACCGGGACCGAACCGACCGCAGCGGTGATCGCGCCGATCCGCGCGGTGACGTCCGCGGGGAGGAAGTGGCCCGCGGAGTCCATGATCCCCACGGCCTGCGCCCCGTACGCGACGGCCAGCGCGGCCTGCTCGGCCAGCTCGCCCGGCGAGGGCATGTGGCTCATCATCAGCACGCAGTGGGCCTCGGCGCCGGCGTCCCGCAGGAAGCCCAGGTGGCGTTCGGCCAGCGAGACCTCGCTGGCGTGCACGCCGATGCGGACGACGTCGGCCCCGTGGGCGACGGCCCGCCGGAGGTCGTCGGAGGTGCCCCAGCCGGGAAGCATGAAGACGCCCATCCGGCTGTGGCGCAGCGCCTCCCGGACGGTCGAGAGCATTTCGTCGTCGCTCACCGCGGCCGGTCCGACCTGGAGTGAGGAGGCGCCCAGGCCGTTGCCGTGGCCGACCTCCACCACCGGGATCCGCGCGGCGTCCGCCGCCTCCGCGTAGCGGCGCATGGCGGTCGACCCCAGGCGGTGGCGGACCGCGTGCTGGCCGTCCCGCAGCGTCGGGTCGTGGATCACCACGTGCTTCATCGGGTCGCTCCCGTCCCGGACAGCCGGTCCAGCCGGGTCGCGTACTGCTCGGCGACCATGACGGCGGCGGAGTTGATGATGTCGAGGTTCCCCGCGTACGGCGGCAGGACGTCGCTGTGCGCCGTGACCTGCACGGTGATCGTCACCCGGTCGTCGACCGCGGTGCAGGCGGCGATCTCGTACCCGGGGGCGAAGGAGCGCACCTCCCGGGCCACCGCGTCGGCCACCGCGCGCACCGCCGCCGCGTCGGCGTCGGCGATGCGGGCGTGGACGGCCGTGCGGAAGGTCGCCGGCGGCACCGCCGGGCTGATGTTGAGGATCGCCTTGACGTCGGTCACGCCGGAGAACGCCGTCACGGCGTGGCCGGTGGTCGCCACGTACTCGTCGAGGTTCAGCCGGGTCGCGCGGCCCGCGACGTCGCTGGCGACGGTCGAGACGACCTCGACGTACGTCACCGGGAAGGCGGCCGCGAGCGCGTGCACGACGGGGACGGACGCCTGCCCGCCGCAGCTGATCAGGTTGACGTTGCCCCCGGCCGCCGCCGACACCCCGGTCACGGTGGGGGCCACCATCCGCCCGATCTTGCTGGGCGTCAGGTCGACCACCAGCGTCCCGAGCGGTTCCAGCAGCGGCCAGTGCTCGCGGTGGGAGGCGGCGCTGGTGGCGTCGAAGACGACGTCGAAGGGGCGCTCGGCCTCCAGGACCGCCCGGATGCCGCCGGCGCTGGTGGGGTAGCCGAGGCGCTCGGCGTACCGCAGGCCCTCCGACTCCGGGTTGCGGCCGGCCACCAGCCGGCAGTCCAGCGCGGGCGACCGGTCGATCTTGCTGACCAGGTCCCGGCCGATCGCGCCGGTGCCGATGACGGCGACCGCCGCCGGTCCGGCGGTGTCCGGGCGGGCGCTTCCCGGGTCCACCGCGAGACTCATCGGACGCCCCCGGGGCACCGCGGGCGGCGGGCCGGTGAAGGCCGCGGGTGGTGCGGGCGGGCGCCGGCCGTACGGCTCGCCGCGTCGGGTTCGCAGGTTCCCATGAACGTCGTCCTCACCCTTCGATGTGCGCGGCTGCTCGTGGCAGCCCTGGCTGCGGGCGCCCGGGGGTCCCACCGGGGTGTCCGCCCGTCGCGGACCGCGGGCCGAACCGGTCGGTCACGGTGCCTCCGGCGCGGTCGCCGGCCGTGTCGCCGCCGGTGGATCGCCGAGAGGCGACGTGCGGGGGAGGCGGGGCGGAGCCGTGCGGCGGACGGGCGGGAGAACCGGTGACGCCTGGCCGCGGGCCGCGGCGTGGAAACGATTCTTCTCGGGCACGGGCCGACATCTCGGCGCAGTGCGCGGATCCCCCCTCGACGGCATGCCTTCCCCCTGCAGACACCGCTGCTGACTGCCCGTTCAGCGCCCAGCGGCGGCGAACATACCAGAAGACCGCCCGGACCAGACCCCCCCTCGACGGAACGGAATCCGGCCAGTGGGACGCGGCGGTCCCCCGGCGGAGCGGCCGCGCCCCGGCTCCCGCCCGCACCGCCCGACCTGCCGGGCGGCGGGGTCACGGCCGCCCGCCGGCGGGCCCGATCCCTCACTCGACGCCGCCGCGGGCGCCGACTATTCTCGGCAATCCCGTACGCCCGACCGTACGGGCCTCGGCGGGCGGCGGAACTGATGGGGCGTCGGCGGGGCGGCGGACCGAAGGGGGAGGCGATGGACTGCCGGCCGCGTCGCCGCCATGCGGTGTCATGAGCGCATCAGAGACTGACCGGGCCCGCCCGCGGCGGCCGCGCCTGGGGCGCGACTTCTCCCGGCTGTGGTGGGCCGCCGCCGTCTCCTCCCTCGGCGACGGCGCCACGATTGCCGCCGCGCCCCTGCTGGCCACCCGGCTGACCGACGACCCCCGCCTGATCGGCGCGGCCTCGGTCGCCTTCACCGCGCCGTTCATCCTGTTCGGCATCCCCGCCGGACTGCTGGTCGACCGCCTCGACATCCGGGCGATGATGGTGCGCGTCGACCTCGCCCGGGCCGTCCTGCTCGGGGTGCTCGCCCTCGGCGTCCTCGGCGGCTGGGGCGGGCTGCCGCTGCTCTACGCGTGCATGTTCCTGCTCGGCGTCGGCGAGGTGCTGTGCCGCAACGCCGCCCAGGTGCTCGTCCCCTTCCTCGCCCCGCAGGCCGGGCTCGCCACCGCCAACGCCCGGATCATGGCCGTCCAGGAGGCCGGCACCGGCTTCGTAGGCCCGCTCCTCGGCGCGCTGATGTTCGGCGTGGCGACGGCCCTGCCGTTCGGGGTGGACGCGGCCACCTTCCTGTGCTCCGCCGTACTGGTCGGCCGCATCCGGCGCGGCCGGCCGGTCGAGCCCGCACCGGACAGGGCCGGCGTGCTGTCGGAGATGCTGGCCGGCGCCAGGTGGCTGTACTCGCACCACCTGCTGCGCAGCCTCGCCCTGGTGTCCTGCCTGATCAACCTGGCCGGGAACGCGATGCTCGCCGTGCTGGTGGTGCACAGCGGGAAGGTCCTCCACCTGGGCCCGTTCGGGTACGGCGCCATGCTCGCCTGCCAGGCCGTGGGAGCCGTGGTGGCCTCGCGGTTCGCGCCCGCCCTGACCGGGCGCCTGGGCCGGGAGGGCGCGCTGGTCGCCACCGCCGCCCTGATCGCGGTGAGCGAGACGGTGCTGGCCGCCGTTCCCTCGGTGTACGCCGCCGGCGCGGCCCTCGCGGTCTTCGCGTGCGGGACGGTGACGTGGAACGTCGTCGTGGTCGTCCTGCGGCAGACGCTGGTGCCCCGGCACCTGCTCGGACGGGCCAACAGCGTGTACCGGCTCGTCGCCTGGGGCGGACTGCCCCTCGGCGCGGCGGCCGGCGGCGTCGTCGCCGCCGAGGTCGGCACCCGCGCCGTGTTCGGCGCCGGGGCGGCCGTCATGGCGGCCGTCGCGGTGGCGCTCCTCGCGGGCGCCCGCCGACAGTGGATCACCCGCGCCGACCAGGGCGCCGGACGGAGCGCCGAACCGGATCCGAAGCCGGCGGACGCCAACTGAGCGGGCAGCCGGCGGGCGCCCGGCGCCGCGGTGCGCCGGTACCGCGCCGCACGTGCGGCCCACCGCGGAAAGGACACGCGATGACGACCACCCACCCGCCCGTGCCGCCGAGGTCGCGGCTGGGCCACGCGTACGGGGAGGAACTCGCCGGGCGCGCGCCGGCCGGTCACCCCACGGCCGCCGCCCGGGAGTCCGCCGCGCTCACGCTGGCGTACCGGGACCGGTTCCTGAACGGCCCCGCCTTCCTCGGCGAGGGCGAACGGCGCGCCCTCGTGCGCGACCTCCACACGCTCTACGGACTGCTGTGCTCGCTGCCGGAGCGGGTGTTCGGCGGGAGCGTCTCCGCGCTGGCCTCGGCGGTCGGCATGGACCCCCTGCAGTCGGCGCTGGTCACGCGCAGCGCCCGGAGCGGGGTGCTCCTCCCGCTCGGCCGGGCCGACCTCTACCACGACGGCACGGGGTTCAGGCTCCTCGAGTTCAACGTCACCAGCGCGCTCGGCGGTTTCGAGAACGCCGACATCAACCGGGCCATGCTGGCGTACCCGCCGCTCCGGGAGTTCGTACGGCGGCACCGGCTCCACTACCGGGACACCCTGGACGGCATGGCGCGGACCGTGTACGCCGAGTGCGCCGCGGTCCTCCCCGCCGACCGCCCGCCGGTCGTCGCCGTGGTGGACACCGCGGGGAACTTCTCCGCGGTGGGGCCCCGGCTGCGGGTGCTCGCCGGGAAGCTGGCCGACCACGGGTTCGAGGGGATCGCCTGCCACCTGGGCGAGTTCACCTACCCGGACGGCCGCCCGACGGTCTCGGGCCGGGCCGTCGACGTCGTCCTGCGGTACTTCCTCGCCGAGGACCTGACCGACCCCGCCACGGCGGCCCTGCTGGAACCGCTGCTGACGGCGGTCGAGGAGGGCCGGGTGGGTCTGTGCAGCCGGCTGGACGCCGAACTGTACGGCAACAAGGGCACCCTGGCGATGCTCTCCGACGACCGGCACCGCGACCTGTTCGACGCCGCCGAACTGGCCTGCCTCGACCGGCTCCTGCCCTGGACGCGGTACGTGCGCCCGCGCGCCACCGACCCCGGCGGCACCGAGGTCGACCTGCTCGCCCACGCCCTGGCCCACCGGGAGGAGCTGGTGCTGAAGCCGACCCTGCTGCACGGCGGCAACGGGGTCACCGCCGGCTGGGAGGTGGACGGGGCCGAGTGGGAGCGGCGGATCGCCTCGGCGATGGACGGGCCGTTCGTGCTCCAGCGCCGGGTGCGCCCCGTCGCCGAGCCGTTCCCCGACGGTGCGGGCGGCGTGCGGGAGCTCTACCCCAACTGGGGCGTCTACCTGAGCGCGCACGGCGCCGGCGACGACGGGTACGCCGGGGGCTTCGTACGGGCCAGCGCCGATCCGGACGCCGGGGTGGTCGCCATGGGCAGCGGCGCCCTGGTCGGCTGCGTCTTCCACGGCGGTGACCGCTGATGCGGGCCCCCGCTCCGCGGCGGTCGCGCGGCGCCCGCCCGGCGTCGCCCCGGCCGCGTCCCCCTCGGCCCGCCCGGCCACCATGGT
>JAAXOU010000005.1 GCA_012396115.1 Streptomyces somaliensis DSM 40738 | reverse complement strand
ACGCGTCGGCGGTCGCGGCGAGGGCGCGCAACAGCAGGGAGGCCGCGCGGGCGCCGTCCGCGCAGTGGTGCCGCGCGTCGGCGAGCAGCCAGTCGTGCACGGCGGTCTCGGCGAGGAGCCGGTCGACGTCGGAGAGGACCCGCTCGGCGTACTCGGCCCCGGTGTCGCGCCACCAGGCGTCCACGGACCGCGTCCAGTCCCGCGCGGCGAGGAGGACCGCGCCGACCAGGGCGACCGCCACGGCCAGCGCCCCCGCCCAGACGGGCAGGCCCAGCAGCGAGCCCGCCACGGCACCGGTCGTGCCGCCGGCGAAGCCGCCCAGGAGCCGGGCGGCCACCCGGGTGGTGCCCCCGCCGTCGTGGCGGCCGTCCGGGGAGCGGTTGGGGCGGTGGCGCCACATCAGGGCGCCGAGCGCCGCCGCGACGGCCCCCGCCGCGGGGCCCAGGAGCCAGCCCGGGCCCGGCCACAGCCCGGCCGCGAACGCCGGTACGAGCGCCCGCAGCGCCGTCCCGGCGGTGGTGTCGCCCGCGCGGAAGGGCGGCGGGCCTACCAGGTGGCGCAGGTACGCCGGATCGCACAGCTCGTCGAGGCGGGCCAGCCGGGCCGCGCTGCCCGCCGGGGCCGAGCGGTCGGACAGGGCGGCGAGCCGCGCGGCGGCGGACCGCAGCGGCAGGGGCTGCTCCAGCAGGTGCTCGGTGAGGACCCGCAGGGCGGGCACCACCCGGGTGCGGGACGCGGCGGGCAGGTCGGGCAGGTCGATGCCGCGCGCCAGGAGCCGGGTCCGCTGCTCCGGGGTCAGCCGTACGCCGTCCGCGTCGGTGAACGCCCCGGCGACGGTGTCCCGGTACGCCTCCACGGCGCGGCCCAGGTCCGCGAGCCGGCCGGGCAGGTCGGCGCGGCGGGAGGCCCGGCCGAACAGCCCGGCGGGGCCGCGCGCGAGCCGGTGCCCGCGGCGGACCTCCGCCAGCGCGTCGTCGCAGGCGCGGCGGCGGGCGGCGGCGCGCCCCGAGGGTTCCAGCCAGCGGTGGCCGGCGACCGCGTCGGGCAGGGAGTCGTCGAGGAGGACGGTCAGTTCGGACGGGACGAAGTCGCCGGGGCCGCCGCCCGTCACCTCCTGCCCGGCGAGGGTGCCCAGGGCCTGCCTCCACGCGCGGGTGCGGGCGTCGTCGCCGAGGTCGTGCTCCACGACCCGGACGGAGGGGACGGCGACGCCGTGGACGACCCCGGCCAGACCGTGCAGGACGGCGTCGAACACCTCGGCCTGGAGGAGGAGTTCGACCAGCGGGCGCAGTCCGCCGGGGTCGTCCCCGGTGTGCGGGTCGAGGACCCACAGGACGCCGGCGGCGGGCGGCCGCAGGGTCAGCGGACGGCGCAGGACGCCCCCCGGGGCCCCCGGTTGCGCCCGGGGAGGGGGGATGTCCCCGGGGGTGCCGACGGCGAGGCAGAGGACCCTGGCGGGGCCGTACGAGTAGAGCTGCTCGTAGAGGAACCGGTGGGCGACGAGCCGGGCCGCGTCGTCCAGGACGAGGAACCGCCGCTCGTCGTCGGGCTGCGGGGTGTCGAGCGCGGTGCGCACGGTGTCGGGGCCGGACGGGCCGCGCAGGTCAAGCGGGACGGCGTGGCCGGGCCTGCGGTGCGTCGGGGAGGTGCCGGGGGTGTTGCGGAGGTTCACTCTTCGTCCCAGGGGTACGCGGGCGCGTGGCCGGTGCCGGGCTGCGCAGCTGGAGGACGAGGACGAGGAGGACCCAGACGCCGAGGGTGCCGAGGATCGCGGCGGGTGCGTGCTCCGGCCCGGTGGCGAGCAGCGCGGCGTCCGCGACGGCACCGCCGAGGAACGCGAGCGCGATGCCCTGGCGGGCGGGCCACATGCCGTTGAGCCGGAACCAGCCGGCCGCGGTGACCGCCTGCAGCAGCACCAGCGGAACCAGCAGCGCGTACGGACCGAGGAAGGCGCCTCCGGCGAGGAGGACGCCGAGCAGCGCGGTGAGCCCGGCGGGCTGGATGCCCGGGTCGATGATCGGCGACCGGCCCTCGGCGCGGGCGCGCTGGGCGTCGGTGATGCGGGTGTTGCCGAGGGTGGTGGGCGCGCCGTACTCGGGCCCGGCGACCGGGGCGTCCGGGGCGGGCGCGGGGGTGTGGACGGGTGCGGGGGCGACCGGGGCGCCGGACCGGGGCGCACGGGCGTGCGCGGGGGCGGCCTGGCCGGGCACGGGGGCCGCACGGCCGTGGGGCACCGGGGCCGGGCCGTGATCGGCCACCGGGGGCAGGTACGCCGTCGGAGCCTCGTACTCCGCCGGAGCCGCATGGCCGTGGGACACCGGGCCCGGGCCGTGATCGACCACCGGGGGCAGGTACGCCGTCGGAGCCTCGTACCCCGGCTCACCCGCCCGACCGTGCGACACCGGACCCGAACCCTGATCGACCACCGGAGGCAGGTACGCCGTCGGAGCCTCGTACCCCGCCGGAGCCGCATGGCCGTGGGACACCGGGGTCTCCGGCGGGAGCGGGAGGCCGTCCGGGCCGTGCGGCGGCTGCCCGGGCCGGACGGTCGGCTGGTGGTGGGTGTCCCACGTCTGGCCCTGCCAGGTCTGCGCCACGCCCGTACCGGCGGCGCCCGCGCCCTCGGGGAACGCCTCCGCGGGGAACGGCTCCGCGAAGGGCCCCCCTCCCTGCGGCCGGTCCCCGTGCGGCGAAGGACCGCGCGGGTCGCGCGGGTCGTGGGGGTACTGCTGATCGCTGCTCATGCCGTGCGGCTCACCCTCCTGCGAACGGCGGGAGCACCTCTACCGTGCCGCCCTCCGCCAGCCGTACCGTCTCGTGCCCGCGCGTTCCCACGGGGGCGCCGTCCACCAGGAAGGAGCACCTCCGCAACACCCGGGGGAACTCCCCCGGGTGCCGCTCGCGGGCGGCGGCCAGCGCCTCCGCGAGGGTCTCCGCGGCGTACGGTTCCTCGGCGGTACCGGCGGCGGCCTTGGCCGCGGCCCAGTAGCGGATGGTCCCGGCTGCCATGGGAGGGCTCCTTTCGTCAGGCTCCATGATGGGCCACGTCGGGGGCGCCGGGGACGGGGCCGGCCCGGTCGGCGCGGTGGGCCGCCGGACGACCCGCCCGGACGGTCCGCTTCCGGTGCCCCGCGCGGGTGCGCGGCCCCCGGACGGGTGTGAGCGAGGAGACAGCCGCATCCTGGAACGGGACCCCCGCCCCGGCCGCCCGTGGGCTATCGTGGCCGGCGGAGGATCCGGGCGACGCAGCCCCCGGGTCCTCTCGCGTTTTCCCGGCCGTGGCCACGGCCGGGCGTGCGGGGGCTCCCGGTGGCGCGGGGCCGCCGTGGGACTCCGGAGGACGCAGTGCCGCAACGTCCTCGTACGGACCGAGGAGGAACCGACGTCATGGGCGAGCCGACCGCGCACGACCGGCCGCAGACCGACAGGACGCAGACCGGCGGGACGAAGACCGGCGGGACGAGGATCTGCGGGACGAGGGCCTGCGGGAAGACGCTTCCGGCGGGTGGGTCGCGGTGAGTTCCCTGCTGCTGCTGACCAACGCCCTGCAGCCGTCGGACGAGGTGCTTCCGGCGCTCGGGCTGCTGCTGCACGACGTGCGGGTGGCCCCCGCCGAGGGGGCTGCCCTCGTGGACGCCCCCGGCGCCGACGTGGTCCTCGTCGACGGCCGCCGCGACCTGCCGCAGGTGCGCTCGCTCTGCCGGCTCCTCCGCTCGACGGGCGCCGGCTGCCCGCTGCTCCTGGTCGTCACCGAGGGCGGGCTCGCGGCCGTCACCGCCGACTGGGGCATCGACGACGTGCTGCTCGACACCGCTGGCCCGGCGGAGGTCGAGGCGCGGCTGCGGCTCGCGACGGGCCGCCGGCAGGTCGCCGACGACTCCCCGATGGAGATCCGCAGCGGCGACCTCTCGGTCGACGAGGCGACCTACAGCGCGAAGCTGAAGGGCCGGGTCCTCGACCTCACCTTCAAGGAGTTCGAGCTGCTCAAGTACCTCGCCCAGCACCCGGGCCGGGTGTTCACCCGGGCACAGCTCCTCCAGGAGGTGTGGGGGTACGACTACTTCGGCGGCACGCGCACGGTCGACGTCCACGTGCGGCGGCTGCGGGCCAAGCTGGGGCCGGAGCACGAGTCGCTGATCGGCACCGTGCGCAACGTCGGCTACCGGTTCGTGACGCCGGAGAAGGCGGAGCGCTCCGCGAGGAAGGCCCGGGCGGCCGAGCGGACGGGGCGGCCCGCCGGGGAGACGGCGCCGGAGGTCCCCCGGACGGAGGACGGGAGGGAAGCGGCCGCACGGCCCGCACCGAGGTAGGTCACCCCGCGTAGACTGCCGCGCGTGGCCAAGGTGACGCGGGACGACGTGGCACGGCTGGCGGGTACCTCCACCGCGGTCGTGAGCTACGTCATCAACAACGGACCCCGGCCGGTCGCCCCGGCCACGCGCGAGCGTGTCCTCGCCGCCATCCAGGAGCTGGGCTACCGGCCCGACCGGGTGGCACAGGCGATGGCGTCACGGCGCACGGACCTCATAGGCATGATCGTCCCGGACGCGCGGCAGCCGTTCTTCGCCGAGATGGCGCACGCGGTGGAGAGGGCCGCCGCCGACCGCGGGAAGATGGTCCTGGTCGGCAACTCGGACTACCGCGACGAGCGCGAGATCCACTACCTGCGCGCCTTCCTCGGAATGCGGGTCGCCGGTCTGATCCTGGTCAGCCAGGGCATGAGTGAGCCCGCCGCGCAGGAGATCGAGGCCTGGGACGCACGCGTGGTGCTGCTCCACGAGCGCCCCGAGGCCCTGGACGACGTGGCGGTCGTGACGGACGACGTGGGCGGCGCGCAACTGGCCACCCGCCACCTGCTGGAGCACGGCCACGCGTACGTGGCGTGCCTGGGCGGGATCGAGTCGACCCCGTCCGTCGGCGACCCGGTGGCCGACCACGTCGAGGGTTGGCGCCGCGCCATGCGGGAGGCGGGCCGCTCCGTCGAGGGACGGCTCTACCAGGCCGCTTACGACCGGTACGACGCCTACGGGACCGCGCTGCGCATCCTGTCCGGCCCCGACCGGCCTCCCGCGATCTTCTGCGCCACGGACGACCAGGCGATCGGCGTGCTGCGCGCGGCGCGGGAGCTGCGGCTGGACGTGCCGGGGGACCTGGCGGTGGCCGGGTTCGACGACGTGAAGGAGGCGGCGCTGACGGACCCGCCGCTTACGACGGTCTCGTCGGACCGGCCGGCGATGGCCCGCGCGGCGGTGGACCTGGTCCTGGACGACGGGCTGAAGGTGCCCGGGGACCGCAGCGAGCGCGTGAAGCAGTTCCCGTCGGCGCTGGTGGTCCGCCGCAGCTGCGGCTGCGGCGCGTAGCCGCCCCCGTACGGGGCCCTCCCCTCCGCACGGTCCCGCCTCCGCACGGTCCCGCCTCCGCACGGTCCCGCCTCCGCACCGCCGCGTCCGTGCGGTCGCGGCCTCCCCGCGCCGCCGGCGCCTCCGCACGGCCTCCGCCCTTCCGTACCCGCCCCTCCGTACCCGTCCTTCCGTACCGCCGCCTCCCGCCCCCGCGCCCGTACGGCCGCCGCCCTCCATTCCTCCACGCCCCACCGCCCCACCGCCCCGCGCGTCCGCCGTCCTCCGCGCCTCCGCCACCCTCCGTCCGCCGTCCGTCCGCCGTCCGTCCGCCGTCCGCCGTCCTGAATGTCCGTCCTCATACCGGGCACACGGGGTTCCACCGCCCCTCCCGGGGCGTCGTCAGTGACCTCTCATCTGCCGGAGCCAGGCGTGCACATGACGGACCACGACGGCCGCACCGCCGGCCACCAGGGGAACGACGAACCGCAGCGGTACGCCGGATTCCGCGAACCGGTCCCACCGCCGCCCGCACACGCGCCCGCGGGCCGTGCCGGCACCCGGCGGCACCGTCGCCACCGGGCCGGGCGGCCGACCGGATTGATCACCGCCGTCGCCGTCGCGGCCGCCGTCGCCGGGGGCGGGGCGGGCGCCCTCGCCCAGAACCTCGCGGTGGACGGCACGACGGCCGCCCCCGCCGGAGCGGCCGGGGCGGACGCCCCCCGGTCGGGCGCCGGCACCCTCGCCGGAGTGGCACAGGCCGTCTCCCCCAGCATCGTGGAGATCAGGTCCGCCTCCGCCTCCGGGGGTTCCACCGGGTCCGGCGTGGTCGTCACCGAGGACGGCGAGGTCGTCACCAACCACCACGTCATCGCGGGCGCCTCCGGCATAGAGGTCCTGCTCGGCGACGGCAGCGTCCGCACGGCCGAGGTCGTCGGCACCGACCCCGCCAAGGACCTCGCGCTGCTCAGGCTCCACGGCGCCGGGGGTCTCAAGGCGGCCGTGCTCGGGGACTCCGACACGGTCCGGGTCGGCGACCAGGTCGTCGCGATAGGCTCGCCCGAGGGCCTCACCAACACCGTGACCAGCGGCATCGTCTCCGCTCTCGACCGGGACGTGACCGTCACCGGGGGCGGCGACAGTGGGCGGGCCGGACGGGGGGACCGGCCCTCCGGGCACGGCGGCGGCACCGGCTCCCCGCCGGCCGCGTACAAGGCGATCCAGACCGACGCCGCCCTCAACCCCGGCAACTCCGGGGGCGCCCTGGTCAACCTGAAGGGCGAGGTCATCGGCATCAACTCGGCGATGTACGCGCCGGACGCCACCGCCGATCCCGCCGGTGCGGGCAGCGTCGGTCTCGGCTTCGCCATTCCGGTCGACACCCTCAAGTCGGGCCTGGACGCCCTCCGCGGCGACTGACCCGCGTACCGCGCCGGTCCCGCCCACCCGCCCGGCCGACCGACGTCGGGCCCCGCCCCGCGCGTCCCGTACGAGCGCACACCCCGTACGAGCGTGCGCCCCCTACGAGCGCGCGCCCCCTATGAGCGGGCGGTCCACCGCCACCCGGCGGGACGTCCGCTCGGGCAGGACGTCCACCCCGCCGCTCCCGCTCCCCGCTCTCCGCCCCCGGCCCACCGCCCCCGTACGGGTGCGGCCCCGGCCGGACGGCCGGACCCGGGGCGCGGCGCACGACCGGTCGGCGGAGGACCACCGGCCGTACGGCTCCGTACGGAGCCGTACAGGGACAGACAGGGCCATACAGAACCGGACGGGGCCGGGAGGAGCAGGGGGCGGCGGACCGGTTCCGTCCACCGCCCCCTCGGATCGCCGGAGGTCTTACCCGACGACCGTGATCCGGCCCGTCGCCGGCGGCTTCAGCGGGGCGTCAGGCGAGGAGTGCGCGCCCAGGTAGGCGATGAAGACCTCCAGGTCGGAGGCGCCGACCAGCTTGTTCGTGCCCTGGCCGAGGGCCGGGAAGCCGTCACCGCCGCCCGCGAGGAACTCGTTCATCGCGACGCGGTACGTCCCGGCCGGGTCGAGCGGCCTGCCGTTCAGCCTCACCGAGGAGGCGTCGACGCGTGCGGCGCCGGTCTTCGTCATGTCCAGGGTGTACGTGAAGCCCCTCGACACCTGCAGGATCTTCGGCGACGCCTCGTTCGCGCCGCTTACCTGCTGCCGGAGCGCGGTGACGATCTGCGCGCCGGTCAGGTCGACGGTGGTCATCATGTTGGTGAACGGCTGCACGGTGTACGCCTCGCCGTACGTCACGACGCCGTCCGCCGCCTCGCCGCCGGACCTGGCGTACACCAGGTCGGCGCGGATGCCCCCCGGGTTCATGAAGGCGATCTGCGCCCCGCCCTTGTCGGCCGGGGCGAGGGCCTCCAGCTGCGCGTCGGCGATCAGGTCGCCGAGCGGCTTCTCGTACGCGTTCGAGCCGCGGCCGCCGATGTCGGCGGCGATGTGGCCCACCGGGCGGTTGGCGATCGGCGCGGCCAGGCCGTTCCACCGGGTGATCAGGTCGGTCATGTCGGCGGCCTTGGGGACGTCGCGGGTGACCACGTGGTTCGCGGAGGCGACGGCGGTGCGGACGATGTCCCTGGTGGCGCGGTCGTAGGTGAGGGTCGTGTCGGTGTACAGCTTGCCGTACGACGCCGCCGAGGTGACCGTGCGCGGCTTGCCCGCCGGGTCCGGGACGGTGCAGGCGTACGCCTGGTGGGTGTGACCGGTCACCAGGGCGTCGACCTGCGGGTTGAGCTTCCTGGCGATGTCGACGACCGGACCGGAGATGCCGTCGCCCGGGCCGGGGCTGTCGCAGTCGTAGTTGTACGCGGAGGACGCCGGGGCGCCGCCCTCGTGGATCAGGGCGACGATGGACCTGACGCCCTTGCGCTCCAGGACCTTCGTGTACCTGTCGATCGCCTCGACCTCGTCGCCGAACTTCAGGCCCTTGATGCCCTCGGCGTTGACGATGTTCGGGGTGCCCTCCAGGGTCACTCCGATGAAACCGATGCGGACGCCCCTCTTCTCCCAGATGAAGTACGGGTCGAGGACCGGCTTGCCGGTCCTCTCGTTCGTGACGTTCGCCGCCAGGTAGGGGAAGGCGGCGCCCTCGTACGTCGTGCCCTCGGCGCAGCCGTCGACGGGGTGGCAGCCGCCGTTCTGGATGCGGGCCAGCTCGGCCGCGCCCTCGTCGAACTCGTGGTTGCCGACCGCGCTGACGTCGAGGTCCAGCCTGTTGAGCGCGTCGATCGTCGGCTCGTCGTGGAACAGGCCGGATATCAGGGGGGAGGCGCCGATCATGTCGCCGGCCGCCGCGGTGATCGAGTAGCGGTGGCCCCGACGGGCGTCGCGCAGGTGCGTGGCGAGGTACTCGACGCCGCCCGCCTTGATCTTCTCGGTGGTCCCGTCCTCGTGGACGTGCGTGACCTCGCCGGAGGAGCCCGCCGGGGGCTCCAGGTTGCCGTGCAGGTCGTTGAAGGAGAGCAGCTGCACGTCGACGGTGCGGCCGATGGCCTTCCCGCCGTACGTCCGGCCGCCCGCGCCGGCCTCCTCGGCCGCGCCGGCCGGGAGGGCCGCCACCAGCGCGCCGAGGGCGGCGACGCCGGCCGCGGTGGCGGCGATCCGCCGTCCCATGGGCTTCTTGTGCCGTGTAGCTGACATGTGTCCGTTTTTCCCCTTTGACGCCACATGACCTCACACGGCGTCAGGTGACGCCTCGGCCATGGCTCCTGGTCTGCCGGACGCAGCCTAGGGTCAACGCGCGTAGCACGACAGGGGGACCCGGGTTACGACCCGGTTGCCGCCACCCGTCGGGCCGCACCCTCCGCCGTAGGCTCGTACCCATGACCACTGACGTTCGCGCAACAGCCCCCGAGGCGGGCCGCCGCATCGAGATCCTCGACGAGCTCACCCCCGGACAGGCCCGGGACGTCCTCGACCTGCTCGCCGACGCCGCCCGCGTCGACGGCGTGCAGGCCGTGTCCGAGCAGGGCAGGCTCCAGCTGAAGGCCTTCACCGCGGCGCGCGGCGACCTCGCCGGGGACGGCGGGCGGCGCGAGGGCGTGCGGCACCTGCTGCTCTCCGTCTCCGACCGGCTCGTCGGCTACGCCCAGTTGGAGGGCACCGACCCGATCGAGGCCCCGGCCGCCGAGCTGGTCGTCGCCCCCGCGCAGCGCGGGCGCGGCCACGGGCGGGCGCTCGGTTCGGCGCTGCTCGCCGAGTCGGGCAAGCGGCTGCGGGTGTGGGCGCACGGCGGCAAGCCCGCCGCCCGCCACCTGGCGCAGGTGCTGGGGCTCTCCCTCTTCCGGGAGCTGCGGCAGCTGCGCCGCCCCCTGGCCCCGCTCGATGTCCCCGAGCCGGTCCTGCCGGCCGGGGTCGCGGTCCGCACGTTCGTCCCCGGCCGGGACGACGCCGCGTGGCTCGCCGTCAACGCCGCCGCGTTCGCGCACCACCCCGAGCAGGGCGCCCTGACCCAGCGCGACCTGGACGACCGGAAGAACGAGCCGTGGTTCGACCCCAAGGGCTTCTTCCTCGCCGAGCGCGAGCCCGACGGCGCCCTGGCCGGCTTCCACTGGACGAAGGTGCACGCCGAGGAGCGGCTCGGCGAGGTGTACGTCCTCGGCGTCTCCCCCGACGCGCAGGGCGGGGGGCTCGGCAGGGCGCTCACCGCGATCGGCCTGCGCCACCTCGCCGCGCAGGGCCTGCCGACGGCGATGCTGTACGTGGACGCCGACAACACCGCGGCGCTGCGCGTGTACGAGGGGATGGGCTTCACCACCCACGAGGTGGACCTCATGTACCGCACGGAGACCTGACCCGGTGTACCGCACGGAGGCCTGACCCGCCCCCGGCGGCCCCCGAAGGACCGGGCGCGGCCCCTCGGGGGCGGGGGCCGGGCGGCGGGCCGGGAGCGGCCCGGCCGCGGGACCCGCGGGAGGGCACGGGCCCCGGGAGGGCGCAGGCCCCGGGAGGGGCACCGCGGAGCCCCGGAGCCCCCGGGTCCCGGGAGGACGCCGCGGGGCCCGCGTGCCCGGGGCGGGTGGCCGCGCCCGGGTCGGAGGCGTCGGCGCGTTCACCTTCCCGGCGTCTCCGCACACGGCGTACCGGAGGTGCGCAAGAGCCGCGGAACCGGCCTTCGCGCACACTCCGCCCCCACGGCCCGGCACCCGGGACGTCACGTCCTCGTCACCGTTCATTCAGGCACGCTTGCGAAGCTCGGCCAATGAAGCCCGCCGCGTCCGCTTCCACGGCCCGTCCGACGCGCCCGACCAGCTCCCGGCGCGGAAGAATGGTGTCATGAACCAGCAGCCCGCAGAGGTCCCGGTCCAGCAGGTAGAGTCCTCCGCCCCGCAGGCGCGGCCGGCCGTGGGGTCCATAGCCGCGCACCGGCGGTGGAGCACGGCCGGCGCACCCGCCCCCCTCGCACCGGAAGCCGACGCCGACCTCGACGCGTACGACGACGGGGACGGCGTGCGCACCGAGCTGCCCGAGGGGCGCTTCCTGGACCGCGAGCGCAGTTGGCTCGCCTTCAACGAACGGGTCCTGGAACTCGCCGAGGACCCCACGACGCCGCTGCTGGAGCGGGCGAACTTCCTCGCGATCTTCGCCTCGAACCTCGACGAGTTCTTCATGGTCCGGGTCGCCGGCCTCAAGCGCCGCATAGCCACCGGCGTCGCCACCCGCTCCGCGTCCGGGCTCCAGCCCCGCGAGGTCCTCGACCTGATCTGGACCCGCTCGCGGGAGCTCATGGCCCGGCACGCCGCCTGCTTCCAGCAGGACGTCGCCCCCGCCCTGGCCGACGAGGGCATCCACCTCATCCGCTGGCCCGACCTGACCGAGAAGGAGCAGGCGCGCCTCTTCACGCTGTTCCGGCAGCGGATCTTCCCGGTGCTCACGCCGCTGGCCGTAGACCCCGCGCACCCCTTCCCGTACATCTCCGGGCTCTCCCTGAACCTCGCCGTCGTCGTCCGCAACCCGGTCAGCGGCCACCGCCACTTCGCGCGCGTGAAGGTGCCGCCGCTGCTGTCGCGGTTCCTGGAGGCGTCGCCGCAGCGGTACGTACCGCTGGAGGACGTCATCGCCGCGCACCTGGAGGAGCTCTTCCCCGGCATGGAGGTGCTGGCCCACCACATGTTCCGGGTCACCCGCAACGAGGACCTGGAGGTCGAGGAGGACGACACCGAGAACCTGCTCAAGGCCCTGGAGAAGGAGCTCATGCGGCGCCGCTTCGGCCCGCCGGTGCGGCTGGAGGTCGAGGAGTCCATCGACCCGTACGTCCTCGACCTGCTCGTGCGGGAGCTGAAGGTCTCGGAGGCCGAGGTGTACCCGCTGCCCGGGCCGCTCGACCTGACCGGGCTGTTCGGCATGGCGGGCCAGGACCGGCCCGAGCTGAAGTACCCGAGGTTCGTGGCGGGCACCCACCGCGACCTGTCCGAGGTCGAGTCGGCGTCCGCGCCCGACGTCTTCGCCGCCCTGCGCGAGCGGGACGTGCTGCTGCACCACCCGTACGACAGCTTCTCCACCTCCGTGCAGGCCTTCCTGGAGCAGGCGGCCGCCGACCCGGACGTCCTGGCGATCAAGCAGACGCTGTACCGCACCTCGGGTGACTCGCCGATAGTCGACGCCCTGATCGACGCCGCCGAGTCCGGCAAACAGGTCCTCGTCCTCGTCGAGATCAAGGCCCGCTTCGACGAGCAGGCCAACATCAAGTGGGCGCGCAAGCTGGAGGAGGCCGGCTGCCACGTCGTGTACGGCCTGGTCGGGCTGAAGACCCACTGCAAGCTGTCCCTGGTCGTCCGCCAGGAGGGCGAGGTGCTGCGCCGGTACTCGCACGTCGGGACCGGCAACTACCACCCCAAGACCGCCCGCCTCTACGAGGACCTCGGCCTGCTCACCTCCGACCCGCAGGTCGGCGCCGACCTGTCGGACCTGTTCAACCGGCTGTCCGGCTACTCGCGCCGCGAGACCTACCGCCGCCTGCTCGTCGCGCCCAAGTCGCTGCGCGACGGCCTGGTGTCGCGGATCCACAAGGAGATCACCCACCACCGGGCGGGCCGTCCCGCGTACGTCCGCATCAAGGTCAACTCGATGGTCGACGAGGCCGTCATAGACGCCTGCTACCGCGCCTCGCAGGCCGGCGTGCCCGTCGACCTCTGGGTCCGCGGCATCTGCGCCGTGCGCCCCGGCGTCACCGGCCTGTCGGAGAACATCCGGGTCCGCTCCGTCCTCGGGCGCTTCCTG
Organism: Streptomyces somaliensis DSM 40738; assembly: GCA_012396115.1. GTDB lineage: Bacteria > Actinomycetota > Actinomycetes > Streptomycetales > Streptomycetaceae > Streptomyces > Streptomyces somaliensis. Next base: position 33,476 of record JAAXOU010000005.1, on the reverse strand, counting down.
GAGCACTCCCGCGTCTTCGCCTTCTGCAACGGCGGGGAGCCCGAGGTGTGGCTCGGCAGCGCCGACATGATGCACCGCAACCTCGACCGCCGCATAGAGGCGCTGGTGCGGGTCGCCGACCCGGCCCACCGCGCGGCCCTGATCCGCCTGCTGGAGACCGGCATGGCCGACACGACCTCGTCGTGGCACCTCGGCCCCGACGGCGACTGGACCCGGCACGCGACGGACGCCGACGGCCGGCCGCTGCGGCACGTCCAGCAGATGCTCATAGACGCCCGGAGGCGCCGACGTGCACAACCATGACCGCCACGTGTCCGCCGGCGAGGTGCTGGCACCGTACCTCCACGCCCGGGCGAACGACTTCCTGCGCGCCCTGCGCCTGCACATGGAGGGCGGCGGCTCGGACACCGTCGGCGCGGAGGAGTCCGCCCGGGCCCTGCGCGCCGCCGCCCGGCGCATCAGCGGGACGCTGCACACCTTCCGGCCCCTCCTGGACGGGGCGTGGGCGGACGGCCTGCGCTCCGAGCTGACCTGGCTCTCCGGGACGCTCGCCCAGGAACACGCCTGCACCTCGCGGCTCGTCCGGCTCGTCGACGCGCTGTCCCGGCTGACCGGCGGGCCCGTGCCGGCGCCGCGGGGCGCCCGCCCGGGCGCCTCGCGCACCGGCGGCGAGGCGATCGCGATGGGTGCCGCGCGCGCCGGCGCCCTGCTGGAGCGGCAGCTCACCCTCGCCCGGACGCGCGCCCACTCGGCGGCCCTGGAGGCGCTGGGGTCGTCCCGCTTCCACGCGGTGGCCGACGCGGTGGCCCTGCTGGCGTCCGAGGTGCCGCTCGGGCCCGCCGCCTCGTCCCCCGCCGAGGAGGTCCTGCCGGTGCCCGCCGAGACGGTGGAGCGCCGCCTGCTGGACGCGGTGGCGGCCCTGCCCATGAGCCCCGCCGTGGGCGGTGAGCCCGAGGACGCGTCCTGGCACCAGGTGCGCCTCCTGCTGCGCCTCCACCGGTACGCCCTGGAGGTGCGGTGCTCCCCGGTCCCCGAGCTGTACGAGGCGGCGACCGCGCTGGACCGGCACCGGGACGCCGCCGAGGCCGCGGCCGCCGCCGCGGCGGCCGCGCACACCCCGCGCATCGCCCCGGCGACGGCGTACGCCCTCGGCGTCCTCCACGCCGACCAGCGCCACGAGGTGGAGGCCGCCCGCCTCGCCTTCCACCGGGCCTGGCGGCGCACGGCGGTGACGGCGCGGTGAACGGCCGCGCCGGCGTCGTCCGGGCGGCCGGCTGCGTCCTGTGGCGCCGGACGGCGGACGGTGCGGTGGAGGTGTGCCTGGTCCACCGGCCCAAGTACGACGACTGGTCGTTCCCGAAGGGCAAGGTGAAGGCCGGGGAGGAGCTGCGGGCTGCGGCGGTGCGGGAGGTCCGGGAGGAGACCGGCCGCGCGTGCGAACCGGGGGCCCGGCTCGGCACGGTCCGCTACCGGGTGGGCGCGCGGGAGAAGGAGGTGACCTACTGGTCGGCGGAGGCGGGGCCGGGCTCCTTCACACCCGGCGGGGAGGTGGACGCCCTGCGGTGGCTCCCCGCGGAGGAGGCCCGGGAACTGCTTTCCCACCCGCAGGATCGCGCCTTGATCGGTTGGTTCCTGGCCACTCCGTGACCCCTGGTGTACCAGTGTTGTATGTGGCGGACGTGACGGATGTGACGAACGGGACGCGAGGGAACAAGGCTTGTAAGGCTACTCACCGGCACTTACAGCATGGTTCACCCCGCGTTCACCCGGCCCCGTCGACCCCTTCACCTGTTCTGCCTAATTTCAGCCGTACGGGGTGACTCACAAACCCCACCACCTACCCCGGCACACGCCGCCGTACCACCGCCCGTGGACACGGATCACGAGACCGGCCCATGTGGTCGCGCAGCTCGGCGGTTACTGGAAGGAACACCCGAAAGTGAAGCTTCATCGCAAGACCGGGCTTCGCGCCACCGCGCTCGGCGCCCTCGTCGTCTCCGGTGCCCTGGTTCTCACGGCGTGTGGTTCGGACGACAACACGAGCCCCGACGGGGCGAAGAAGCCCTCCGCCTCGTCGAACGTCAAGTGCGAGGGTGCCAAGGGGCAGCTCCTGGCCGCCGGCTCGACCGCCCAGAAGAACGCCATGGACCTGTGGGTCAAGAACTTCCAGGCGGCCTGTGAGGGCGTCGAGGTGAACTACCAGGCCATCGGCTCCGGTGGCGGCATCACCAAGTTCAACCAGGGCCAGGTGGCGTTCGCCGGTTCCGACTCCGCCCTGAAGGAGGAGGAGGTCGCCGAGTCCCAGAAGATCTGCAAGGGCGGCAAGGGCATCAACCTCCCGATGGTCGGCGGCCCCATCGCCATCGGCTACAAGCTGGACGGCGTGGACGACCTCGTCCTCGACGCCCCCACCCTCGCCAAGATCTTCAACTCGCAGATCAAGAAGTGGAACGACCCCGCCATCGCCAAGCTGAACCCGGGCGTCAAGCTGCCCGACGTGGCGATCCAGGCCTTCCACCGCTCCGACGAGTCCGGCACCACGCAGAACCTCGGCAAGTACCTCAGCGAGGCCGCCGCCGCCGACTGGAAGCACGACCCGAAGACGAAGTCGTGGCCCGCCCCGGGCGGCCAGGCCGCGAACGGCTCCTCCGGCGTCGCCGCCGCCGTCAAGGACACCAACGGCGCGATCGGCTACTTCGAGCTCTCCTACGCCGAGGCCAGCAGCATCAGCACGGTCAAGCTGAACACGGGCGCCGCGCAGCCGGTCGAGGCCACCACGGAGAACGCCTCCAAGGCCATCGCCGCCGCCAAGATCAAGGGCACGGGCAACGACCTGGCCCTCTCCCTCGACTACAAGACCAAGGCCGAGGGCGCCTACCCGATCATCCTCGTCACGTACGAGATCGCCTGCGACAAGGGCAACAAGGCGGAAACACTGCCGACCCTGAAGGCGTTCCTCAACTACGCGGCCAGCGAGGAGGGCCAGAAGCTCCTCTCCGACGCCGGCTACGCCCCGCTGCCGACCGAGATCGCGACCAAGGTCCGCGAGATCATCCCCACCCTCTCCTGACGACCCCGCCGGGACCGGCCCGCCCACCTCCGGGCCGGCCGGCCCCGGCATCCGGTGCACCGCCGCCAGGAGCCGTCGAGGCTCCGCAGACCGGAGAACGAAAACGATGGCCACAGCCACCACACACACACCACCGCCCCCGGGGCGGGACGAGACAAAGTCCCCGAAGGCGTCCACCCCCTCCCAGGCGGGTGACCGGGTCTTCCTCGGGCTGTCCCGCGGTTCCGGCATCACCCTGCTCGTGATCATGGCGGCGATCGCCGTCTTCCTCACCTACCGCGCGGCCCTCGCCATCGCCGGCAACGAGGGGAACTTCCTCACCACCTCCGAGTGGAACCCGGCCGGGAACCCGCCCGTCTTCGGCATCGCCGTCCTGGCCTTCGGCACGGTGGTCAGCTCGATCATCGCCATGGTCATCGCCGTGCCGGTCGCCATCGGCATCGCGCTGTTCATCTCGCACTACGCGCCGCGCAAGCTCGCCACCCCGCTCGCGTACATCGTCGACCTCCTCGCCGCCGTGCCGAGCATCATCTACGGCCTGTGGGGCGCGATCTTCCTCGTGCCCTACCTGGACGGCCTCAACAAGTGGCTCGACCAGTACATGGCCTGGACGTACATCTTCGACAAGTCCGACGAAGGCGTCGCGCGGAACATGCTCACCGTCGGCATCCTGCTGGCGATCATGATCCTGCCGATCATCACCAACGTCACCCGCGAGGTGTTCCTCCAGGTCCCGCGGATGCACGAGGAGGCCGCGCTGGCCCTCGGCGCCACCCGCTGGGAGACCATCCGCATGTCGGTCCTGCCGTTCGGCCGCTCCGGCATCATCAGCGCCTCCATGCTGGGCCTGGGCCGCGCGCTCGGCGAGACGATGGCCGTCGCCGTCGTCCTCTCCCCCAGCTTCATCATCTCCGGGCACATCCTCGACCCGGTCGGCGGCACGTTCGCGCAGAACATCGCCGCCAAGTTCAACGAGGCGAACGAGTACGGCCGCGACGCGCTGATCGCCTCCGGTCTCGTCCTCTTCGTCATCACGCTGCTGGTCAACGGCGCCGCCCGCTGGATCATCGCGCGCCGCAAGGAGTACTCGGGGGCCAACGCATGAGCCACGTCATCCAGGGCGAGCACCCGGCCGCCGCGCCCGTGCGCCAGCACTCCCCCCTCGCCCACGCGCGCATGCCGCGCTGGGCCCCGGCCGCCATAGCCGCCGGCTCCATAGCCGCCGGTGCGGGCATCGGCCTCGCCGCCGGCTGGGAGAGCCGCATCCAGTGGGGCATGATCGCCGCCCTGCTGTTCGTCGTCGCGACCTATGGCATCACCACCGCGGTCGAGAACGCCCGCCAGGCCAAGGACCGCGTCGCGACCAGCCTCGTCTGGGTCTGCTTCGTCCTCGCGGTGGTCCCGCTCGCCTCCCTCGGCTGGGTCACGGTGAGCGAGGGCCTGGAGGTCGTCGACGGGTACTTCCTCACCCACTCGATGAACGGCGTCCTCGACGCCGAGATGGGCGGCGGCGTCTACCACGCGCTGCTCGGGACCGTCCAGCAGGTCGCCATCGCCGCGGTGATCGCCGCCCCGATCGGCATGCTGACCGCGATCTACCTGGTCGAGTACGGCCGGGGCCGGCTGGCCCAGGCCGTGACCTTCTTCGTCGACGTCATGACGGGCGTCCCGTCCATCGTCGCGGGCCTCTTCATCCTCGCCACCTGGAACCAGATCCTGGGCTTCGGGCCCTCCGGTTTCGCCGGGTCGATGGCGCTGGCCATCCTGATGATGCCGGTGGTCGTCCGCTCCACGGAGGAGATGCTCAAGCTCGTCCCGAACGAGCTGCGCGAGGCCTCCCTCGCGCTGGGCGTCCCCAAGTGGAAGACGATCCTCAAGGTGGTCCTGCCGACCGCGATCGGCGGCATCACCACGGGCGTCATGCTCGCGATCGCCCGTATCACCGGCGAGACGGCCCCCGTGCTGCTCCTCGTCTTCGGTACGAAGCTGATCAACCCGAACCCGTTCGAAGGCGCCCAGGCGTCGCTGCCGCTCTACGTGTACGAGCAGTACACCGTCGGTACGGACGCCGCCGTGGCCCGCGCCTGGGGCGCCGCGCTCGTACTGATCGCCTTCGTGATGATCCTCAACCTGGTGGCCCGCGGCATCGCCCGCTGGAAGGCCCCGAAGACCGGCCGCTAAGGCCTCGACATTCGGCTCCGCGCCCGGTTCCGCCGGGTCGTGGCGCACACTTGGAAGTGATTGAAGATGGCCAAGCGAATCGACGTCAGCGGCCTCTCCGCGTACTACGGCAACCACAAGGCGATCGACGACATCTCGATGACCGTCGAGCCCCGCTCCGTCACGGCCTTCATCGGCCCCTCCGGCTGCGGCAAGTCCACCTTCCTGCGCACCCTCAACCGGATGCACGAGGTCACCCCCGGCGGCCGCGTCGAGGGCAAGGTGATGCTGGACGACCAGAACCTGTACGGCAAGGACGTCGACCCGGTCGCCGTGCGCCGTACGGTCGGCATGGTCTTCCAGCGGCCGAACCCGTTCCCCACCATGTCGATCTTCGACAACGTGGCGGCGGGCCTGCGGCTCAACGGCAACTACCGCAAGTCCGAACTGAACGACATCGTCGAGCGCTCCCTCATGGGCGCGAACCTCTGGAACGAGGTCAAGGACCGCCTGAACAAGCCCGGTTCCGGCCTCTCCGGCGGTCAGCAGCAGCGCCTGTGCATCGCCCGCGCCATCGCGGTCGAGCCGGACGTCCTGCTGATGGACGAGCCCTGCTCCGCCCTGGACCCGATCTCCACCCTGGCGATCGAGGACCTGATCGGAGAGCTGAAGGAGCAGTTCACGATCGTCATCGTGACCCACAACATGCAGCAGGCCGCCCGCGTCTCCGACCGCACGGCCTTCTTCAACCTGGCCGCCGTCGGCCAGCCCGGCAAGCTGGTCGAGATCGACGAGACGGAGCGGATCTTCTCCAACCCGTCGGTCCAGGCCACGGAGGACTACATCTCCGGACGCTTCGGCTGATCCTCCCACCCACAGACGTCCCGCGGTGCTGCATGGCGGTGCCACCGCGGGACGAAGGGCCCGCCCTCTCCCACTCCCAGGGAGGGCGGGCCCGCTTGCCTTCCGCACCGCGGCCGACGCGCCGTCCGTACTGCGGCGGGGCCGCCCGTGGCGCCCGTGGCGGAGGCCGCTGACCGCCGCTGACCGCCGCTAACCGAAGAGGGCCCACACCGCGAAGAAGCTCACCGCCGCCACCGCCGCGGCGGCCGGCATGGTGATGAACCACCCGAGGACGATGTTCTTCGCGACGCCCCAGCGCACCGCGTTCACCCGCTTCGTGGCGCCCACGCCCATGATCGCGGACGTGATCACGTGCGTCGTGGAGATCGGCGCGTGGAACATGAAGGACGCCGAGTACATGACGGACGCCGCCGTCGTCTCCGCGGCGAACCCCTGCGGCGGGTCGAGTTCGATGATCCGCCGGCCCAGCGTCCGCATGATCCGCCAGCCGCCCGCGTACGTACCGAGCGACAGCATCAACGCACTGGCGACCTTCACCCACAGCGGGATCGGGGCCCCGGCCTTCTCCACATCGGCGATGACCAGCGCCATCACCACGATGCCCATCGTCTTCTGGGCGTCCTGGAGGCCGTGGCCCAGCGCCATGGCGGCGGCGGACACGGTCTGCGCGATCCGGAAACCGCGCTTCGTCCGGTGCGGCCCCGCCTTGCGGAAGATCCACATGATCGCGGCCATCACCAGGTAGCCGATGATCAGGCCGACGAACGGCGACACGAACATCGGGATGACGATCTTCTCGACCACACCGGACCAGATGACCTCCGTGCCGCCCGCCAGGGCGGCGCCGACCATGCCGCCGAAGAGCGCGTGGGACGACGAGGAGGGCAGCCCGAAGTACCAGGTGATCAGGTTCCAGACGATCGCCCCGACCAGCGCGGCGAAGAGGATGGCCATCCCCTTGTCGCCGATCGGCGTGGCGATGATGCCCTCGCTGACGGTCTTGGCGACCCCGCTGCCCATGAAGGCGCCGGCGAGGTTCATGACCGCGGCCATCAGCAGCGCGGCGCGCGGTGTGAGCGCCCGGGTCGACACCGAGGTGGCGATGGCGTTCGCCGAGTCGTGGAAGCCGTTCGTGTAGGTGAAGAAGAGCGCGACCCCGACGGTCACGACCAGTGCGAAGGTGTCCACGGGACCTCAGGACTCCTTGACGGCGATGGTCTCCACCGTGTTCGCCACGTGCTCGAAGGCGTCGGCGGCCTCTTCCAGCACGTCCACGACCTGCTTCAGCTTCAGCACCTCGATGGCGTCGTACTTGCCGTTGAAGAGGTGGGCGAGCAGCTTGCGGTGGATCTGGTCGGCCTGGTTCTCCAGCCGGTTGACCTCGATCCAGTACTCGGTGAGGTTGTCCATCGTGCGGAGGTGCGGCATCGCCTCCGCGGTGAGTTCGGCCGCCCTGGCCAGCACCTCGATCTGCTGCTCGACCCCCTTGGGCAGCTCCTCGATGTTGTAGAGGACGACGAGGTCGACCGCCTCCTCCATGGAGTCCATGACGTCGTCGAGCGAGGAGGCCAGGGCGTAGATGTCCTCGCGGTCGAACGGCGTGATGAAGGAGGAGTTGAGCTGATGGAAGATCGCGTGGGTGGCGTCGTCCCCGGCGTGCTCGGCCGCGCGCATGCGCTCCGCGATGTCGGCCCTCGCGGACGCCTCCGCTCCCAGCAGTTCCATCAGGAGCTTCGAGCCGGTGACGATGTTGTCCGCCGACGCGGAGAACATGTCGTAGAAGCTCGTCTCCCGGGGGGTCAGACGAAAGCGCACGGGGGGTCCTTCGGTGCATGGTGTCGGTCAGGCTGATGCTAGGCGCATCATCCGGCCACGGCGAACCGGCTTCCTCAGTGTCGCCCATAGGACACGGTGAACAGAACCGACCCCGCACAATCCCGCGAGGATCGGTACCATATACCCGCGAGGGGTATATCGCCCTTTGCGGACTACGGGAGGAACCCATGACGACCACCGAGCCGGCCGACCCTCCGGTCGCCGGGGCCCCGCGGGCCCACGCCGATCACGACCACGCGGTGTACGGGTACCACGGGCGGAGGGACGAGCACCTCAAGCGGCTGCGCCGGATCGAAGGCCAGATCAGGGGCCTGCAGCGGATGGTCGACGAGGACGTCTACTGCATCGACATACTCACCCAGGTCTCGGCGTCGACGAAGGCGCTGCAGTCCTTCGCGCTCCAACTGCTGGAGGAGCACCTGCGCCACTGCGTGGCCGACGCGGCGGTGAAGGGCGGCGACGAGGTCGAGGCGAAGGTCGAGGAGGCCACGAAGGCGATCGCCCGGATGATGCGGACCTGACTTACGGGCTGTCCGAAACTGATCGATCACCTGCACGGCAGGCGTGAGCGTGTTCGCTCACGCTCCGGCCGGACTCCCCGTGGGACCTCCCGCCTCCGGGGCCGCCCTCAACACCTCGTCGATCCGGTCGTCGCTGAGCCGCTCCGCCTCGGTCGTCGAAGCGGCGATCATCAGCTCTCCGCACAACTCGATCTCGGCGAGCGCCACATGGTCCTGGACGGTCGTCGTACTGAGGGGTGGAACCATGTGCGTTCACCTCTTCCAGCCGGGGTCGGCTTCCCAGCGTAGGGAGTACGACACACACCGCGCATGACTCGTCCGGGCCATTCTCGAAGCCGTCCGAATGGCCTTCCGCGACCCCCTCCACCCCAGGCGCCCGGCTCCGGACCCGGTGCCGGCACCGGCTCAACCGGCGATCTTCCCGGCGTAGATGTCCCGCCGCGGCGGGAGCCGCAGGTCGACGGGCGCGCCGAACCCGTACAGCACCGTCGTCGACACCACGTCGACCTCCCGCTCCCCGTTCGCGAAGCTGAACCGGTGGCGGACCTTCCGCAGCCGCCCCGTCCGGTCCAGGTACGCGTCGAACGGCACCGTGTCCGTGGTGAACCCTTTCGCCGCGGCCGCCAGCGCCCCGCGCAGCCGCGCCGGGGCGAGTCTCGCGGCGGCGCCGATGTCGGTGGTCCCCCGGTAGTGCCCGACCGGCACACCCCCCACGTGGACCTCGCCCAGGTAGACGACCCCCCGCGCGGCCCGCAGCAGCCCGGCCGCCGCGCCGGGGTCGGTGGCGCCGCCGGTGACCAGGTTGCCGTCGGCGAGGGTGGTCGTGTCGACCCGCACCCACTTGTCGACGGGGACGCCGGCGCCGCGGTTCTTCATGTACAGCGCGCCCGGTGCGAACAGTTCGGTGATCCTGCGGCGCGGCCGGTCGCCGTCCTCGGGGAGCAGCACCCGCACCCGGCCGCGCCCGGCGCGGAAGTCGTAGCCCCCCTCGCCCTCGATGGTCAGCCGCGTGCCGCCCGTCGCCATCTCCAGGGCCGTCCTGGCCTTCGACGTACCGGAGCGCTCCAGCAGGTCGGGGGCGGAGCGCACGGTGTGGAGCGGCCCGCCGCCGGCGTCGTCGCCGTCCCGCCCGCCGCTCACGGCGACCGCTCCGGCGGGCGGGACGGCGGGCGGGGCGGCGTCCGCGGCGCCCGGCGAACACCCGGTGAGTCCCGCGGCCACCGCCACCGCCACCACCACCGCCGCGGTGGCGGCGTCCGCGCCGCCCGCCCGTCCGAGCCTCCGCACCACCATCGCCTGCCTACCCCCAACACCGTGCCGCTGCCCGCCGGGGCCCCGCCCTCCGGCCCGCGGCCTCGGCGACCGGGGACGACCCACTCGCATAACGACCGCTCCGACCGCCCGTCACGCCCCCTCGTCCCCCGGTAGCGTGGACCCGTGCACGCGCATGACGCACCATCACCGCAGGCGGTCGCGGCCGACGCCCCGCACCGCACGTCCACCGTCGAACGCGGCGCCTTCGCCCTCGCGCACTGCGTCTGCGGCTGGTACGGACCGGCCCGCCGCTCCCGCGAGCGGGCCCGGGCGGACGCCGCCGCCCACGAGTCGGAGCGGGGGCGGCCCGTGCGGGGGTGAGGCAGCGGGCCGGCGCGCACCGCCCCGGCTCCGCGGCCGGCCCGGTCCTCCGGCGTGCCCGCCCGCCCCCGCGTCCCCTCCCGGTCCGCCGCACCCCCGCGGCGCGGGCCGAAGGCCACCGACGGGAGGTCCCGTACCCGGGGTCCGGGGTCCGGGGCCCGTCCTAGGCGGCGAGGCCGCGTTCCCCGTCGCCGCTCGCCCCGCGGCGCGGGTCCGCCAGCGTGACCGTCTCGTGCCGCGGGCCGCCCCGGGGCGCCTTCCGGGACCGTACGAGCCGCCTCGTGCGCGGGGAGCGGGCGAGGGCGGAGGTGAGCGGCGTCAGCAGCGCCAGGGCGACGGGGGCCAGGAGCAGGGCGACGGCGGTGCCCAGGGCGAAGCCGCCGATGGCGTCGGTCGGGTAGTGGACGCCCACGTAGACGCGGCAGAAGCCCTCCGCGAGGGCCAGGACGATGGCGGCGAGGCCGAAGCGCCGGTCGGCGATGAACAGGCCGACCGCGACGGCCATGGCCATGGTGGAGTGGTCGCTGACGAACGAGAAGTCCGTCTTGCCCCTGACGAGGACCTCCAGCCCCGCGTGGTCGAGGAACGGCCGGGGGCGCTCGACGAAGTCCCGGATCGGGATGTTGACCAGTAGGGCGATCACGGCGGCGAGCGGCGCCCAGACGATCCCGGCGGCCGCGCAGACGGAGTCCTCCGGCGTGCCGCGCCGCCGGGCGCTCCACCAGCACCACAGGACGACGAGGACGAGGCCGAGCATGATGCCGTACTCGCCGACGAACCCCATGAGGCGGTCGAACCAGCCCGGGGCGGCCTTCGCCAGCCCGTTGATGTCGTAGAGCAGGCCGACATCGGGGTTCGTGCCGTCCGATGCGAGTCCGGGCATGCGCTGCGGCCCCTTGCCTTGTGCTGCGGTGCGGTGGGTGCGGTCAGTCGGGGGAACGACCCGTCCGAGGGGGACGTTCCGCGCTCCACCAAACGCTCACACGACGTTACCGAAGAGAGATCCCGGCCCGCGGCCGGGCCGCCCCGGTCAGGTGCCGGCGTCGTGCTGCGGGAGCGCCTGCGCCCCGTCCCCGGTCACGCGGGTGGCGCCGAAGTAGTCCGGTGTGTCGATCTTGTCGAAGCGGATGACGGCGCCGGTGTAGGGGGCGTTGATCATGTACCCGCCGCCGACGTACATGCCGACGTGCCGGATGGCCCGGGAGTCCGTCAGGTCGTCGGAGAAGAACACGAGGTCGCCGGGGAGCAGTTCGTCCCGCGAGGGGTGCGGCCCGGCGTTGTACTGGTCGTTGGCGACGCGCGGCAGCTCGATGCCGACGGTGCGGTACGCGGCCTGGGTGAGCCCGGAGCAGTCGAACCGGCCGCCCTGCTCGGGGGTGCCCTCGCCGCCCCACAGGTAGGGCTTGCCGAGCTGCTTCTGCGCGAAGTAGATCGCCCCGGCGGCCTGCCTCGACGGCTCGACGGGGCCGACGGGCCGGGCGAAGCTCTTCTCCAGCGAGCGGATGATCCGCACGTAGTTCTGGGTCTCCTTGTACGGGGGGACGCCGCCGTACTTGATGACCGCGTACGCGCCGGCGTTGTACGCCGCGAGCATGTTGTCGGTGGGGTCGCCGGGGACGTCCTTCACGTACCGGGCGAGGGAGCAGTCGTAGGAGGCGGCCGACGGGATGGCGTCGTCGGGGTCCCAGACGTCCCGGTCGCCGTCCGCGTCGCCGTCGACGCCGTGCGCGGCCCAGGTGCCGGGGATGAACTGCGCGATGCCCTGCGCCTGGGCGGGGCTCTGCGCCCGGGGGTTCCAGCCGCTCTCCTGGTACAGCTGGGCGGCGAGGAGCGCCGGGTTGACCGCCGGGCAGAGGTTCCCCCACCGCTGCACGAGGGGCTTGTACGCGGCCGGTACGGCGCCCTTGGCCAGCCCCACGGCCCCCCGTACGCCGCCCCCGCCGGCGAGCTGGGCGGCGGCGACGTAGGTCCCGACGACCAGGAGCGCGACGAAACCCAGGCAGGCCCCGAACGCGACCCCGCCCACCAGCCACGCCTTACGCACCGTCAAACCCCCGTATGCAGTAGGAGAGCCATCCGCGTCCCGCCCAGTCTAGGTGCCGATCCCCCGCCCGAGTGGGTACGGAACCTCATTGCATCCGAAAAGCAGCACGTGTGATGATCCGGCTCATGACCACGTGGGGGGCGGGCCGCGGGGAAGCGGCCGCGACGGGGGAACGGCGCAGGTCGTCGCGGATCGCGGACCTGGACGCGCCGCGGGGCGCACCCTCCGCGCCGCCTGCGGGGCGGGACCCGGACCCGCATTTGCAACGCTTAGTTCCGGACAGGCTGGCCGAAGCCCGGCGGGAGTTCGCCGTCCTCCTCGGCGGGTTCCGCCGCACCGCCGTCCTCGTCCCGCTCGCCGACGGCGGCGGCCTGTGGACGGCGGACCTGGGCGGCGTCCGCTGGATCTGCGCCTTCTCCCACGAGGAGTCCCTGGCCCGCTTCGCGCGCGCCAGGGGCGAGGCGGGCCGGGTGTGGGAGTACCGCACGGTGCTCGGCGCGCGGCTGCTGGACGCCATGGTGCCGCTGCTCGGCGTCCCGGGGGGCGTGGTGCTGGACGCGGGCGGCGCGGACGGGGTGCTGTTCCCGCCGGTCCGGGGCGTGGTGCCGGACGCGGTGGCGGTGGATCTCGACGACGAGCGCGAAGGGGGACTCCATGAGCGGTGAACCGGGACTGAGGCTGCCGCCGGACACGGCCCGGCTGTTGGCCGAGGGCATCGACAAGGCGCACGGGGAGCTGAAGGGCCTCACCTCGATCGGCAACGCCGCGACGGGGAACGGCTTCTCCGGGCTCGCGCTGTCCGCGATGGAGCTGGGGCACCGGGGCCTGGCCGACGAGTTCGGCGCCTTCTGCGACCGCTGGGGCTGGGGCGTGCGCACCCTCATGCAGCGCGGCAACGAGTTCGCGGTGGCCGTCGGCCTCGCCGCGGGCGGGCTCCACGAGCAGGACCAGTACGTCAAGGGCACGATCAAGGTCGTCGTGAACGGCGTCAACGGCAACCCCCACCTGTCGGAGGAGGAGGTCCAGGCCAAGAGCTGGGAGGAGATCCGCGACCAGAGGCCCACCGACGGCGCCGACTGGAGCGGCGAGTCGTTCGACGAGGCCCACCGGGAGTCCAAGCAGGTCTGGAGCGACGTCGCCTACGACGTCAACCACCAGTTCGCGAACTCCCTGCAGGAAGCCGGGATCTACGACGACGACGAACGCGAGCGGGTGGAGGCGCTCCAGCGCGAGGCGTTCGACCCGACGGACGAAGCCGTCCGGCGTGCCGGGGGGTCGCCCGGAGGTGCCGGCTGATGGGCGACGTCTGGGACCGGATGCAGGGCGCCTGGGACGGCGCCAAGCGCCTGACCGGTCAGGCGATCGACCGCGCGACCGACGGGACCGGGGCGTTCCTCGAGAGCGTCGGCGCGGAGGGGGTCGCCGACGACCTGGAGGACTGGGGCGACGAGACCGCCTCGTCGCTCGGCGTGGACGTACGCGAGCAGCGCCTCGGCCAGACCGAGCAGGCCGACGAACTCGTGCACGGCAGACCGGACGCGATCGAGGCCACGGCCAAGAACCTCCGCGACTTCGAAAGCGCCTTCGACACGGTCGGCCAGGCCCTGAGGCGCCTGGACTCCGCCGACTGGAAGGGCGAGGCCGCCGACGCGTTCCGCGAGAAGTCGGCCATGCTGCCCGCGGACTGGCTGCGGGCGGCCGGCGCCTGCGGCGAGGCGGCGGCCGCCTTGGGAGCGTACGCGAAGGTCCTCACCCGGGCGCAGGCCATGGCGCAGGAGGCCATCGACCTCCACCGGAAGGGCCGGGAGGAGTCGAGGAAGGCCGTCGACGCGCACAACGCGAAGGTCGACGCGTACAACGCCTCCCTCACGTCGGACCGCCCGCTCCCCAGGCCCCCGGAGTTCACCGACCCGGGGGCGGCACCGCGCGAGCAGGCCGAGGAGGTCCTCGCGGCGGCGCGCCGGCAGCGGGACGAGGCCGCGCGGGCCGCCGCGGCCTCGGTGAAGGCCGCCCTGCGGCACGCCCCCGACCCGTCGGCGGGCCAGACGGTGCTCGCCGCCCTGCAGGACACCGCGATGGCCGAGGGGATCGAGAGGACCCACTTGGTCGGCGGCGTGGTGAAGGGCACGATCGGCCTGACCAACTTCGTCCGCTCGCTCCTGCCGATCGACGCGTACAACGTCACGCACCCGGCCGAGTACTACAAGAACACCAGCATGACCCTCGCCGGCCTGGTGACGACGACCGTCCACCCCGACCAGGCGCTGGACAGGGCCTGGGAAGCCGCGAAGAAGGACCCGAGCGAGGCCGCCGGCCGCCTGATCCTCGAACTCCTGGGCGCCAAGGGCGCGGGCGGCCTCAAGACGGTGGCGACGGCGGGGACGAAGAGCGCGGGGAAGCACGGCGCGGACGACGCGGCGCAGGCGGCGCGCCAGGGGACGGCGGAACCCACGAGGCAGTCGCGGACCAAGGACGCCGTCTGCTCCGGGAACACCGACCCGGTCGACCTGGCGACGGGCGCCGTGTTCCTCCCCCAGACGGACGTGGTCCTCCCCGGCGTCCTCCCCCTGGTCTTCCGCCGCCGGGCCGCCTCGGACTACCGGGCGGGCCGCTGGTTCGGCCCGTCGTGGGCCTCGACGGCGGACCAGCGGCTGGAGATCGACGCGCAGGGCGTGGTCCTCGTGTGCGAGGACGGGCTGCTCCTGTCGTACCCGCACCCCGCCCCCGGCGTGCCGACGCTCCCGGGCCACGGCCCGCGGTGGCCGCTGAGCCGCGACACCGACGGCGGCTACACGGTCACGGACCCGCAGGCGGGCAGGACCTGGCACTTCACCGAGCACCGGGCCGGCCGCGCCCTGCTCGGCCAGGTGGACGACCGCAACGGCAACCTGATCACCTTCGAGTACGACGAGGCCGGCGCCCCCGCGTCGATCGTCCACCACGGCGGCCACCGCCTGAGGCTCACGACGCGGGACGGCCGCGTCACCGCCCTGCACCTGGCGGGCGGCGCGCCGGACGGCACGGACCTGGAGCTCGTGCGCTACGGCTACACGGACGGCCACCTGACGGACGTGGTCGACTCCTCGGGCCTGCCCCTCCGCTTCGCCTACGACGACCGCGGCCGGATCACCTTCTGGACGGACCGCAACGGCAGCCGCTACGACTACGTGTACGACGACCTGGACAGGTGCGTCGCCCAGGGCGGCGCGGACGGCCACCTCGCCCACCGCCTCACCTACGACGAGGTCGATCCGGAGACCGGCCACCGCGTCACCACGGTCACCACCCCGGCCGGCGCCACCCGCCGCTACCTGGTCAACGGCGCCCACCAGATCGTCGCCGAGACCGATCCGCTGGGCGCGACCACCCGGTACGAACGCGACCACCGCAACCGTCTGCTGTCCCGCACGGACCCGCTGGGCCTCACGACCCGCTTCGCCTACGACGAGCGCGGCAACCTCACCGAGGTGGTCCACCCCGATGGCCGCTCGACGAGGGCCGACCACGACGACCTGGGCCTGCCGGTGCGGATCGTCTACCCGGACGGCCGGGTGGTGCGCCAGACGTACGACGAGCGCGGCAACCGCACCTCGGTGACGGACCCGTCGGGCGCGACGACCGCGTTCGCGTACGACGCGGCGGGCCGCCTCGTGTCGGTGACCGACCCGCTCGGGCACACCACCGAGGTCCGCTGCGACGCCGCGGGCCTCCCGGCCGCCGTCACCGACCCGCTGGGCGCGACGACCCGCTGCACCCGCGACGCCCTGGGCCGCCCGACGGCTGTCACCGACCCCCTGGGCGCGACGACCCGCCTGGAGTGGACCCCCGAGGGCCTGCTGTCCCGCCGCGTCGAACCGGACGGCACGGAGCAGAGGTGGACCTACGACGGCGAGGGCAACTGCCTCACCCACACCGACGCGCTCGGCGGGGTGTCGCGCTTCGAGTACACCCACTTCGACCTGCTGAAGGCCCGCACCGGCCCGGACGGGGTCCGCTACGAGTTCACCCACGACACGGACCTGCGCCTGGTGGAGGTCCGCAACCCGCAGGGCCTGACCTGGACCTACGAGTACGACGAGGCGGGCCGCCTGCGGTCGGAGACCGACTTCGACGGCCGCACGCTGACGTACGAGCACGACCCGGCCGGCCGGCTGACCGCCCGGACCAACGGCCTCGGCGAGACGATCCGCTACGACCGCGACGCGCTGGGCCGCACCGTCCGCAAGGACGCGGCGGGGACGGTCACCACCTTCGCGTACGACGTCTTCGGCGAACTGGCCGAGGCGGTCTCCCCGGACGTCACCCTCACCCGCCTGCGCGACCGCCACGGCCGCCTGCTGTCGGAGACGGTGAACGGCAGGGAGCTGCGGTACGCGTACGACGCGGCGGGCCGCCGCACGCGCCGCACGACGCCCACGGGCGCGGTGAGCGAGTGGACGTACGACGCGGCGGGCCGCCGCACGCACCTCACCACCTCGGGCCGCACCCTCGCCTTCGCGTACGACGCGGCGGGCCGCGAGACGTCCCGCCACCTCTCCGGCGCGCTCCGGCTCACCCACGCCTACGACGAACTGGGCCGCCTCACCCGCCAGCACCTGGGCGCGCCCGGCCGCACCCTCCAGGAGCGCGCCTACGCCTACCGCGCCGACGGCCACCTCACCGGCGTCGACGACCTCCTCTCCGGCCCCCGCCGCTTCGACCTCGACGCGGCCGGCCGCGTGACGGCGGTCCGCGCGGCGGACTGGACGGAGCGGTACGCCTACGACGAGGCCGGCAACCAGACCGAAGCGTCCTGGCCCGCCTCCCACCCCGGCCGGGAGGCCACGGGCCCGCGCGCGTACACCGGCACCCGCATCACCCGCGCGGGCCGGGTCCGCTACGAACACGACGCCCAGGGCCGCGTCGTCCTCCGCCGGAAGCCCCGCCTGTCACGCGGGCCGGACACCTGGCGCTACACCTGGGACCCGGAGGACCGCCTCACCTCGGTCACGACCCCCGACGGCACGGTCTGGCGCTACGTGTACGACCCGCTGGGCCGCCGCACCGCGAAGCGGCGCCTGGCGGACGACGGGCGGACGGTCCTGGAGGAGACCGTCTTCACCTGGGACGGCACCACGCTCTGCGAGCAGACCACCGACTCCCCGGACCTCCCCCACCCGGTCGCCCTGACCTGGGACCACAAGGGCCTCCAGCCGCTCGCCCAGACCGAGCGCCTCCTGCGCCGGGACACCCCGCAGGAGGTCGTCGACGCCCGCTTCTTCGCCGTGGTCACCGACCTGGTGGGCACCCCGTCCGAACTCGTCGACGAGTCCGGCGCCCTCGCCTGGCACACCCGCACCACGCTGTGGGGCACCACCACCTGGTCCTCCACCAGCACCACGTACACCCCGCTCCGCTTCCCCGGCCAGTACTACGACCCGGAGACGGGCCTCCACTACAACGTCTTCCGCCACTACGACCCGGAGACCGCCAGATACCTGAGCCCCGACCCGCTGGGGCTGGCGGCTGCTCTTAATCACGTGGGGTACGTGTCGAATCCCCATGCCCGCATCGATCCTCTGGGCCTTGCACCGTATGTGAACCAGCTACCCCAGGAATTGGCGGCCGAGTTGGCTACGGCAGAGCGCCTTAACGTGAGGCCACTGCGCGTAGGGGAGGAGGGTTTCGATGAGGCGATCAACGCAGGAACCGTGAAATGGGCCGTAACGGAGGACGGCGAGCTTCTGGTCATCCCGAAGTACGTCGCAGGCGTGGAACTGAAGCATCCGGTCCTCACAGGTGGGAATCCCGTGCTGAGCGCAGGCGAGGCGGAGATAGCAGGATCCAAGGGTTCCTACTACATGATGGAACTGAACAACAACAGCGGCCACTACAAACCGTCACGGGAAAGCCTTAGCGTAGCGAGAGAAGCCTTCGAGCGCGCAGGAGTGATAGCCCTATAACTCCTGCCCCAACTCCCCCCACGGAGCCCTCATGAATACCGCGTACTCACTCGATCAGCTCGAAGAAAAGGCAGCTACAACTGCTGCAGGAGAACTGCTGGCCAACGACTGGGAACAACTCAAAGAAATCAGCACAAACCGTATGCAGTCGCCCGACATTTCCCCACGAGACCGGCTCCGCTGGGCGAACCTTGCATCACAATTCATTTCAAAAAAATATGCAGACGATCCGGAATCGGTCAGGCGGGAGGTGATCGAACAAACATGGGTGAGGGCGTACGCCGTGCGCAACTTGATCGAGCCAGGCCCTCGAAAATTGTCTGAGGCCGCTGCTCTCTGCACTCATGTCCTGAGTCACATCGATCTGTCTCGGGAAGAAATCATGGAGGTACTTGACTCCCAGCCTCCTGCCTCTCGGGAGAGTGCGCTCAGGCTGCGAACAGTGAAGAACATGCTGACGCCTTTGATGCAGGTCCATGAGTTGCTTGAAGATGAGGAAACGAAGACGGAGATCGACGCATGGCTGGCCTTGCTCCCCCGGCTCCCTTGACCTGCGAGGCATGACCATGACGCTCGATCCGGAGTCGGAAAAGGAGAAAAATTGTCCACCCCACCCGGCTGGCAGCCGCCCAGCGGCATCGAGCGGGCGCTGTACGAGGCGCGGCTGCGCGGGGACTGGCCCGGCTACTACGACGTGGTGGCCCGGTCCCACCTGTACCTGGCGCAGCCCCGGGCGGAGGTCGAGGCGCGGCCGGATCGCGTGCTGTTCCCGCCCTACTGGAACCCGCACACCAAGTCCATGTGCCTGGCCGTCCACACCGCCGGCATGCTCCCCGCCCCCGCCGCCGACCCGGTGTTCGCCTGGCACAGCCTCGACTGGTTCGCCCGCGTGTGGGAACCGGGCGATCCGCCGTACCTCGTCGTGAACCCGGGCAGTCCGTGTGAAGGCGTCCTGCCCGCGACACCCGAGGGCCGGGCCCTGTGGGTCCGGCACAGCGCGAACGTCGAGCGGGTCGGACTGGCCCAAGACGCGGTGCACCGCCTCGACGTGGGCGGCCCCCTGCAGGGTCCCGCCGCGTTCGGCCTCGCGGTCGGGGCCCACCTCTCCGTACACAACGGCGAGTTCTGGAACGCCATGGCCTACCACGGTGGCGGCGTCACCCACGAGAGGCAGCGACTGCGGGAGGGGTGGGGCATCACGGACCGTGAGGGCTGGTCGAGCGCGCTGGAGCAGCTCCTGCGCGCCGGCATGGTCAGCGACGTGTGGGAGTTCGTCCTCCAGGTGCGCCGCTCACTGGCGCAGGACTACGCGGGCCCGGTGTCCCTGGAGCACTGGCGCGACACGGCGGAGCGCGTGGTCCGCGCTCGGGCCGAGGCCGCCGCGCAGCCGCGGTTGACCCCCGACGGGGTGATCGCGAGCCGTACGGTGTCCCCCGCCGCGACCGAGTCGCGGATCGCCGGCGTCCGGCGGCTGATCGGCCGCATCGCCCGCTACGAGGCCCGGTTCCGCGCCGACGGCCTCCTCCCGGAGGACGGGTACGTACGGACCGCCGAGGCGTGGGACTACGGCCGCGCCGCCGGTTTGGCCCGCTGGGGCCTGGGGGCCCGGTACGGCACCCTCGCCGAGGCGGAGGCGGCCGTCGTCCGGGCCGGCCGGCTCGTCCGCACCAACTACCGCTCCTGGGCCGACTTCTCCGCCGCGTACGTCCTCGGCCGCTGCCTCCACTTCGACGAGGAGGAGTTCGGCGAGTGGTACGAGACCGCCCTCACCGGCCACCGCGTCCTGATGTCCGACCCCGCCAGCCCCTGGCTGACCATCCCGTGGAACTGACGGTTCCCGCCCACCGGCAGCCGGCCCGCCGCACGGACACCGGCCGTCCCCCGCGTCAGCCGTCACCCGCGTCCGCCGCCGGTTCCGCGCACTCGGCCCACAGCAGTTTCCCGCCGCCCTCCCCGAAGGGGCCGCCGTCGCCCAGCGGACGCGCCCCGAAGTCGTCGGCGCACAGCTCCACGAGCCGCAGCCCGCGCCCGCGTTCGTCGCCGTCCTCCGCCGAAGCGGCCGTACCGCCCCGGAACGGGGCCGGGATGTACGGGTTGCCGTCCCGGACGCTCACCCGCAGCCGCCCCGGGCCGGTGGCGTCCAGGCGGAGGCTGTACGGGGCGTCGGAGTACAGGTACGCGTTGGTGACCAGCTCGCTGGTGACGAGTTCGGCGACGGCGGTCAGGGCCTGCATCCCGTAGGCCGCCAAAACGGTGCGGACGGTGCGCCGGGCGATGCCGGGGCCGCGCGGATCCTGCGGGAGCTGGAGGGTGTACGCCCACGGCGGCGTTACGGTGAAGGACATGGAAGTCTCCGGTGAGTGGGGAGAGTTGAGGCGAACATGCGTGTGCCCGGTGGCTCTGCCGGCCCGTCGACCGGTGCGCTTCCTGGCGGGTGGCCTGGTAGGGACACTAGAGCCGCCGCAAAGATTCTTTGCAGGAATCCAAGGATTCTCGTGCTGGAAACGCCCGTGTGGGTGACGGGGCCAGTCAGCTGTTCGTCAGGGGGATGTCCATGACCTCGCGGCCGCCCATCACCGCGCGACGCGCCCGCATCGCCGCCGAGCTGCGCCGCCTGCGCGAACGCGCGGGTCTCACCTCGACCGAGGCGGCCCAACGGCTGGGCACCAGCTCGGGGCAGCTCAGCAATGTCGAGAGGGCGCGCTTCGGAGTGAGTCCCGACCGCGTACGCGCGATGGCCCGTACGTACGGCTGCACCGACCAGGCGTACGTCGACGCCCTCGCGACCATGGCGGGAGAGCGCACGAAGGGCTGGTGGGAGCAGTACCGCGGGATACTGCCGCCGAGCCTGCTCGACCTCGCGGAGCTGGAACACCACGCGACCGCCTTGCGCACGGCGTACACCGCCCACATCCCCGGCCTGCTGCAGACGCTCGACCACGCTCGCGAGATCTTCAGGCAACTGCTTCCCGTCACCCCGCCGTCGGAGGTCGAGCATCGGGCGTCCCACCGCATCCGGCGCCAGGCCGTCCTCCACGGGCCGCGGCCGATCCCGTACAGCACGATCGTCCACGAAGCCGCCCTGCGCATGAGGGTCGGCGGACCCGAGGTGGCCAGAGCGCAGCTCCAGCACGTACTGGACATGAGCGAGCGGCCCCACATCAGCGTCCTGGTCATCCCCTTCGACGTCGGCGCCTTCCCCGGCGCCGGGCAGTCGGTGAACTTCGCCTGCGGGCCGGTACCGCAGCTCGACACCGTCCACCTCGACCAGTCGCACGGCCCGGTCCTGCTGGACTCTCCGCCTGAACTTGAGGAGTACCGGCTCCTCCTCGACCGCATGGAAGCGGTGGCCCTCGGGCCGGAGGAGTCCCGCGACCTCATCCACCACATCGCCCGACAGCTGTGAAGGGATCCCCGATGCGTAACGCGTACGGCCAGACCTGGCGGAAGTCCTCCCACTGCGCCACCGGCGACGCCTGCATACACCTCGCGCCCGCGCCCCGGGGGGCGGTCAGACTCGTCGAGAGCAGCGATCCCACCGGCGCCGTGCTCACCCTCGCCCCCGCCACCTGGCGGGCGTGGCGGGAGGCCATCGAGGCCGGCCGACCGCCCCTTCCCGGCGTGGAGCGCGGCCCCGGCGGGATCCTCCGGCTGCGGAGCGCGGACGACCCCGGCGTGGTCGTCACCACGACCGCCGCCCAGTGGGACGCCTTCGCCGCCGGGGTGCGGGACGGGGAGTTCGACCGGCTCGCGGGATGACCTCCGGCGCTCGATCTCATGCCGGCTCATGCCGGAGGGACCCGAGCACGGTCGAGCAAACCACGTATACAAATGAACATCCGAGAAACAGATAGGTCAGCCACGGACCGGAACACGGCGTCCCCCGCACCGGCCGCGCCGGGGGCGCCGACTCCACGGGAGACGTACCCGCCGATCCCGCGCCGGGCGCGCCCCCGCTGCCCCGTCGATGAGCGGCGCCCTACCGCCCCGCCCTGACCTGCGCGAACGCACCGCCCCCAGCGGGTCCCCCTCGCTCCGCAGGAAGGTCGCCGCCGCCGCTCCCTCCGCTTCCGCCCGGCGGTGGCGGCCCCCGGTCGGCTCCCCTTTCCCGAGCCGTCCTCCCGTTCCCCCTCCATCCGGCCCCCTCCACCTGGTCTGGACCACACCCGTTACTCTGTGCCCGCAGTCGCAAACGGCTGTGTTCACACCCCGGCGACATCCAGGCCGGGGCCAGCACCACGGGAGAACACCATGGGGAACAAGGTGAGCCGGCTCGGGGACCCCGGGGGAACCGGCGCCGCGATCGCCGTCATCACGATGACCGCCTTCGCCATCGCGGTCCTGGGCTACTTCCTCGTCAAGACGGGCTAGTACCCCTCCTGCGGGGCCCGCCCCGCATCCGCCCGAGCGCACCGCGCACCGCCGCCGCCGGAAGCCCCTCCGACGGCGGCATCGCCGTATCCGGGCAAATCGCCAGGCAGCGGACAACGCCGGTCATTGCCCATGGTCACACTGCGTGATAAACAGAGTGGTCATCCGTATATCCGCGCGAGCCCCGCACCCCACCCGCGCAGGTCAGGGAGGGGAGGACGGTCAAATGTGCGGAGTTCGGGTAAAGAGACCCGCCAAGACGTCGTACGTGGGCGGTTCGATCAGCGAAGATAGTTGACGGCCCGCGTCACCCGGCGGGTCGTCAACCTACCGAATAGGGGCGGTGAGTTACATGTACCTGGCGGCCGAGAAGGGCGACATCACCACCATCATTGGCGGAATCGCCCCGAACTGGGGGCCCTTCGGGAGCCTGGGCAACCAGGCCCGTGTGATGATCGAGATCGTGATGGCCGTGGCCATCCTGCTGTGCCTCGGCATCGCCATCTGGGGGGCGGCCAAGCAGCGCATCGGCGCGACCGCGCTGCGCGACACCTTCAGCGCCGAGCAGGGCAAGGGCCTGATCGTGGCCGGCCTGACCGGCGTCTTCATCATCGGATCGCTCGGCACGCTGTTCACCATCGTGTACGGGATGGCCGTCTAGCCCGCCGCTCCACCCGACCCGCCTTCAGCTCCGGCGCCCGCGAAGGATGCGTCCCCTGATGTCCACTCACCACACCGCGTACGCGACGCGGACAGCATCACGGCAGCAGCCGTCGTTCGAGGAGGCGTACCCGTCATGAGCTTCGGCGACGAGTACGAGGGCGGGGGCGGCCGGGGCAGGGGCGGTCGGGGCGGTGCGGAGCGGACCCGCACCCGCTTCCCCGGGAACGAGCCCGCCGACGACTTCGGGGACGACTTCGGGGGCCCCGCGCGGCGCCCGCCGCGCTCCTCGCGGTCGCTGGTGACGGTCGTCGGCGTGGTCGTCCTGCTCATCGCCGCGATCGCCTTCGCGAACCGCTCCGGCGGCGACGGGGGCAAGGACACGGCCAAGGCCCCCCGCGAGGGCGCCCCGCCCCCCACGGCGGCCACCGGCACGAAACCCGTCACCGGCAAGGACGGCACCATCCCGGCGGGCTTCTCCCACGACGAGCAGGGAGCCCAGAGCGCCGCGGCGAACTACGCGGTGGCGCTGGTCTCCGCCGAGATCCTCAAGCCCCGGCAGCGTCCGGAGATCCTGCGCCGGGTCTTCGTGCCGAGCAAGGCCAGTGAACTCGAGGCCGACTTCGCCAGGGCCTACAGCCCTCAGTTCCTCGCCAAGCTGGGCCTGGACGCCGACGGCAACGCGGCCCCCGGCATGACGTACGTCTCCCGCACCGCACCCATGGGGACGAAGGTCATCCAGATGGACAGCCAGGCCGCGATCATCGAGGTCTGGTGCACCGGCGTCTTCGGCACGGCCGGCGTCGGCTCCACCAACCCGGTGACCAGCGACTGGTTCACCATGATCGTCAAGCTGCAGTGGTCGGGCGGTGACTGGAAGGTCGAAAGCTTCTCCCAGAAGGAGGGGCCCGCGCCGGTGAGCGCCGACCGCACCGCATCCGACGCCGACGAGATCGCTCAGGCCGTCGAGGAGTTCGGAGGCTTCACGTATGCCCGGTAACCCGCGCCGCGCGCTGCGTGTCGCCGCCGTCCTCACCTCTGTTCAGACGGCGGTGGTCCTACTCGCGTCCGGGGCGTACGCCGCCCCGACCCCCGCGCCGAGCCCGACGGCGTCGCCCTCGGCGAGTCCGTCCCCGACCGGGAACCCCGACTGCGACCTCATCGTCGGCCCCACCCGTGAATTCTGCGAGAGCCAGGACCCCGGCGGCACCTCCCGCTCCGTCGACCCCCTCGACCCCGGCGACGCCGTCGACCCCCTCTCCTCCCTCGCCCGCGGCTGCGCCGACGCTGCCGCGTGGACCGTGGACAAGCTGAGCGCCGCCGTCGACAGCACCGCCGCCGTCGACTTCACGAACCCGCAGTTCCTCAAGCAGTACGCGGTCGTCTTCGCCGCCTCCACCGTCCTCACCCTCGTCCTCTGGCTGCTCGCCGTCGCCAAGCGCGCCATCCGGGGCGCCCCGCTGAGCACGGCGCTCTCCGAGGCCGTCGGCTTCCTCTGGCTGACCGTGCTCGCCTCGGCGTTCACGCCGCTGATCCTGCACACGCTCGTCTCCGCGACCGACGGCGTCACCGAGGTGATCGCCTCCAGTACGGGCGGGCAGACCGACGAGTTCTTCGGGTCGTTCTCCGCCGCCCTGAAGAAGGGCGACGACATCGGCGGCGGGCCGATCATGATGATCGTCGTCGCGCTCGTGTCGATCCTCGCCGCGGGCGTCCTCTGGCTGGAGCTGGTCATCCGCGCCGCCCTGCTCTACGTGGGCGCCCTGCTCGGGACCGTCGTCTACGCGGGGCTCGTCGACAGGAACATGTGGGGCCACGTCCGCCGCTGGGCCGGCATCATGATCGCGGTCATCCTGGTGAAGCCCGTCATCGTGATCGTCCTCGGCCTCGCCGGGGCGCTCTCCTCCGGCGACGGCCCCGACGCGTTCTCCGCCGTCGTCTCCGGCCTCGCCATCATCCTGCTGGCGATCTTCGCCTCCGCCGCCATCTACCGCTTCGTGCCCGGCTTCGGCGACGAGATCGCCACCGCCCGCACCAACCGGAAGCAGGCCACCGACGGCGCCCAGGCGGCCGCCGTCATCTCCTCCCCCGCCGCACTGGTCTCCCAGGGCATCAAGACCCACAGCGCCCGCAGCCACCAGCAGCCGAGCACCGGCGCGGGCGCCGTGTCCGGCGGGGTCGCCGCCCACGGCAACCGCGGCGGCACCCACACGGGCGCCGGCGCACCCGCGCCGCGCACCGCGCCCAGCGCCCCGGCGACCACCAACAGCCCGCACACCAGCCGCAGCACCGGTAACACCAGCAACAACAGTCCAGGAGGTGGAGGGCGGTGACGACCCAGTCCCATCCGATCACGCCCCGCCGCGCGTACCTCATCGGCCGCGCCCGGCCGAACGCGATCATCGGCAAGAACCGCGAGACCGGCGAGATCGCCCTGATCATCGCCGGCGCGTTCGTCGGCATGATGTGCGGCCTCCTCGTACCGGTCCTCTCCCTGCGCATCGTGCTGCTCGTCGGCTTCCCGATGCTCGCCCTCGCCGCCGTGTACGTCCCCTACCGCGGCCGGACCTTCTACCGCTGGTACGAGGTGAACCGCAGCTACAAGCGCATTCTCCGGCAGGGCACCACGTACCGCTCCGCCGCCATGGAGGCCGGTACGCGCCTCGACGGCCGCGAGGTCGAGATCGGCCCCCCGCCGGGCATCGGCCGCATCAACTGGCTCTCCGCCCCCTTCGGCCCCGACGAGATCGCCGTGCTCCTCCACGCCGACCGCCGCACCGTGACCGCCGCCATCGAGATCGAGGGCCCCGGCGTCGGCCTGCGCGACAGCGAGGACCAGGAAGCCCTGGTGGACCGCTTCGGCACCCTCCTCAAGCACGTCGCCAACGGGGACGGCTTCGTCACCCGCATCCAGATGCTGGCCCGCACCCTCCCCGCCGACCCCGACGCCCACGCCAAGGACGTCGCCCAGCGCGGCGACCCGGGCGCCCCGCGCTGGCTCCTGGACTCCTACGACCAGCTGCTCTCCATGGTGTCGACCTCCAGCGAGCAGCACCGCGCGTACCTCGTCGCCTGCATGCACTACACGCGCGAACTGGCCGCCGAGGCCCACGCCATCGCCCGCGCCGCCCGCCACACCGGCGGCCGGCGGCAGCGGCTCGACAAGGACGCCGGGCTCGCCGTCGTCATGGCCCGCGAGCTGACCGACATCTGCGCCCGCCTCGCCGAGGCCGACATCCGCGTCCGCCAGCCGCTGGGCCAGTCCCGCCTCGCGTCGCTCGTGCACTCCATGTACGACCCGGACCACCCGATCGACCACATCCAGGCCATGTCCAAGCGCAACGCCTGGCCGGCCGAGCTCGACGCCGTCGAACCGACGTACCTCAAGGCGAAGACCCGCGAGTCCACGACCCGCGCCCCCTGGTGCCACGCCACGGCCTGGATCAAGGAGTGGCCGATGACCCCGGTCGGCGTCAACTTCCTGGCGCCGCTGCTCGTCCACACCCCCGACGTGATCCGCACGGTCGCCGTCACCATGGACCTCGAACCGACCGAGATCGCCATCGAGCGGATGCTCACCGAGAAGACCAACGACGAGGCCGAGGCGAGCCGCGCCGCCAAGATGAACCGCACGATCGACCCCCGCGACATCGCCGCCCACGGCCGGCTCGACCAGCGCGGCGAGGACCTCGCCAGCGGCGCGGCGGGCGTCAACCTCGTCGGGTACATCACCGTGTCCTCCCGCTCCCCCGAGGCCCTCGCCCGGGACAAGCGGACGATCAGGGCGTCCGCGGGCAAGTCGTACCTGAAACTGGAGTGGTGCGACCGCGAGCACCACCGCGCCTTCGTGAACACGCTCCCGTTCGCGACCGGCATCCGCCGGTGAGCCGGCGGCCGCCCCGCCGGGGACGGGCGCCGCACCGGGCCCGGCGGGTGCCGCGGGCGCCCCGTGCGCCCCGTGCGCCCCGTGCGCCGCGGGCGCCGTACGAGCCGACAGGACGAGCCGATAGGACGATAGGGGCCTGATGATGCGCGATCCGCTGTCCGTCCTCACCGAAGCCTTCACCTCCTTCCTCTTCGGAAAGGTGGAGACCACCCGCCTGCCCGTGCGCACCTCCACCGGCCAGGCCCAGGCGGTCTACCTGCCGACCGCCGCACCCGGCCTCGGCGACTCCGGCGTGATCATCGGCCGGGAGGTGTACAGCGGCAAGGGCTACATCTACGACCCGTTCCAGCTGTACGGGCAGCAGCTCCCCGCCCCGCACTGGCTGGTCCTCGGCGAGTCCGGCAACGGCAAGTCGGCGCTGGAGAAGACGTACGTCCTGCGCCAGCTCCGCTTCCGCGACCGCCAGGTCGTGGTCCTCGACGCGCAGGGCGAGGACGGCGTCGGCGAGTGGAACCTCATCGCCGAGCAGCTGGGCATCACCCCCATCCGCCTCGACCCGATGGCCGCCCTCGACGACGGCATCCGCCTCAACCCGCTCGACCCCTCCATCACCACCACCGGCCAGCTCGCCCTGCTGCGCACCATCATCGAGGTCGCGATGGGCCACGGACTCGACGAGCGGGCCGGCTTCGCGCTGAAGGTCGCCCACGCGTACGTCAACGGGACGGTCACCGACCGCCAGCCCGTCCTCACCGACATCGTCGAGCAACTGCGCCACCCCGAAGTCGAGTCGGCGGAGGCGATGAACGTCGACATAGACGACGTGCGCGCCTGGGGCCTCGACGTCGCGCTCGTCCTCGACCGGCTCGTCGACGGCGACCTGCGCGGCATGTTCGACGGCCCGACGACCGTCGGCATCGACCTCGACGCACCGCTCATCGTCTTCGACCTGTCGCACATCGACCGCAACTCCATCGCCATGCCCATCCTCATGGCGATCGTCGGCGTGTGGCTGGAGCACACCTGGATCCGCCCCGACCGGAAGAAGCGCATCTTCCTCGTCGAGGAGGCCTGGCACATCATCAACAGCCCCTTCGTCGCCCAGCTGTTCCAAAGGCTGCTGAAGTTCGGCCGGCGCCTCGGCCTGTCCTTCGTCGCCGTCGTCCACCACCTCAGCGACGTGGTCGACGGAGCGGCGGCACGGGAGGCGGCGGCGATCCTCAAAATGGCCTCCACCCGCACCATCTACGCCCAGAAGGCCGACGAGGCGCGCGCCACCGGCCGGGTGCTCGGCCTGCCCCGCTGGGCCGTGGAGATCATCCCCACCCTCACCCCCGGCATCGCCGTCTGGGACGTCAACGGCAACGTCCAGGTCGTCAAGCACCTGATCACCGAAGCGGAGCGGCCCCTCGTCTACACCGACCGCGCCATGACCGAGTCGGCTCCGCCCGAGCTGCCCGAGGACCTCAAGGCCGCCGAGTGGGAGGCGGAGCAGCGCGCGGCCCTCATGGAGCGGCAGATGAACGGCTCGCACGAATCGACGGTGGCCTGAAGGTGAACGGCACGCCGGACGCACGGGGCGGGGGCCGGGGCGGGGCCGCCGAGCGCGGCATCCCCGACGGGCTGCTCCTGACGCTGCTGGGACTGCTGCTCGGCGTGACGCTGGTGGCGTGGACGGCGACCGGCCTGGCCGGGCTGTTCACCCACGGCTCCTGGCCGCGCGGCGCCACCTTCGCCCGCACCCCGCTGGCCCTGCGCCACCTGCTCACCGACCCGCAGGACCTGGCGGGCGCGTGGCCGCTGACGCCGGCCAACCAGCTCCCCGCCCCCGGGGTGTTCTGGGGGCTGCTGATCGGCGAACTGATGGTCGCCGCGGTACTGGCGGTGTTCTTGGTGGGCACGGTGGCCCGCTGGCGGGCGGTACGGGCGGCCGCCCGCGCCCGGCGCGGCCACCCCGGCGCGACGGCGGCGACCACCGGGGCCGCCGTCGCGGCACCCGACCGGGCGGCGGCACCCCCCTCGGCGCCCGCACCGGGCCCCGAGGGGACGTCCCCGAAGGCCCCTGTACACGCGCCCGTACACCCGCCCGCGTACGAGCCCCCGCACGCCCCCGGCCACCCCGTAGGGGATGCCCTGGGGCACCTCGTACGGGAACCCGTACCGGCGCCGCGTACGGCTCCGCCCAAAGCCGCGCCATCCGCCACCGCACCGCCCCTCACCGCGCACTCCGGCACCCCGCACCCTTCCACCCCGCACTCCTCCACCGCGCACTCCGGCGCCCAGGGCGTCGCCGTACCGCCCGGCGCCGTCCTCCCCGCACCCACCGTCCTCCCCGTCGCCCGCCCCGCCCCGCCGCGCCTCGTCCTCGGCGACCGCGCCGCGCGCCGCCCCCACGCCCTCCGGGCGGTCCTGGACGCCGAGGGCCCCGCCCTGGTCGTCACCTCCGACCCCACCCTGTGGGCCGACACGAAGGACGCCCGCGCCAAGCTGGGCCCGGTCGCCGTCTACGACCCCGGGCACCTCTGCGACACCCCGGCGCGCCTCCACTGGTCGCCCGCCGACGGCTGCGAGGACACCGCGACGGCCGCCTCCCGCGCCGCCGCGCTGCTCGCCCCGGTACGGCCCCGCGCCCGCGTGGACGCCGCCGTCGCCGACACCGCCGAGACCCTGCTGCGCTGCTGGCTGCACGCCGCCGCCGTCGACGGCCGACCGTTCAAGCAGGTCCACCGCTGGGCGCAGCACCACGGCGCGGCCCACGAGCCGGTCCGCATCCTCCGTACGCACCCCAAGGCCACCAACAGCCACGCCGGACTGCTGGAGTCCGCGCTCACCGCCCACCCGGAACGGCGGGACGCCGCCAGGGCCCTGACGGCCCGTGCGCTGGGCGCCCTGTCCCTGGTCCACGTCCGCGAGGCGTGCACCCCGCACCGAACCGACGCGCTCGTCCTGGAATCATTCGCCGCCGAATGGGGAACGCTCTACGTGGTGGGCGAACCGATCGAGGACCCCCGGACCGACCCCGGGGCGATGCCCCTCCTCACCGCCCTCACCTCGCACGTGGTCGAGCACGGCCGCCGCATGGCCGCACGGTCATCCGACGGTCGGCTCGACCCACCAATGACCCTCGTTCTCGACGACGTGGCCGCCGTCGCCCCGCTCCCCCGCCTCCCGGAGCTCCTCGCCACCGGCCACGACCGGGGCCTCCCCACACTCGCGCTGCTCCGTTCCCGCGAACAGGCCCGTGCCCGCTGGCAGGAACCCCTCACCGCACCGGCCCCGTAGCCCGCAGGGCCCGTGAAGCCTATGGAGCCCTTAAGACCCGTAGGGCCCGTAGGACCTCTCTCGGGGCCCGTAGGGCTCCTGGGGAGGGCCCGGGGGGTCCAGTCCCCCTCCCGCCCCCGACACGGCCCCGGCGGAGCCCCTACCCTCCCAGCGGCCCCTCGCCGTCCTCGCGCCCGTCCAGCCGCCACATCTCGTACTCCCGCTCCACCACACCCGGCTCCCCCTTCACCGGCAGGGCCCGCCCGCTCGGCAGGAACGCCGCTTTCCGGTACAACCCCACCGCCCGCGCGTTCCGCTCGTGCACGTACAGCCGCACCCTCCGCACCACCGGCTCGCGCAGCGACCACGCCCAGTCCACGGCCGCCCCCAGCAGCTTCTCCGCCACACCGCCACCCCGCGCCTCGGACCGCAGGTAGACGCCGACGAGGTGCGCCTGGTCCACCTCCGGCACCTCGCCGAACAGCACCTCCTGGCCCGGCCGTTCGAGCAGCGCGGTCACCGACCCGACCCACCGCCCGTCCGGCGCGACGGCCACCACCTGCCGGCCCGTCGCACTACCCTCCGCGGTGCTCTCGGTCCGCTCCCGCCAGTACGCCTCGGGCCTCACCACGGCGGCCTCGTACGTGTCGAGGAAGGCGAGCGGCGCCGCCGGGTCCCTCAACGCGTCCAGCCGCAGGGCACGGACCTCACGCCATTCCCCCGCCCGCACGGGGCGTATCGAGTACCTCATCCCCCGATCCTCCCCAGCGCCCCCACCCCGGGCAACCGCATAACCGCACCGCCCCGACGCCGCTCCCCTCCCGCCTCACGCCGTCCACCGCCGTCCGCTCCCGGCCGGGGGCGCCCCGCCGCCGTAGATCCGCCAGCCGCCTTCGTCACGGCCGGCCTGTGGGGTTCGCCGCCGCCCGCTGTTGTCAGCGCCGGCTGCGAGGATGACCGCCATGACGACACCGTTGCTCCTCACCGACATCGAGCAGGCCGTTCGCAGCAGTTGGGGCGCCGACACGTGCACGCCCGAGTTCCGGGCGCGCTGGACGCCGGACAACCCCGCCCGGGACCAGTGCGGTGTCACCGCAATGGTGCTCAACGACCTGCTGGGAGGCGAGCTGATCCGCGGCGAGGTGCTGGTGGACGGTGTGCGCACGGATTACCACTGGTGGAACCGGCTCGGCATGGGTGTGGAGGTCGATCTCACCCGTGAGCAGTTCGGGCCGGAGGAGATCGTCACCGGGGGCGTCGTCGTTCCCCGGCCGCCGAAGCTCGTCCGGCTGCGCGAGGAGTACGAACTCCTCCGGAACCGGGTCGCGGAGAAGCTCGGAAAGCACACGG
Organism: Streptomyces somaliensis DSM 40738; assembly: GCA_012396115.1. Taxonomy (GTDB): domain Bacteria; phylum Actinomycetota; class Actinomycetes; order Streptomycetales; family Streptomycetaceae; genus Streptomyces; species Streptomyces somaliensis. Next base: position 1,876 of record JAAXOU010000005.1, on the reverse strand, counting down.
CGGGGTCTCCGGCTGCCCGCGGCTAGTGCTCCAGCTGTAGATCGCTCTTGGGCTGCTGGTGCCTATGCCTTCCGTGGCTTGCGCCGTTTGCTCCAGCTGCCTTGCGGCCGATTCCGGTCCTGGGCCGGCTTCGCCGCGTCGAACTGGGCTTTGCTGGTCACTGCTCGTGGTTCGGGTACGAGCGTGGTCGCAGTCGATCGCCACGGGACGGCCGAGGCCCAACCGACCAGCGGCATGGTCTCGTTGTAGTGCGGAGCGAACTGCGCGACGGCGATGGTGGGCATCCGGTAGTTCTGGCTGCGGACGTGTTCAAGGAACGTCCGGGGCAGCGAGACGTGGTGGGTTTCCAGGTAGTGCGGGAAGTCCTGGCGCCACAACCAGGTGCCGTCGGTCACCAGTGACGAGCATCCCGGAGAGTGTCGGTGGGGGCTGCCGGTGATGACGTCGGGTCCGGCTTCCATGACGTCGATCAGGAAGTGGCCAGCGTCCAGGTAGGCCACCAGGTCCGGCTCGTCCGGCTCGCCGACGGACCGGACGGCGTCATGGATCGATCCGCTCGCCTGGCCGGAGCGGCCGCTCAACTCGTCGTAAAAACCCAGCAATCCCAGCACTGCGCCTCCTTCGACGAGCCGTTCCGTCCTCCTGGCACTGACAGGTACGGCCACCGTTGATCATCGGTGTGTGAAGACAAACGATCAGTCGGTGGCCACAGGCCACAGCGTAGACGCTGTCCGCTGGCAGGAAGCGTTCGAGGACCTGATGGACCGCATCACGGGCAGGTTCGCCCGGATCGAACCCCGACGGCGAATACGACACCTGGTGCTGGGACTGCCCACGGACCTGCCGCGGAAGAACTGCTGGACCATCGCCGAATGGGCCGGCGAGGCCAGCCCCGACGCCATGCAGCACCTGCTCAGCCGCGCCGAGTGGGACGCCGGCGCCGTCCGTGACGACCTGCGCGACTACGTGTGGTCGAGCACCTGCACGACGCCTAGGCGGTGCTTGTGGTCGACGAGACCGGCGACGTGAAGAAGGGCATCCACGCCGTCGGCGTGCAGCGCCAGCACACCGGCACCGCGGGCAGAATCGAAAACGCCCAAGTCGCCGTCTACCTCGCTTACGCAGGGCCTACGCAGGTCGGCGCGGACATGCCGTACTGGACCGAGAGCTCTACGCCCCACCCTCGTGGACCGACCAGCCCGACCGCTGCCGGCCCACCGGACTCAACTTCTACGCCTGGGCCCACATCGACCTGCCCAGCACCGCGCCAGGCCACCGCCACCTGCTGATCCGCCGCAACCGAAGCACCGGCGAATGGCGGCGTCGTCATCAAGCCCGTTCCCGGGCCTGCCACTACAGTCGTCGAGTCGCGAGCAAAGGGCGATCGTTATTTACAGTTGGAGTACTAGCCTCGCGACCTGGGCCCGCAGGATCGGGCCGACTCACGATCTGGCCGCTACCAGTGGCATACGGCACAAGCTCACACCGGCGCTGGGAATTCGACAGAACCGTCGGCTTGAAAGAACCGGAAACGCGAAAGAGCCCCGCACCTGGCGGTGCGGGGCTCTTTGACAAGGATTGTTCGGCGGTGTCCTACTCTCCCACAGGGTCCCCCCTGCAGTACCATCGGCGCTGAAAGGCTTAGCTTCCGGGTTCGGAATGTGACCGGGCGTTTCCCTCACGCTATGACCACCGAAACACTATGAAGATAACCACCTCAACCGGACATCACGGGAGGTCGTTCCTTCAGAACAACACAGTGGACGCGAGCACCTGAGGACAAGCCCTCGGCCTATTAGTACCGGTCAACTCCACCCATCACTGGGCTTCCATATCCGGCCTATCAACCCAGTCGTCTCCTGGGAGCCTTACCCTC
>JAAXOU010000499.1 GCA_012396115.1 Streptomyces somaliensis DSM 40738 | reverse complement strand
GTCAGTAGCGGTAGTGGGCCGGCTTGTAGGGGCCTTCGACCTTCACGCCGATGTACTCGGCCTGCTCCGGGCGGAGCGTGGTGAGCTTGACGCCGAGTGCGTCGAGGTGGAGGCGGGCGACCTTCTCGTCGAGGTGCTTGGGCAGGACGTACACGTCGGTGGGGTACTGCTCCGGCTTCGTGTAGAGCTCGATCTGGGCCAGGGTCTGGTCCGCGAACGAGTTGGACATCACGAAGGAGGGGTGGCCGGTGGCGTTGCCCAGGTTGAGCAGGCGGCCCTCGGAGAGGACGATGATCTTCTTGCCGTCGGGGAAGGTCCAGGTGTGGACCTGCGGCTTGACCTCGTCCTTGACGATGCCGGGGATCTTCGCGAGGCCGGCCATGTCGATCTCGTTGTCGAAGTGGCCGATGTTCCCGACGATGGCCTGGTGCTTCATCCTGGCCATGTCCGAGGCCATGATGATGTCCTTGTTGCCGGTGGTGGTGATGAAGATGTCGGCGGTTTCGACGACCTCGTCCAGGGTGGTGACCTGGTAGCCGTCCATCGCCGCCTGGAGGGCGCAGATCGGGTCGATCTCGGTGACGATGACCCGGGCGCCCTGGCCGCGCAGGGACTCGGCGCAGCCCTTGCCCACGTCGCCGTAGCCGCAGACGACGGCGACCTTGCCGCCGATCAGGACGTCGGTGGCGCGGTTGATGCCGTCGATCAGGGAGTGGCGGCAGCCGTACTTGTTGTCGAACTTCGACTTGGTGACCGCGTCGTTGACGTTGATCGCGGGGAAGAGCAGCGTGCCGGCGCGGTGCATCTCGTACAGGCGGTGGACGCCCGTGGTGGTCTCCTCGGTGACGCCGCGGATCTCGGAGGCCAGGCGGGTCCACTTCTGCGGGTCCTCGGTGAGGGTGCGGTTCAAAAGGCGCAGGATGTGGGCGTACTCCTCGCTGTCCGCGGTGGAGGGGTCCGGGGCCTGGCCGGCCTTCTCGAACTCGACGCCCTTGTGGACCAGGAGGGTGGCGTCGCCGCCGTCGTCGAGGATCATGTTGGGGCCGCCGGTGGAGCTGTCCGGCCAGGTCAGGGCCTGCTCGGTGCACCACCAGTACTCCTCCAGCGTCTCGCCCTTCCAGGCGAAGACGGGGACGCCCTTGGGGTCCTCCGGGGTGCCGTCGGGGCCGACGGCGACGGCGGCGGCGGCGTGGTCCTGGGTGGAGAAGATGTTGCAGGAGGCCCAGCGGACCCGGGCACCGAGGGCGACCAGGGTCTCGATGAGGACGGCGGTCTGCACGGTCATGTGCAGGGAGCCGGTGATGCGGGCACCGGCCAGCGGCCGGGCCTCGGCGTACTCCTCGCGGATCGCCATCAGGCCGGGCATCTCGTGCTCGGCGAGAGTGATCTCCTTGCGGCCGAACTCGGCCAGGGAGAGGTCGGCGACCTTGAA
>JAAXOU010000498.1 GCA_012396115.1 Streptomyces somaliensis DSM 40738 | reverse complement strand
ATCCCGACCAACCTCGCGGGCAACGCCGCCATGTCGCTCCCCTGCGGCCTGGCGCCGGAGGACGGCCTGCCGGTCGGTCTGCAGATCATCGCCCCGGCCATGAAGGACGACCGCCTCTACCGGGTGGCCGGAGGAGGCCGCGCCGCGTGCGCTCCGGCGCGCGACCGGGGGGCGGCGGTCCGGTAACCGGACGCCGGCCCCGCACCGGCGGATCTCGCCCCGGTGGGCCCCGCTCCGGGGGACCTCGTACCGGTGGGCCCCGCTCCCGGGGACCCCGCACCGGTCGGCCCCGCATCCGGGGACCTCGCATCGGAGGCCCCCGCCCTGGACGGCCCCGCACCGGAGGTCCCCGTACGGGAATGCCCCGCACCGGGGATCCCCCCGCCGAGCGGCCCGGTACCGGGAAGGCCCGCGCGTAGGCCGGTCGTACCAGGGTCCGGACCCACCCGAGGCGTACGGGCACCCGCCCTCCGCGAGCAGTCCGATCCGCACGAGTACACCCCCGATCTCCTTCGTGGACGGCGCCGTCGGTTCGGCGACCCCGCGGCGGGACGACCGTAAGCGGACGGGCGGGTGGTGTGGCGGACGGTTGTCCGCCACACCACCGGAAGGGGTGAATGCGCGTGACTTTCCCACGCCGACGGCGTTTCGTTGCGCTAAGACCGCGACCGGTCACGATCCGTGAGGTCCGGCCCGGGCGGCGGGGCGTCAGTCGCCCGGGTAGGCCCAGGGGTTGGGACGGCACTTGATGCCGTCGATCTCCAGCGACTTGGTCTGCTGCTGCATCACGGGCGCCGGCGCGCCGGGGGTCTGGCAGGTGCGGTGGTTGTGGCCGAGGCGGTGGCCGACCTCGTGGTTGATGAGCATCTGCCGGTAGGCGAGCATCGCCCCGGGACCGAAGGTGTCGGCCCCCCGCGCCCACCGGAAGGCGTTGATCATGACGCGGTCGGTGGCGGCGGAGTCGCAGGAGACGTTGTCGACGGTCGTGTCGAGCCCGGACTTGGCGCACCAGACGGCGGTCGTGCCCGGGCTGGCCAGCGTGACGACGAAGTCGGGCCTGCCGGTGGAGATCCGCTCGAACGTCATGGCGCCGCCGTGCGCCCAGCTGCGGTCGTCGTTGAGGGTCTGCTGCACGGCCCGGGCGAACAGCCCGCCGTCGAGCCCGAGCCCCTTCTCCACGTCGACGCGGTAGCGGAGCTTCCGCCCCTTGCCGGGCGCCTCGTCCATCCCGGGAACGGCCTCGAACTCGCCGGAGCCCTTCATCGCGGGGTCGAACGGGAACTGCCGGGCCATCATCTGCGCGTACGTCGCCGGCCCGACGGGCGCGGGGCGCGAGGGGCCGGTCCGCGGCGGGGCGGTCCGCTGCTCGGAGCGGGAGGCGGCGTCGCCGGGCCCGTCCCTGCCGGGCGCGTCGACGGCCCGGTCCGCCCGGCACGACGACATCA
>JAAXOU010000497.1 GCA_012396115.1 Streptomyces somaliensis DSM 40738 | reverse complement strand
CGGGGGCGTCGGAGGCGGGGGCGTCGGAGGCGAGGATGCGGGGGGCGGGGGTGTCGGAGGCGGGGTCCACGGGGTTCCTCACCGGCGCCGGGCGGTGGCGGCGGCGACCGGCAGCAGAAGGAGGGAGAGGAGGCCGCCGGCGAGGGCGAGGACGGGGTAGCCGGTGGCGTCGACCACGGCGCCGGAGGCCATGCCCCCGGTGGCGCCGGCGATGGCGACGGCCACGTCGACCGTGCCCTGGGTCTTGGCCCGGGTGGCGATCGGGACGGTGTCGGTGATGATCGCGGTACCGGTCACGAGGCCGAGGTTCCAGCCGAGGCCGAGCAGGGCCAGGGCGAGGGCGAGAAGGGCGACGGAGTCGCCGGGCGCGGTGGCGGCGAGGACGCCGGCGGCCAGGAGGGTGACGCCGGAGGCGGCGGCGGTCCTCGTGCGTCCGCAGCGGTCGACGAGCCAGCCGGTGAGGGGGGAGGGCAGGTACATGGCACCGATGTGGACGGCGATGACGAGGCCGGATGCGGCGGTGCCGTGGCCGTGGTCGTGCATGTGGACCGGGGTCATCGTCATGATGGCGACCATGACGAGCTGGGTGAGGACCATGACGAGCGCGCCGGGTACGACGCCGCGGCCCTCGTGCTCGGGCCGGGCGGGCTCTCCTCCGGCGGGGGCCGCGTCCCGCTCGGTGTCGGCGAGGGCGCGGGCCAGGAGGAGGGGGTCGGGCCGCAGCCAGAGGGCGAGGACGAGCGCGGCGAGGACGTAGGCGGCGCCCGAGAGGAGGAAGGGGCCGGCGAGGTGGGGGACGGCGAGGCTCTCGGCCAGGGCGCCGGCGGGAGCGGTGAGGTTGGGACCGGCGACGCCTCCGAGGGTGGTGGCGACCAGGACGGTGGAGACGGCGCGGGCGCGGTGGCCGGGGGCGGCGAGATCGGCTCCGGCATAGCGTGCCTGGAGGTTGGTGGCGGTGCCCGCGCCGTAGACGAACAGCGCGGTGAAGAGCAGGGCGGGATTGTCCAGGACGGCGGCGGCGATGACGCCGGCGCTGCCGATCGCGCCCGTGAGGTACCCGGCGGTGAGGCCGGGGCGGCGGCCGCGGGCCTGGGAGAGGCGGCCCACGGTGACGGCGGCGAGGGCGGACCCGGCGGTGAGCAGGGCGCTGGGCAGTCCGGCGAGGCTGGTGGAGCCGAGCATGTCCTGGGCGAGGAGGGCGCCCACGGTGACGCCGGCGGCGAGTCCGGCGCCGCTGAGGATCTGGGAGGCCACCAGGACGCGCAGGATGCGGCGCTGTGCCGGGGCGGTGTCGGGTACGGCGGCGGGAGGGGCCTGGGTGGCGCTGGTCATGTCTCTTTCCGGGACGTGCGGTCGGCGGGAGGACGGGTGGGGGGCGAGTGGCGCGGGTGATGCCCGGGGGGCGACGTACGGGATGCGGGTG
>JAAXOU010000496.1 GCA_012396115.1 Streptomyces somaliensis DSM 40738 | reverse complement strand
GCCCGCGCCGGGGCGGGGGCGGCCGTCGGGGGCGCCGCCGCGCTCACGGGCCCACCGGGCGAGCTGGGCGACGCGCCTGACGACGAACTGCGTGTCCAGGATGCCGAGCATCCCGGCCAGTTCCACCGCGACCTCGTGCTGCGAGGCGACGTTCTTGATGCGGGCGACGACCGGCGCGGCCTCGTCGAGCGCGGCGGCGCGGCCCGCCGGGGTCTCCAGGTCGTACCGGTTGACGATCTGCCGCAGCGCGAACTCGAACAGCGGGGTGCGCGGCTCGGCCAGCTCCCGCACCGCCTCGTCCCCCTTCGCCAGGCGCAGCTCGCAGGGGTCCATGCCGTCCGGGGCGATCGCGATGTACGTCTCGGCGGCGAACTTCTGGTCGTCCTCGAAGGCCCGCAGCGCGGCCTTCTGGCCGGCCGCGTCCCCGTCGAAGGTGAAGATCACGCGGGCGGAGCCGTTGTCCATCAGCAGCCGGCGCAGGATCTTGATGTGGTCGCCGCCGAAGGCGGTGCCGCAGGTCGCGATGGCGGTGGTGACGCCGGCGAGGTGGCAGGCCATGACGTCGGTGTACCCCTCGACGACGACGGCGCGGCTGGCCTTGGCGATGTCCTTCTTGGCGAGGTCGATGCCGTAGAGGACCTGCGACTTGCGGTAGATCGGCGTCTCGGGCGTGTTGAGGTACTTGGGGCCGTTGTCGTCGTCGCGGAGCCGGCGGGCGCCGAAGCCGACCACGTCGCCGCCCACGTCGCGGATGGGCCACACCAGCCGGCCGCGGAAGCGGTCGACGGGGCCGCGGCGGCCGTCCTGGGACAGTCCGGAGAGGACCAGCTCCTTGTCGGAGAAGCCCCTGCCGCGCAGGTGGCGCGTGAGGTGGTCCCAGCCGGCCGGGCTGTAGCCGACGCCGAAGCGGCGGGCGGCGGCCTCGTCGAAGCCGCGCTCGGCGAGGAACCTGCGCCCGATCTCCGCCTCGGCGCCGTCGAGCTGCTCGGCGTAGTACTGCGCCGCCGCCTTGTGCGCCTCGATCAGGCGGATGCGCTCGCCGCGCTGGTGGGCGGGGTTGTAGCCGCCCTCCTCGTAGCGGAGGGTGATGCCGGCGCGGGCGGCGAGCCGCTCCACCGTCTCCGAGAAGGAGAGGTGGTCGATCTTCATGACGAAGGCGATGGTGTCCCCGCCCTCCTGGCAGCCGAAGCAGTGGAAGAGGCCCTTGGCGGGGCTGACCTGGAAGGAGGGGGACTTCTCGTCGTGGAAGGGGCACAGCCCCTTGAGGTTGCCGCCGCCGGCGCCGCGCAGCTGGAGGTACTCGGACACGACGGCGTCGATCGGGACGGCGTCCCGCACCGCCTTCACGTCGTCGTCGTTGATCCTGCCGGCCACGCGGGGATTCTACGGGGGTCCGGCGCTCCCGGCGGGGGCGGCCCACGGGCCCCGCGCCCCGCGGCGGCCCGGGCTACGCCCCCGGCGGGACCGAC
>JAAXOU010000495.1 GCA_012396115.1 Streptomyces somaliensis DSM 40738 | reverse complement strand
CCCCGCCGAACACCCCCGCGACCGGTGCGCCGCCCGGCCCCGTCCCCGTGCCCGCCCGGCCGCGGGCCCTGTACCGCCGGGCGCCCCGCCGCCTCAGCCGGCGGCTGCCGTCCGGCGCAGCCCGGCCCACTCCAGTACCGCGTAGACCGCCACGACCACCGCGCCGATCAGCATGAACACGGTCCCGAAGCCGGAGAGCGGCACGACGTCGCCGAACGCGACGGCGGCGCAGGCGACGGCCGAGGCCCCGTTGACCGCGACGACCGCCCGGACGAGCGGGGGCGGGAGGACCGGGCGGCGGGCGATCCACAGGAGCGCGGCCGCCCCGCAGAGCTGGAAGACCCCGAAGGCGACCGAGAACGCCACCGGCATGCCCGTGGCCGACCCGAGCGGCCCGGCGGCGGCCACCAGCGCGGCGCCCGTCACCGCGGTGCTCGCGCCGTCCACGCGCAGCACCGTCCGCAGGAACCGGTCCGGGCCGGCCGGGTACGGGGCGGTGTCGCGTACGGGCAGGGGGTGCGTCATGGCGGGTCTCCTCCTCGGGTGGCGGTGAGCGCACCGTCCCACGCGGCGGGTCGCGGAATCCATGACCTCCCGGGTCATGGCCCCGGCGCGGCCGGTGCGTACGGTGGAGCCGTGAGGACCGACGACACGCCCGGTGCGGGGCGGTTGCTGCGCGAGTGGCGGTTGCGCCGGAAGCTCAGCCAACTCGACCTGGCCCTGAGGGCGGAGACGTCCACGCGGCACCTGTCCTGCGTGGAGACCGGCCGCGCCCGCCCGAGCCGGGAGATGGTGCTGCGGCTCGCCGAGCACCTGGACGTGCCGCTGCGCGACCGCAACGCCCTGCTGCTGGCGGCCGGTTACGCCCCCGCCTACCGGGAGAGCCCGCTGGACGGCGGGCGGATGGCGATGGCCCGCGCGGCGCTGAGGACGATGCTGCTGCGCCACGAGCCCTACCCGGCCGCCGCCGTGGACGGCGTGTGGAACCTCCTCGACCGCAACCGCGCGATGTCCGTCCTGCTCGACTCCGTACCGCCCCACCTGACGGAGTCGGGCGGCAACGTGATGCGGCTGGTCCTCCACCCGGACGGCCTGGCCCCGCGGTGCGTGAACTTCGCGGAGGTCCGCGCGCACGCGCTGGGCCGCCTGCGCCACCAGGTCGCCGCCACCGGCCGCCCCGACCTGCGGGACCTGTACGAGGAGGTGGCCGCGTACCCGCCACCCCCCGGCCCCGAGCCGGAGCCGGTCGACCCGGCGGGCATCGCGGTGCCGCTGCGCGTCCGCACGCCGTACGGGGTGATGTCCTTCTTCAGCGTGATCGCCACGTTCGGCGCGCCCGCGGACGTGACGCTCTCCGAGCTGGCCGTGGAGACGTTCTTCCCGATGGACGAGGAGACCGAGGCCCGCCTGCGCGCCTTCGCGGCCGACCGGTGACCGGCCGCCCGCGGCGCCCCCGCGCTCCGGCCCCCGCGCCCGCCGGG
>JAAXOU010000494.1 GCA_012396115.1 Streptomyces somaliensis DSM 40738 | reverse complement strand
GGGCGAGCCGGGCGTACGCCTGCGGGGGCGCGGCCGGGAGTTCGCGGGGGCGGACCGCGGCCGGGGCTGCGGGAACGGGCACGGCGGGGGCCTCAGTCCCGGCCGTGCCGCAGCGCCGGGTGCGCCCCGGCGGCGACGAGGTCCGCCACGGCGGACTTCGGGTCGCGGCCGGTCACCAGGGACTCGCCGACGAGCACCGCGTCGGCCCCCGCGTTGGCGTAGGCGATCAGGTCGTGCGGGCCGCGGATGCCGGACTCGGCGACCTTGACGACGCGGGACGGGATCTCGGGGGCGACGCGCTCGAAGGTGGAGCGGTCCACCTTGAGGGTCTTCAGGTCGCGGGCGTTGACGCCGATGACCCGGGCGCCCGCGTCCACGGCGCGGGCGACCTCCTCCTCGTCGTGGACCTCGACCAGCGGGGTGAGCCCGATGGACTCGGCGCGCTCGATCAGCGAGACCAGCGCGGGCTGCTCCAGGGCGGCCACGATCAGCAGGGCGACGTCCGCGCCGTACGCGCGGGCCTCCCACAGCTGGTACGAGGTGACGATGAAGTCCTTGCGCAGGACCGGCACGTCGACCCGCGCGCGGACGGCCTCCAGGTCGGCGAGGGAGCCGCCGAAGCGCCGCTGCTCGGTGAGGACGGAGATCACGGCCGCGCCGCCCGCCTCGTAGTCCGCGGCGAGGCCCGCCGGGTCGGCGATGGCGGCCAGGGCGCCCTTGGAGGGGCTGGAGCGCTTGACCTCGCAGATCACCTTGACGCCCTCGCCGCGCAGGGCGGCGGCGCCGTCCCGGGCCTGGGGGGCCCTGGCGGCCCGCTCCTTGAGCTCGTCGAGGGAGACCCGCGCCTGCCGCTCCGCGAGGTCGGCGCGCACGCCTTCGATGATCTCGTCGAGCACGCTCACGCGAGGGGCCCCTTCCGGGAGGGTGGTGTTCGATCGGTCCGGACACCTCGATGGTATCCGGAGGCGGGGCCGTCATCCGCATCCGGCCGGCGCCCCGGCGGCGGCCCCGGTCCTCACGGGGCGAGCGCGGAGCCGAAGGGCAGGTTCCGCACGACGGTGAAGACGGCCCACGCCCCGCCGAGCAGCCACAGCAGCGACGGGCTCGGGTCGAGCCGCACGGGAAGCCCGCGGGCGGCCCTGACCAGCCAGAACACCGTGAACACGGCGAAGGCCGCGTACCCGGCGACCGCCACGGCGTTGGCGCCGAGGGCGGCGCCGAGGTCCCCGTGGACGAGGGCGTGGGCGCTGCGCAGCCCGCCGCAGCCGGGGCAGTACAGCCCCGTGTACCGCAGCAGGGGGCAGACGGGGTAGTGGCCGGGCTCGTTCGGGTCGACGGCGCCGACGTACGCGAAGGCCGCCGCGGCGCCCGCCAGGGTGCCCAGCGGCGGCAGGAGCCTCCGGTGCGGCGGGCGCGGGGGCGGCGGGGCGTACGGGGCGCGGCCGGGGCGCGGGGGGTGCGGTGTCGTGGCGTCCACCCGCCG
>JAAXOU010000493.1 GCA_012396115.1 Streptomyces somaliensis DSM 40738 | reverse complement strand
GTCCCCGGCCGTCCGGCCGGCCCGGCCCTCCCCCGGCCGCGCCGGCCCTCCTCCCCGGTCGGCCCTCCTCCCCGGCCGCGCCGGCCCCGCGCCGACCGGCCCGTAGTCCGGATGCGCCCGCGCGGGTGCATCCGGACCGCGGCGTTCCCCGTGGCGGCGCCGTCCCGCCGGGGGCCGGTGGACTACGTGTTATGTTCCGACCGGTTCGGGGGGATCTTCAGAAGGCTCCGAACTGACCCGAGGGGATGAGAGACATGGCGGCCCCGCCCGACAACGACGTGCTGTGGGCGCGTTCCCTGCACCACACGCACAACGGCTCCCCCGCCCTCAGCGGCGTCTCGCTCGGCGTCCGCGAGGGCGAGATCCTCGCCGTCCACGGCCCGCGAGGCTGTGGAAAAACGACCCTGCTGCACTGCCTCGCCGGCCGGACCGTACCCGAGGAGGGCGAGGTCTGGTTCGACGGCGCGCCCGTCCACACCATGAGCCCGCCCCAGCGCGAACGGCTGGCCCGCGACCGGTTCGCCTGGATCGACCCCGAGCCCGCCCTCGTACCCGAACTCACCGCCTGGGAGAACGCCGCCCTGCCCCTGCTGCTGCGCGGCGTCCCCCGCCGGACGGCCAAGGCCGCCGCCCTCGAGTGGCTGGAGCGGCTCGACGTCGGCGACTGCGCCAAGCGGCGGCCCCGCGCCCTGCTCCAGTCACAGCGCCAGCGCGTCACCGTCGCCCGCGCGCTCGCCGCCGAGCCCACCGTCCTCTTCGCCGACGAACCCGGCGCCCCCCTGCGCAGCACGGAGGGCACGCAGGTCCTGCGCGCCCTCACCGCCGCGGCGCGCTCGCACCGGGTCACGGTCGTCCTCGCCACGCACGACGCGGACGTCGCCGCCTTCGCCGACCGCACCGTCGCCCTGTTCGACGGACGTCGCGCCGACGCCCCGCAGGCCGCCGACGCGGAGGAGCTCGACACGTGCTCGCTCTCCGTCTGACCCTCGGCGCCCACCCCTTCCTCCTGCTGCGGCGACTGCTGGTCACCACGGCCTCGGCCGGGACGGGCTTCCTGCTGCTGTACGTCCTCGGGTACGCCGTGGCGCACCCCGAACGGCCGTCCGCCTCCCTGCTCCGGCTCGCCTGGTGCGCCCTGCCGCTCGCCGCCACCGCGTACCTGGCCGCCGCCGTGGCACGCACCGACCCGGTCGCCCGCCCCCGTCCCGGCCTCTCCTCCGCCGGGCTCGGCCCGGTCCGGCTCGCCGCCGTCGCGGCCACGTCGACCGCCGCCGCCTGCGCGCTCGGTTCGGCACTCGCGCTCATGTCCTACCTGCTCCTGCGCGGCGACCTGCCCGGACCGCCGCTGAACGGGACCGCCGGACCGCCGTCCGGCGCACGGCCCCTGCCGGTACCGGCCGCGCTGACGCTGCTCGCGCTCGCCCCGGCCGCCGCCTCCGCCGCCGTCGCCCTGGCCCTGCGAGGTCGAGGAGGCCCGCGAGCTGCTGCGCT
>JAAXOU010000492.1 GCA_012396115.1 Streptomyces somaliensis DSM 40738 | reverse complement strand
ATCTGCACGCGCAGCGCCGACGACCAGGCGACGATCGCGTCCGCGTCGACGTTGACGTACTTGTCCGGGGTGACCTGGAGCATCAGCGGCCGGCCGGACGTCATGAGGGCGACCTGGCCGCGGCCGGGGGGTGGCGCGGACGGGTCGCGAGGACGTCTCCGGGGTGTCCGATTGCCGGGGCATCGCCGTCCGCGGTGTGGTGCACTATTGCCCCCAAGCGCAGGGTCCACGGGGAGGGAAGGCATGTTCAGGGGGATCGACGAGGTCGACTGGGCCTCGCTGGGTCATGCCTACGGTCCGGCCGACGACGTGCCCGCGCTCCTGCGCGGCCTGGCGTCCGACGACCCGGCGGAGCGCGAGTGGGCGCTGGACGGGATGTACGGAACGGTGCACCACCAGGGCGACGTCTACGACTCGACGCTGGCGTGCATCCCGTTCCTGCTGGAGCTCGCGGCCCGCCCCGACGTCCAGGACCGGGGCTGCGTCGTGGAGTTGCTCGCCAGCATCGGCGGCATCGACCTGTCCGGCGACGACGAGCTGCAGGAACTCGACCCGGAGGACGAGGAGTTCGAGGGCGCCGCCAACTACGCCATGGCCGCCGCGGCCGTGGCCGCCGGTGCGGACGTGTTCCTGGCCCTGGTCGGCGACGAGGACCGGGAGGTGCGGCTCGCGGTCCCCGGCGCGCTGGCCTCCCTGCACGGCGACCCGGTGCGCGTGCTGGACCTGCTGCGGGAGCGGCTCACCGTCGAGCGCGACACGGAGGTGAGGCTCGCGCTGGTCGAGGCGGTCGGCAGGATCGCCCTGCGGTACGAGTCCCTGCGCCAGGAGACGGCCGGCTGGCTGTCCTGGCTCTCCGGCGCCGCCCAGGACCCCGCCCTGCGGCTGGCCGCGCTGGCCCAGCTCGCGCGGTGCGCGCCGGGACGGCTGCCGCGCGACGTCGTGCCGACCGTGACCGGTCTGCTGGCGGAGCTGCGCCAGTGCGGGACCCGGCCGCCCGGCGGCGCCGGCGCGAGGGCGGGAACGGGCCCCGGGGCTCCCGACACCGCTCCGACCCCGTGGAATTCGGCCAACTCCCGGACGCCGCCCGGAGTGCGGGAGGCACCGGCTCCGGCGGGCCCCGTGCACCCCGTGCCGCCGGCGGAGCCGTCCGAGGCGCGGCCCGCCGCCCCGACGCTCGTCGGGCAGGCGCGGGAGCTGCGCGAGGAGCAGCGGGCGGGGCGCGGCACGGCGTGGGCGGACGACCTGCTCCGCACGCTGCACGGCGCCCTCGACGACCGGGTCGACGACCGCATAGCCCTGGTCGCCGCCCAGTTGCGCAGCCCCGACAGCGCGCAGCGGACCGACGCGGTGTGGATGTGCGGCAACCTCGTCCGCACCTGGCGCGGGGCGTACGACGAGGTGGTGCGGCTCGTGGGGGCGCAGCTGCGCGACCCGGAGCCGCGGCTGCGGGCGGCGGCGGCGGGCCGGCTGGAGGGGCTGTTCTCGCTGGCGGCGCCCGCGGCGGACGACCTGGCC
>JAAXOU010000491.1 GCA_012396115.1 Streptomyces somaliensis DSM 40738 | reverse complement strand
CGCGGCCGTGCTCCTCGCGGCGGCGGTCGGCGCGGGCGCCGGGTTCGCCGCCATGCGGTACGCCGACGCCGGCCGGACCGTCCACACCGGCGGGGTCGTCGCCGGCGCCACCACCACACCGGGCGCCACTCCCGTGCCGGGCGCGTCCCCCGGCCCGGGCGGGGTGCCGCGGGGGTGGGAGCGGGTGCGGGACCCGCTCGGTTTCAGCCTGCTCGTACCGGTCGGCTGGAAGCGGCAGACGGAGGGCGGCCAGATCGACTACACCCCGGACAACGGCAGGCACCGCATCCGCGTCAGCGTCGACGAGGCGCCGGACTTCGAGAGCCCGTACGCGCACATGCTCGACGTGGAGGAGACCCTGCGGGAGAGGCTGCCGCGGTACCGCCGAGTGGGGCTGGAGCGGAATACGTTCCGTGATCAGCTGGAATCCTGTCTCTGGGAGTTCACCTGGTACGAGAAAAGGACACACCCCGGTAAGCGCCACGCGATAGACCAGGTGTACTACACGGACGACGGAACCGAGTACGCGCTGTACATGTCGTCTCCCGAGGAGGACTGGGCGACCACGCGGGAGCAGTTCGACATCGTGCTGCGCCACTGGCGACCCGCCGAGGGGTGACCTCCTCGGTGCGAGCGGAGGAGGTGGGCCGTGTCGGTCGGAGGGCGGAGGCCGGAGGAGCAGGGGGAACCGCGGCGGACCGGCCCGGCGCGCGAGCGGCGGCGGATCGTCGGCCGCTACCGCCTGGAGGCCCGGTTGGGGCGCGGCGGGATGGGGACCGTGTGGCGCGCCCACGACGAACTGCTGGGCCGCCCGGTCGCCGTGAAGGAGCTCCACGTCGACGCGGGCGTCCCGAGCGGCGGCGACGCGGCCGTCGACACCACGTTGCGCGAGGCGCGCGCCGTGGCCCGGGTCCACCACCCGCACATCGTCTGCGTCCACGACGTGGTGGAGGAGGACGGCGTCCCGTACATCGTGATGGAGTTCGTCGAGGGCGTGTCGCTCGCCGAGCGGATCGCCGCCCGGGGCCCGGTGGACGCGCGCGAGGCGGCCCGGATCGGCCTGGCGCTGCTGTCCGCGCTGCGCGCCGCGCACGCGATCGGGGTGCTCCACCGCGACCTGAAGCCGGCCAACGTGCTGGTGGAGGAGGCCACCGGGCGGGTCGTCCTCACCGACTTCGGGATCGCCCAGCTGGCGGGGGCGACCACGCTGACCGAGGCGGGCATGTTCGTCGGCTCGCCCGAGTACACCGCGCCGGAGCGGATGCAGGGCCACCGGGCGGGGCCGGCGGCTGACCTGTGGTCGCTGGGGGTGCTGCTGTGCGCGGTGATGACGGGTCACTCGCCCTTCCACCGCGACTCGCTGGGCGGGGTGCTGCACGCCGTGGTGGAGGCGGAGATCAGCCCGCCCGCCGCCGCGGGGGCGCTGCTGCCCGTCGTGCGGGGGCTGCTGGAGCGCGACCCGGCGCGCAGGATCGACGGGGCGGAGGCGGAGCGGCTGCTGCGGCCGTACGCGGCGGGCGGGCCCGCGGCCGCCGCG
>JAAXOU010000490.1 GCA_012396115.1 Streptomyces somaliensis DSM 40738 | reverse complement strand
CCCCCGGCGGGCGCCCGGCGGCCGGGCGGGGCGCCTACTCCGCGGCCGGGGCGGAGGGCCGGCGGGTGCGGGGGAGGACCCGGAGGGCCTCGCCCATGTCCGCGACCTCCAGCACCCGCATCCCCGCGGGGACCTTCCCCGGGTCCCCCGGCACCAGCGCGTGCGTGAAGCCCAGCCGGTGCGCCTCCGCGAGCCGCCGCTGCACGCCCGTCACCCGCCGCACCTCCCCGGCGAGGCCCACCTCCCCGATCGCCACCAGGTTCTGCGGCAGCGGCGTGTCGGACGCCGCCGACGCCAGCGCCAGCGCGATCGCCAGGTCCGCCGCGGGCTCGGAGAGCCGCACGCCGCCCACCGTCGCGCTGTAGATGTCGCGCTTGCCGAGCGCGCTGATCCGCCCCCGCTGCTCCAGCACCGCCAGCATCATCGACACGCGGGACGTCTCCAGGCCCGACGTCGTGCGCCGCGGCGACGGGATCTGGGAGTCGACCGTCAGCGCCTGCACCTCCGCGACCAGGGGCCGCCGCCCCTCCAGCGTGACCGTCAGGCAGGTGCCCGGCACGGGTTCGGCGCGCCGCGTCAGGAACAGCCCGCTCGGGTCGGCCAGGCCCGTGATGCCCTCGTCGTGCAGCTCGAAGCAGCCCACCTCGTCGGTCGCGCCGTACCGGTTCTTCACGCCCCGCACGAGCCGCAGCCGGGCGTGCCGGTCGCCCTCGAAGTGCAGCACCACGTCCACCAGGTGCTCCAGCAGCCGCGGTCCCGCGATGGCGCCGTCCTTGGTGACGTGGCCGACCAGGAGGGTGGCCATGCCCCGCTCCTTGGAGGCCCGGATCAGCGCCCCGGCCACCTCCCGCACCTGCGCCATGCCGCCGGGCGCCCCGTCGATCTCCGGCGAGGCGACCGTCTGGACCGAGTCCAGGACCAGCAGCGACGGCTTCACCGCGTCCAGGTGGCCCAGCACCGCCGACAGGTCCGTCTCCGCCGCCAGGTACAGGTGGTCGTGGAGCGCGCCGATCCGGTCGGCCCGCAGCCGCACCTGGCCCGCCGACTCCTCGCCCGTGACGTACAGCGTCGGGTGGTCCGCGCTCGCCGCCTTCGCCGCCACGTCCAGCAGCAGCGTCGACTTGCCGACGCCGGGCTCGCCCGCGAGCAGGACGACCGCGCCGGGCACGAGCCCCCCGCCCAGCACCCGGTCCAGCTCGTCCACGCCGGTCGCGCGGGCCGTGGCCTGCCGCCCGTCGACCTGGCCGATCGGCAGCGCCGCCGTCGACACCCGGCCGGCCGCCGTCGTCCGGACGGCGGGCGCGCCGCCGTACTCCTCCACCGTCCCCCACGCCTGGCACTCGGGGCAGCGGCCGAGCCATTTGGCGGTCGTCCAGCCGCACTCGGTGCAGCGGTAGGACGGCCGGTCCTTGGCGGATCTCGTACGGGCAGCCATGCGACACACCGTAACCGCCGCCACCGACAACGCGGGCGCCGCCCGTCGCCGCCCGTCGCCGCCCGCCCGGAGCGGGCGCGTTCCCGCGGGCGCGGGCGGACCG
>JAAXOU010000049.1 GCA_012396115.1 Streptomyces somaliensis DSM 40738 | reverse complement strand
CCGCGCCGGGTCCGCGGGCCCGCCGCCCGGTTGGGCCACCGCCAGGTAGGTCCCGCCGCCCGCCGCCAGCACCGCCGTCGCCACCAGGGCGGCGACGAGCGGCCGCCGCCGGCCGGGGCCCCCGTCCGTACCGGTCTCCATCTCGTTCACCGCAACGCTCCTTCGTCGGTCCACGTCACCAGTCGTATTCCCGCCTGACGGGAGACACGGGTGTGACGGGGCGGACGGGCGAGCGGTTCCGTGCGCCGTACGGGTGTCAGGCGCCGTACTCGGCGGCACCGGCGATCAGCCGGACGGACCAGGCGTCCACCACCACCCCGTGGATCAGCGACGGCGGCACGGGCGCGGGGTCCGCCGCGGGGGCCCGCCAGTGGGGCGCCATCCGCGCGGAGGCCCCGCACAACTCCGCCAGGGTGAACTCGTGCTCCGGCCGCCGGTACGGGGTGGTGTGGTCCGCCATACCGGCACCGTACGCACGCCGTTCCCCGGCCGGGAACGCCTACTATCGGGTAGTTTCCCCTCTTCATCACCCTCCCGTCACCCGATAGCGTGAGCCGTCCCGTCCGTGCCGTCCCGCAGGAGCGTGCCGCCGTGCGCATCGCAGTCACCGGTTCCATCGCCACCGACCACCTCATGACCTTCCCCGGCCGGTTCGCCGACCAGTTCGTCGCCGACCGGATGCACGCGGTCTCCCTGTCCTTCCTCGTCGACAGCCTCGACGTCCGCCGGGGAGGCGTCGGCGCGAACATCTGCTTCGGCATGGGCCAGCTGGGCACCCGGCCGGTCCTCGTCGGCGCGGCCGGCTCCGACTTCGACGAGTACCGGGCCTGGCTCGAACGGCACGGCGTGGACACCGACTCCGTGCGGATCTCCGAGGTCCTCCAGACCGCCCGCTTCGTCTGCACCACCGACACCGACCACAACCAGATCGGCTCGTTCTACACGGGGGCCATGAGCGAGGCCCGGCTGATCGAGCTCAAGACCGTCGCCGACCGCGTCGGCGGCCTCGACCTGGTCCTCGTCGGCGCGGACGACCCCGAGGCGATGCTCCGCCACACCGAGGAGTGCCGGACGCGCGGCATCCCCTTCGCCGCCGACTTCTCCCAGCAGATCGCCCGGATGGACGGCGAGGAGATCCGCACCCTCCTCGACGGCGCCGCCTACCTCTTCTCCAACGAGTACGAGAAGGGCCTGATCGAGAGCAAGACCGGCTGGAGCGACGAGGAGGTCCTCGGCCGCGTCGGCCACCGCGTCACCACCCTCGGCGCCCGCGGCGTGCGCATCGAGCGCTCCGGCGAGCCCGCCGTCGAGGTCGCCTGCCCCGAGGAGGAGGCCAAGGTCGACCCGACCGGCGTCGGCGACGCCTTCCGCGCCGGCTTCCTGTCCGGCCTCTCCTGGGGCGTCGGCCTGGAGCGCGCCGCCCAGATCGGCTGCATGCTCGCCACCCTGGTCATCGAGACCCTCGGCACGCAGGAGTACACCCTGCGCCGCGCCCACTTCGTGGAGCGCTTCACCAAGGCGTACGGCGACGAGGCCGCCGCCGACGTCCGGGTCCACCTCGGGTAGCCGGGCGCCTCACACGAGCCGGCGGACCGTGTACGCCGTGCCCCGGTCCGCCGGCTCCTCGCCCACGTACTCCTGGCCCCGCATCCCGCACCAGGCCGGGATGTCCAGCCGCGCCGCCGCGTCGTCCGCGAGCACCCGCACCGTCCCGCCGACCGGTACCCCGCCGATCGCCTTCGCCAGCTCGATCACCGGAACCGGGCACCGCTTCCCCAGCGCGTCCACCACCGGCTCCCCGCCCGGCGCCGCCGGGTCGTCCGCCGGCGCCCCGAGCCGTTCCCGCACCCCGGCCACCACACCCGGCAGCACCTCCAGGAACCGCTCCACGTCCGCCTCCGCCACGCCCAGCGGCAGCGACACCCGGACGTTCCCCTCCGACAGCACCCCCATCGCGTGCAGGACGTGACTGGGCGCCAACGTCGCACTCGTACACGATGAACCGGACGAAACGGAGAAACCGGACCGGTCCAGCTCGTGCAGCAGCGCCTCCCCGTCCACGTACAGGCACGAGAACGTCACCAGGTGGGGCAGCCGCCGCACCGGATCGCCCACCACCTCCGTCTCCGGCACCGACCGCGCCACCGCCGCCCGGATCCGGTCCACCAGCCCCCGCAGCCGCGCCGCCTCCGCCGCCGCCTCGTCCCGCACGGCCCGCAGCGACGCCGCCGCCGCCACGATCGCCGGCAGGTTCGGGAACCCGGCCGACCGCCCCGACTCCCGCTCGTCCACCGGTCCCCGGGCCGCGAACCGCACCCCCTTGCGCACCGCCAGCAGCCCGACCCCCGCCGGGCCGCCCCACTTGTGGGCGCTCGCCGCCAGCAGGGACCAACCGCCCTCCACCGGGCCCCACGCCAGCGACTGCGCCGCGTCCACCAGCAGCGGCACCCCCGCCGCCCGGCACGCCTCCGCCGCCTCCGCCACCGGCTGCACCGTCCCCACCTCGTGGTTGGCCGACTGCAGGCACGCCAGCGCCGTGTCCCCGCGCAGCGCTTCGGCGTACGCCTCCGGGGCCACCGCCCCGGACCGCCCCACCGGCACCCGCGTCACCGCCCCGCCCGCCGCCTCGTGCGCCTCGGCCGCGTGCAGCACCGAGGAGTGCTCCACCGCCGACACGACCAGGTGCCGGCCCGCCCGGCGCCGCCCCTGGAGGGCCCCGGCGATGCCGGAGTGGACCGCGTGCGTCCCCGAAGGGGTGAACACGAGCTCGTCCGGGCGGCACCCCACCGCCTCCGCCGCCGCCTCCCGCGCGGCGTCCAGCAGCAACCGGGCGCGCCTGCCCTCGCGGTACGGGCGCGCCGGATCGGCCCACCCCTCGTCCAGGGACGCCTGGAGCGCCCGGCGGGCGACGGGGTGGAGGGGGGCGGAGGAGGCGACGTCGAAGTAGGCCACGCGGCAACGCTAACCCCCCGCCCCTCCGGGCGCGGCCGCACGCCCGCGACCTGCGCACACAACTCGAAAGAGGGGCCCGGCGGCGCGTTGGGCACCCTCCCCGCGCAGCCCCGGATGGCGTCCAGTAGGGTTTGCTCCGCATAAACATCCAAACCCCTGCCCGCGTCAGGGCGGCGACCGACCAGCGAGACGGCCGCAGCCGAGCCGCGGGCGAGACTCTCGGGAAGGCGCTACGTGAGTCCCAACGGCTCCGACCGCTCGTCGCGGCGCCCGATGCGGCGGAAGCTGCCGCAGGTGCTGACTGCGGGCCTGATCCTGGCCACCGCCTCCGGTTGCTCGTACGACTGGAAGAACTTCCCCCGCCTCGGCATGCCCACCCCGGTGACGGAGGAGGCCCCGCGGATCCTCTCCCTCTGGCAGGGCTCGTGGGCGGCGGCGCTCGCCACGGGCGTGCTCGTGTGGGGCCTGATCCTGTGGAGCGTCATCTTCCACCGGCGCAGCCGCACCAAGGTGGAGGTCCCTCCGCAGACCCGGTACAACATGCCCATCGAGGCCCTGTACACGGTGACCCCCCTCGTCATCGTCTCGGTGCTGTTCTACTTCACGGCACGTGACGAGTCCAAGCTCCTCACCCTCTCCGAGAAGCCCGCCCACACCGTCAACGTGGTCGGCTACCAGTGGAGCTGGGGATTCAACTACATCGAGAACGTGGACGGCGACGCCGCCACCGGCGCCAAGCCCTCCCCGGAGCTCGACGCCATCCCCGACAAGTGGCAGAAGCAGTTCCCCGCCGGTGCCGAGGGCGTCCACGACGCGGGCGTCCCCGGGACGCGCAACCCGCAGACCGGCAACCCCGGCCCGACGCTGTGGCTGCCCAAGGGCGAGAAGGTCCGGTTCGTCCTGACCTCCCGCGACGTCATCCACTCCTTCTGGGTGGTCCCCTTCCTGATGAAGCAGGACGTCATCCCGGGCCACACCAACGCCTTCGAGGTGACCCCCACGCAGGAGGGCACCTTCCTGGGCAAGTGCGCCGAGCTGTGCGGCGTCGACCACGCCCGGATGCTCTTCAACGTCAAGGTCGTCTCCCCGGAGCGCTACCAGCAGCACCTCAAGGAGCTGGCCGAGAAGGGGCAGACCGGCTACATCCCGTCGGGCATCGAGCAGACGGACCCGGCCAGGAATGCGGAGAAGAACCAACTGTGAGCATCCTCAACGAACCTCAGGGTGCCGCCGAGGCAGCCGACGGCTCGAAGGAGCCGTACGAGAACGAGCTGCCCGTCCGGCGCAAGCAGCCCGGTAGCCTCGCCGTGAAGTGGCTGACCACCACCGACCACAAGACGATCGGCACGCTCTACCTGGTCACCTCGTTCGCCTTCTTCTGCATCGGCGGTCTGCTGGCGCTGTTCATGCGCGCCGAACTGGCCCGTCACGGCACGCAGATCATGTCGAACGAGCAGTTCAACCAGGCGTTCACGATGCACGGCACGATCATGCTGCTGATGTTCGCGACGCCGCTGTTCGCCGGGTTCGCGAACTGGATCATGCCGCTGCAGATCGGCGCGCCCGACGTGGCGTTCCCGCGGCTGAACATGTTCGCCTACTGGCTCTACCTGCTCGGCTCGACCATCGCCGTGGCCGGCTTCCTCACCCCGCAGGGCGCCGCCGACTTCGGCTGGTTCGCCTACACCCCGCTCTCGGACGCCATCCGCTCCCCGGGCGTCGGCGCCGACCTGTGGATCATGGGCCTTGCGCTCTCCGGCTTCGGCACGATCCTCGGCTCGGTCAACTTCATCACCACGATCATCTGCATGCGCGCCCCCGGCATGACGATGTTCCGCATGCCGATCTTCACCTGGAACGTGCTGCTGACCGGCGTCCTGGTCCTGCTCGCCTTCCCGGTCCTGGCCGCGGCGCTCTTCGCGCTGGAGGCCGACCGCAAGTTCGGCTCGCACGTCTTCGACCCGGCCAACGGCGGCGCCCTGCTCTGGCAGCACCTCTTCTGGTTCTTCGGCCATCCCGAGGTGTACATCATCGCGCTGCCGTTCTTCGGCATCGTCTCCGAGATCGTCCCGGTCTTCAGCCGCAAGCCGATGTTCGGCTACATCGGCCTGGTGGCCGCGACGATCGCGATCGCCGGCCTGTCGGTGACGGTGTGGGCCCACCACATGTACGTCACCGGCGGCGTGCTGCTGCCGTTCTTCTCCTTCATGACCTTCCTGATCGCGGTCCCGACCGGTGTGAAGTTCTTCAACTGGATCGGCACCATGTGGAAGGGCTCGCTGTCCTTCGAGACCCCGATGCTCTGGACGATCGGCTTCCTGGTCACCTTCACCTTCGGTGGCCTGACCGGTGTGATCCTGGCGTCGCCCCCGATGGACTTCCACGTCTCCGACTCGTACTTCGTCGTCGCGCACTTCCACTACGTCGTCTTCGGCACCGTGGTGTTCGCGATGTTCGCCGGATTCCACTTCTGGTGGCCGAAGTTCACGGGCAAGATGCTGGACGAGCGCCTCGGCAAGATCACCTTCTGGACGCTGTTCATCGGCTTCCACGGCACCTTCCTCGTCCAGCACTGGCTGGGCGCCGAGGGCATGCCCCGCCGCTACGCGGACTACCTGGCCGCGGACGGCTTCACCGCGCTGAACACGATCTCCACGATCAGCTCGTTCCTGCTGGGCCTGTCGATCCTGCCGTTCTTCTACAACGTCTGGAAGACCGCCAAGTACGGCAGGAAGATCGAGGTCGACGACCCGTGGGGGTACGGCCGGTCGCTGGAGTGGGCCACGTCCTGCCCGCCGCCGCGCCACAACTTCCTCACCCTGCCGCGCATTCGCTCCGAATCGCCCGCGTTCGACCTGCACCACCCTGAGATCGCCGCGATCGACCAGCTCGACAACCAGGGCCGCGAGGACAGCGCGCTGGTCGGCGGCAAGGAGGCCGGCAAGTGAAGATCCAGGGCAAGATGTTCATCTGGCTGAGCTTCTTCCTCTTGGCCATGGCCGTCCTGTACGGCCTGTGGTCGAAGGAGGCGGTCGGCACCACCGCGCTGTTCATGGCCTTCGGCCTGGCGATCATGGTCGGCTACTACCTGGCCTTCACGGCCCGGCGCGTGGACGCCATGGCACAGGACGACAAGGAGGCCGACGTCGCGGACGAGGCCGGTGAGCTGGGCTTCTTCTCGCCGCACAGCTGGCAGCCGCTCGCCCTGGCCGTCGGCGGCGCGTTCGCCTTCCTCGCCGTGGCGCTCGACTGGTGGCTGATGTTCTTCTCCCTGCCGATCATCCTGATCGGCATCTGGGGCTGGGTCTTCGAGTACTACCGGGGCGAGAACCAGAACCAGTGACCACCCGCAGCGGTGGAGGGACCCGGCGGACTCCGAGAGGAGGCCGCCGGGTCCCTCTTTCGGGTCCATCCGGCGTGCCGCGCTCGACAGGCGTTCCTACGGTGTGCTCATGAGCCACAAGCCGATCCTCCGCACAGCCCTCAGCTGCTCCCTGCTGGCCGTCGCCGCGGGCACCGGCCTGGCCGGCTGCGGGGGACCGGACGGCCATCCCCTCTCCGCGCAGCCGTACGACGCCGCCCGGCAGGTCGCCTTCGACAGCCCCGCCGAAGGCCGCGAGGTCCCCCTCGACAGGCCCCTCACCCTCAGCACCGAGGACGGCGACGCCCGCATCACGGACGTCACCGCCGTCGACGAGTCGGGCCACCACCTGGCGGGCGAACTCTCCGCCGACGGCGACCGCTGGCGCTCCACCGGCCCGCTCGCCGCCGGCGCCCGCTACACCGTCCGCGTCGCCACGGAGAACGCCGACGGCGCCCCGGGCGCCCGTACGCTGACGTTCAGGACGGCAGCGGCCAAGAAGCTCCTGAAGGTGGATTTCGGGCCGGAGGCGGGCAAGTACGGCGTCGGACAGCCCCTCACGGCGACCCTGAGCGCCCCCGTCGCCACCAAGGAGGGCCGCGCGGCCGTCGAACGCGCCCTGAAGGTCCGCTCCACCCCCTCCGTCACCGGCGCCTGGCACTGGGTCGACGACAGGGAACTCCACTTCCGGCCCAGGGAGTACTGGCCCGCCGGCGCCATCGTCACCCTGACGAGCAACCTCGCCGGCCTCCACGTCGGCGGCGGGGTCTACGGCACCGCGACCGCCCCGCTCCGGATCGACATCGGCGACCGCGTGGAGGCCGTCACCGACGCGGCCGCCCACCGGATGGTCGTCAAGCGCAACGGCGAAGTGATCAACACCATTCCGGTGACGACCGGCAAGCCCGGCTTCGCCACGCGCAACGGCGTCAAGGTGGTGCTGGAGAAGCAGGCGTTCGTCCGGATGCGCAGCACCACGGTCGGCATCGCCGAGGGCAGCAGCGAGTCCTACGACCTGCCCGTCCACTACGCGACCCGCGTCACCTGGAGCGGCGAGTACGTCCACGCCGCGCCCTGGTCGGTCGGCTCGCAGGGGTACGCCAACGTCAGCCACGGGTGCGTCGGGATGTCCACCTCCAACGCCGCCTGGTTCTTCGAGAACATCCGGCGCGGCGACATCGTCCGGGTCGTCAACAGCCAGGGGGAGGAGATGACCCCGTTCGGCAACGGCTTCGGCGACTGGAACCTGTCGTGGGACCGGTGGCGCCGGGGCAGCGCCGTCCACGCCGGCACCCGCGAGGGCGCCGACCCCGCCCGGCTGCGGCCCCGGCCGCTGTAGCGGTCCGCGGGGCCGGGCGGGGAAGGGCCCCGGGGGAGCGGGTCAGGCCTCCACGGGCAGGCGGCTGCGCAGCAGCGCCGCCAGGGACTCCGCCAGCTCCACCGGGTCCACCGGCAGCGTCACCGCCGCGTCGGCCCGGCTCCACGTCGCCAGCCACGCGTCCTGCGGCCGCCCGATCAGCAGCAGCACCGGCGGGCAGTCGAACACCTCGTCCTTGGCCTGCCGGCACACGCCCATCCCGCCCGCCGGGGTGGCCTCGCCGTCCAGCACGCACACGTCGACACCGCCCTCGCCGAGCCGCTCCAGGACCGCCGGCAGCGTCGCGCACTCGACGTACTCGACCGGGGGAACGTCGTCCGCGGGGCGGCGCCCGGCCGCCAGCCGCACCTGCGCGCGGGTGCCCGCGTCGTCGCTGTAGACCAGTACGGTGGCGCTGGACTGCATGGTTCCTCCGAGTTCGTACGCGGCAGTGCTCGGTAACCGATGCGGCGGATGCTACTCCGTCCCACCGCCCCCCGGCACCGGTCCGGCACCGCTTCGGCCCCCTCCGCGATGGGCCGTCCGGGTACGGTGCGGGGGCCCCGGGGGGCGGGGACACTCCGAACGGCACCCCCGGAGTGAGGGCGGGATAAGCGACCGACATAATGTCGGTCGTGGCGACAGCAACGACAGTAGATACCGGGCACGCGCACCCGTCGGTCAATCGGCCGAACCTCACCAGCGTCGGAACCATCATCTGGTTGAGTTCCGAGCTGATGTTCTTCGCGGCCCTCTTCGCGATGTACTTCACCCTGCGATCGGTGACGGGTGCCGAATACTGGTCCGAGCAGGCGGGCCACCTGAACTTCCCGTTCTCGGCGACGAACACGACGATCCTGGTGCTCTCCTCCCTCACCTGCCAGCTCGGCGTCTTCGCCGCCGAGCGCGGCGACGTGAAGAAGCTGCGCGCCTGGTTCATCGTGACGTTCGTCATGGGCGCGATCTTCATCGGCGGCCAGGTCCTGGAGTACACCGAGCTGGTCAAGGACGCGGGCATGTCCCTGTCCTCCGGCCCGTACGGCTCCGTGTTCTACCTGACCACGGGCTTCCACGGCCTTCACGTGACGGGTGGCCTCATCGCGTTCCTGCTGGTCCTCGGCCGGACGTACGCCGCGAGGCGGTTCACCCACGAGCAGGCAACCGCCGCCATCGTCGTGTCCTACTACTGGCACTTCGTCGATGTCGTCTGGATCGGCCTCTTCGCCACGATCTACATGATCAAGTAATCGGGCCCGACCCGAACTTCCAGCAAGCATCGACGCAGAAGATCCTGACACCGGGGTAATCCGTGAAAAAGCTCTCCGCACGACGACGCCACCCGCTGGCGGCGGTCGTCGTCCTACTTCTCGCGCTGGCGGCCACCGGGGGGCTGTACGCCGCGTTCGCGCCCGCGAGCACGGCACAGGCCGACGAGACCGCCCAGTCCCTCGCCATCGAGGAGGGCAAGAAGCTCTACACCGTCGGCTGCGCGAGCTGCCACGGCACCGCCGGTCAGGGTGCCTCCGACGGCCCGCCGCTGGTCGGGGTGGGCTCCGCCGCCGTCGACTTCCAGGTCGGCACCGGCCGCATGCCCGCGCAGCAGCCGAGCGCCCAGGTCCCGAAGAAGAAGAAGATCTACACGCAGGCCCAGATCGACCAGCTCGCGGCGTACATCGCCTCGCTCGGCCCCGGTCCGGTCACCCCCACCGAGAAGCAGTACGACGTGAAGGGCGCGGACGTCGCCAGGGGCGGCGAGCTGTACCGCAACAACTGCGCCCAGTGCCACAACTTCACCGGTGAGGGCGGCGCGCTCACCAAGGGCAAGTACGCGCCGAGTCTCGACGACGTCGACGAGAAGTACATCTACGAGGCCATGCAGTCCGGCCCGCAGAACATGCCCGCCTTCCCCGACACGACGATGCCGGAGAAGGAGAAGAAGGACATCATCGCGTACATCAAGGCTGTGAACGGTGAGGAGACGCCGACCCCCGGCGGCTTCGCGCTGGGCGGCCTCGGACCGGTCAGCGAGGGCCTGTTCGGCTGGATCTTCGGGCTGGGTTCGCTGGTCGCCGTCGCCGTCTGGGTCGCGGCCCACACCGCTAAGGCCAAGAAGTCATGAGTAGCCAAGAGATTTCCGAAGAGAGCCTGCCCCACGAGCAGGACGCCGCGCACGGCAAGGCACTGGCCGAGAACCCGTTCGCCGACCCGGGGCTGCCGCCCCACAAGCCCCGCATCCAGGACATCGACGAGCGGGCCGCCAAGCGCTCGGAGCGCACGGTCGCCCTCCTCTTCACGGTCTCGATGCTGGCCACGATCGGCTTCATCGCCTCGTTCGTGATCTTCCCGGTCGACAAGATCGTCTACGTGTGGCCGCTCGGCCACCTGAGCGCGACCAACCTGTCGCTCGGCCTGACGCTGGGCCTCGCCCTCTTCTGCATCGGGGCCGGCGCGGTCCACTGGGCCCGCACGCTGATGTCGGACGTGGAGATCGCCGACGAGCGCCACCCGATCGAGGCGCCGTCGGACGTCAAGGCCAAGGTCCTGGCCGACTTCGCCCAGGGTGCCGAGGACTCCCAGCTGGGCCGGCGCAAGCTGATCCGCAACACGATGTTCGGCGCGCTGGCCATGGTCCCGCTCTCCGGCCTCGTGCTGCTGCGCGAGCTGGGCCCGCTGCCCGAGAAGAAGCTCTTCCACACCTCCTGGGCCAAGGGCAAGCAGCTCATCAACATGAACACGATGGAGCCGCTGCGCCCCGAGGACGTCGCGGTCGGCTCGCTCACCTTCGCCATGCCGGAGGGACTGAGCGAGGAGGACCACGACTTCAACAACAAGATCGCCAAGGACGCCCTGATGATCGTCCGGATCCAGCCGGAGGACATCAAGGACAAGCGCGAGCTCGAGTGGTCGCACGACGGCATCGTCGCCTTCTCGAAGATCTGCACCCACGTGGGCTGCCCGATCTCCCTGTACGAGCAGCAGACCCACCACGTCCTCTGCCCGTGCCACCAGTCCACCTTCGACCTGTCCGACGGCGCCCGCGTCATCTTCGGTCCTGCCGGTCACGCCCTTCCGCAGCTGCGGATCGGCGTCAATGACAAGGGCAACCTCGAGGCGCTCGGCGACTTCGCGGAGCCGGTCGGTCCTGCATTCTGGGAGCGCGGATGAGTACCGCAAACGACACGAAGCGGAAGGCGCCCGCCGGTGAGCGGGTGGCCGACTGGGCGGACGGCCGGCTCGGGATCTACTCCCTGGCCAAGTCCAACATGCGGAAGATCTTCCCGGACCACTGGTCCTTCATGCTGGGCGAGATCTGCCTCTACAGCTTCATCATCATCATCCTCACGGGTGTGTACCTGACGCTGTTCTTCCACCCCAGCATGAACGAGGTCGTCTACCACGGCAGCTACGTGCCGATGCACGGCGTCCGGATGACCGAGGCGTACGCCTCGACGCTGGACATCAGCTTCGACGTCCGCGGCGGCCTGCTGATCCGGCAGATCCACCACTGGGCGGCGGTCATCTTCATCGCCGGCATGTTCGTGCACATGATGCGCGTCTTCTTCACCGGTGCGTTCCGCAAGCCGCGCGAGATCAACTGGCTCTTCGGCTTCCTGCTGCTCGTCCTGGGCATGTTCACCGGGTTCACCGGCTACTCGCTCCCGGACGACCTGCTCTCCGGCACCGGCGTGCGCTTCACGCAGGGCGCGATCCTGTCCGTGCCGATCGTCGGCACGTACCTGTCGATGTTCCTCTTCGGCGGCGAGTTCCCCGGCCACGACATGGTCGCCCGGTTCTACTCGATCCACATCCTGCTGCTGCCGGGCATCATGCTCGGCCTCGTGGTGGCCCACCTGATCCTGGTCTTCTACCACAAGCACACGCAGTTCGCGGGCCCCGGCCGGACCAACAAGAACGTGGTCGGCATGCCGCTCCTGCCGGTCTACATGGCCAAGGCCGGCGGCTTCTTCTTCCTGGTCTTCGGCGTCATCGCGGCCATCGCCGGCATGTTCACCATCAACCCGGTGTGGGCGCTCGGCCCGTACCGGCCGGACATGGTGTCCACCGGCGCCCAGCCCGACTGGTACATGGGCTTCGCCGAGGGCCTCATCCGGGCCATGCCCGGCTGGGAGATCAACCTCTGGGGCCACACGCTGGTCCTGGGCGTGTTCGTCCCGCTGGTCGTGTTCGGCCTGATGCTGGCCGCGATCGCGGTCTACCCGTTCATCGAGTCCTGGGTCACCGGCGACAAGCGCGAGCACCACATTCTGGACCGCCCGCGCAACGCCCCGACGCGGACGGCGCTCGGCGTCGCCTGGGTCACCGGCTACATGATCATGCTGATCGGCGGTGGCAACGACATCGTCGCCACCTACTTCCACATGTCGATCAACGCGGTCACCTGGTTCGTGCGGATCGCCTTCTTCGTCGGCCCGGTCCTCGCGTTCATCGTCACCAAGCGGATCTGCCTGGGCCTGCAGCGCCGCGACCGCGACAAGGTGCTGCACGGCCGCGAGACGGGCATCATCAAGCGGCTGCCGCACGGTGAGTTCGTCGAGGTCCACGAGCCGCTCAGCCAGGCGCAGAGGTACGCGCTCACCGCGCACGAGCAGTACGCGCCGGCCGAGATCGGCCCGACGGTCGACGACAACGGGGTCGAGCGCAGGCCGACCCTGAAGGAGAAGCTCCGCTCGAAGCTGAGCAAGGGCTACTACGGCGAGGGGAACCAGATCCCCAAGGCCACAGCGGAGGAGTACAAGGAGATCAGCGAGGGCCACGGCCACCACTGATCCCCTGACCCGAAGTCGCCACGGCGAGAGCCCCGTCCCTTCGCGGGACGGGGCTCTCCGCCGTCCCGGGCTCGCTAGGCTGGGGCCGTCCATCCGTCACGGACCCGGGAGAGACCATGAGCGCTGTGCCACCCGCTGGAGGTTCCACCGCGGCGGGCCGCTCCTGGCCCGCCGTCCTCGACACCCTGCTCTCGGGCGGGGACCTCGACGCGGACGCGACCGCGTGGGCGATGGAGCGCATCCTCTCCGGGGAGGCCACGAACGCGCAGATCGCCGGCTTCGCGGTGGCCCTGCGCGGCAAGGGCGAGACCGTGGAGGAGATCTCCGGCCTCGTCCGCACCATGTACGCCCACGCCCGGACGATCGAGGTCCCGGGGCGGTCGGTCGACATCGTCGGCACGGGCGGTGACGGCGCGCGGACCGTCAACATCTCCACCATGTCGGCGGTGGTCGTCGCCGGTACGGGCGCGAAGGTCGTCAAGCACGGCAACCGCGCCGCCTCGTCGGCCTCGGGCGCCTCCGACGTCCTGGAGAAGCTCGGCGTCAACCTGGAACTGCCCCCGGAGCGGGTCGCCGAGGTGGCGGAGGAGGCGGGCATCACCTTCTGCTTCGCCGTCAGGTTCCACCCGGCGCTCCGCCACGTCGCGGCCGCCCGCAAGGAGCTGGGCATCCGGACGACCTTCAACTTCCTGGGGCCGCTGACCAACCCGGCCCGGGTGCGCGCCCAGGCGACGGGGGTGGCCGACGCCCGGATGGCGCCGATCCTCGCCGGGGTGCTCGCCGAACGCGGCTCGTCGGCGCTGGTGTTCCGCGGTGACGACGGACTGGACGAGCTGACCACGACGACCGGCTCCCGGGTGTGGGTCGTCAGGGACGGGGCCGTGCGCGAGGAGGTCTTCCACCCGCGCGACGTGGGCCTCGACCCGGTCCCGGTGGAGGCCCTGCGCGGCGCCGACGCCTCGTACAACGCGGACGTGGCGCGCCGGCTGCTGGCGGGCGGGACCGGGCCCGTGCGGGAGGCGGTGCTGCTGAACGCGGCGGCGGCGCTGGTCGCACTGGACCCGTCGGACGCGCCGCTGGCCGAGCAACTGCGGGCCGGCATGGCGAAGGCCGCCGAGTCCATCGACTCGGGCGCCGCCCGGGACGTCCTGGACCGCTGGGTACGGGCCACCAACCGCTAGTCCCCCGGGTCCGCGGCGCCCCCGCGCGGGGCGGCGCCGCGGACCCGGCCACCGTACGGACCGTCGCCTTGCGGGGGGACCGGGTACGTGTGGCAGGATGCTCGGCAAGGTCATGAGTGACAGCGAAGACGGCCCCGGCCCGCTGTCCGGCAACCCTCCGTCCGTGGCGGGGTGCCCCGGGTGACGACCAGGCCGCCGGCAGCGAGGCCCGCGGCAAGCGCGGACCCCTGTGCACCCTGGGGTCCTGGTCCCGAGGGAGCGGTCTCGTGAGCAACCGAATGCGCTAGGGCCCTACGGCCCCTTCCCCCGCCTCCGCGCGGCCGTACGCCGCGCGTCGAGGCGACACCCGCGCGCCGTACGGCGGTCGAGCCGTTCCCGCGGGACCCCGCCCCCGTCCGCCCTGCCCTCGCCGGGAGAGTCCGCCATGTCCGTGCGCCAGAACACCGCCGCCGCCCCCGGCGCCGACCTGCCGCTGCCCGTGCTCGGACGGGACGTGACGGTGCCGCTGGCCACCGGTGGGGAGGCCGTGTACGCCGCGCTGGACTACGCGGCCAGCGCCCCGGCGCTGCAGCGCGTGTGGGACGACGTCGCCGCGTACGCGCCGTACTACGGCAGCGTCCACCGGGGCGCCGGGTACCTGTCGCGGCTCTCCACGGACCTGTTCGAGAACAGCCGCGCGACGGTCGCGCGGTTCCTCGGCTGCCGCCCCGGTGACCAGGTCGTGTTCACCCGCTCCACGACCGACTCGCTGAACCTGCTCGCCCGCGCCCTGCCCGACGGCTGCGAGGTGTTCGTCTTCGAGACCGAGCACCACGCCTCGCTCCTGCCGTGGCGGGGCGCCCGCGTGACGTACCTGGACGCGCCGCGCACCCCCGGCCGGGCCGTGGAGGCGCTGGAGCGGGCCCTCGCCGACCGGGACCCCCACGGACCCGCCCTGGTGTCGGTGACCGGCGCCTCCAACGTGACCGGCGAGCTGTGGCCCGTGCGGGAGCTGGCGGCCGCCGCGCACGCGCACGGCGCGCGGATCGTGCTGGACGCCGCCCAGCTGGCACCGCACCACCCGGTGGACGTGGCGGACCTGGACGTGGACTGGGTGGCGTTCTCGGGGCACAAGCTGTACGCCCCGTTCGGGGCGGGCGTGCTGGCCGGGCGGACCGACTGGCTGCGGGACGCCGAGCCGTACCTGGCGGGCGGCGGGGCGTCGCGGACGGTGGCCCGGCGGTCCGACGGCGGGGTGGACGTCGCCTGGCACACGACGGCGGCGCGCCACGAGGCCGGGTCGCCGAACGTGATCGGCGCCTATGCCATCGCCTCGGCCTGCGAGGCGCTCTCCGCCGCGGGGTTCGACGCGCTCGTCGCCCGCGAGCGGGAGCTGGTCGCCCGTGTGCGGGAAGGGCTGGCCGAGGTGCCCGGGGTGCGGCTGCTGTCGCTGTTCGGCGACGACGCCCCGCGCGTCGGGGTCCTCTCCTTCGTCGTGGAGGGCTGGAGCGGCCCGGACTTCGCCGCGGCGCTCTCCGCCGGGTACGGCATCGGCGTCCGTGACGGGCTGTTCTGCGCCCACCCGCTGGTCAGGACCCTGTTGGGCGGGTCGCCGCAGGAGCCGGGGGAGTGCGGGGCGCGGGGGGCCGGGCCGGGGGAGGGGCCGCTCGGCGCGATCCGGGTCAGCTTCGGCGCGGGGACGCCGGACGAGCACCTCGACCGTTTCGTCCGGGCCGTGCGGGAGCTGGTCGGGGGCGGCGCCCGGCGGGGGCACCGCGCGGGGGACGGGCACCGGGCCCCGACCGCCGCTGCCCCGTGGCCGGTTCCGATCCACTCTTTCGAGTGAATCGGAGGGTGGGGAGGGTCAGGTGTCGAGGCCGATGGCGAACGCCGCCTCCAGGTCGTGCTGCGAGTACGTGCGGAACGCGACGTGGGTGTCGGTCGCGACGACGCCGGGGATCTTGCTGATGCGGCCCGGGATGACGTCGGCCAGGTCGTCGTGGGCGGGCACGCGGACCATGGCGACCAAGTCGTAGGTCCCGGTGACGGAGAAGACCTCGCTGACGCTGTCGAGCGCGGCGATCGCCTCCGCGATCTCCGGGATGCGGTCCACACTGGTCTTGATGAGCACGATCGCGGTGATCACGGCTGTCCCTCTCCCTCGGCGGCCGCTGCTGGGCCCCTCACTCTAGTGCCCCTGCGGCACGCCCACGCGTGGAGGAAGCCCAGCGCGAACCCGACGAGGTGCGCGAGGTAGGCGACGCCCGGCCCGCTGCCCGCGCCTCGCGCCGCCAGCCACTGCAAGGCGAACCAGAAGGCCAGGACGATCCAGGCGGGGAAGCGCAGCGGCAGGAAGAACAGGAAGGGGAAGAGGCTGGTCACCCGCGCCCGGGGGAAGAGGTAGAGGAAGGCGCCGAGCACCCCCGAGATCGCCCCCGACGCACCCACCAGGGTCTGCTCGCTGTCCGCGTGGGCCATCGCGTAACCGGCCAGGGCGAGGTAGCCGCACACCACGTAGAAGACCCCGAACCGCAGGTGTCCCATCCGTTCCTCGGCCATCGCGCCGAAGACGAAGAGGAACAGCATGTTCCCCAGCAGGTGGAGCCAGTTCCCGTGCACGAACAGGGCGCTGAGCGGACTGAGCAGCGCCGCGGGGGAGCCGCTCAGGAGGTCGGCCGGAATCACCCCCCAGCGCCGGAAGTACGCGCTCTGCGCGGCGACCAGGGCGTCCCCGGTCCCGTGCGGGGCCGTCAGGCCCGAGGCCGGGCCGAGGACGAAGACCAGCGCGCACACCCCGATGACGCCGTAGGTCACCCAGGGGCCGGTGGCGGCGCGCCGCAACGCTCCACACCAATCGATCACGAACAGATCATGACGTACGGGGAGTGAGCGGGACAGAGCGCCTCGCCGGGCGCGCCCGTCCCCGGCCGGGCCCCCCGCAGTCCGCGGGCGGGAGGGCGGAGGCCGTAGGGTTGCGGGCGTGTCCGGGCCGCTGCGGGGCATGCGCGGCCGAAGGGGCGCACCGCGGTGCGGTGCGGCGACCGGGCCGCGGCGGGGACGGCATCGGGACGGCGGTTCCCGCCCTCCGGCGCCCCGCGCGGCGTTCCGGCCCGCTCCGGCGCGGCGCGTTCCCGAGGGCCGGGGCAGGGCCGTTTGGCCCCGGCGGGGGAGCCCGCGGTGAAGGGGCGCGAGGTGGTCGGTGGGACCATCGAGTCGGTCCGCCGCCGGTGCGGCGCGGCGGGCCGGATCGAGGCGGCGGACGGGCCGGACGCCGGTTCCCGGGCGCGGGCCCGGTGCGACGGGTGGTCCGGTGGAGTCGGAACGGACGGGTAGTGGGGTGACGGATCGTGGCGCAGCCCGCAAACGGCGCTGAGCGGGCCGGCGCGGCCGGTGGCGCCGCCGAGGCGCTCGACCGCCCGCTGCCCGAGGCGGTGCGGCGCCGGGTGGTCGGGTTCGCGGCCGAGGCGTTCGGCGGCCTGACCGTCGCCGAGCTGCCGCCGCAGCTGCGGCAGTACGCCCGGTTCACCCCCTCCCGGCGGGCCCGGTTCGCGGGCAACGCGATGGCCGCGGCCCTGGAGGCCGACGGGCTCTTCCGGCAGCGCGTCGGCGAGTGGTTGCGGACCGTCCAGCCGGAGCTGGTGGCGGCCGTCGGGTCGGGCGCGCCGCCCGCGGCCGCGGACCCGGTCGACGTGGCGGCCGCCGCGTACGTGCTGCGCCCCGCCGGCTGGGTCGGGCTGGTCGCCGCGGCCGGCGAGGAGGTGCAGCGCGCGGACGCCGAGCGCGCGGGCGAGGCGGACCGGCGCGAGTTGGAGCGGCTGCGCGAGGAACTGGCGGAGGCCCGCGCGCGCACCCGGACCGAGACGGAGCGGCTGCGCTCCGAGCTGGAGGCGGCCCGCCGGGAGGCCGAGTCCCTCCAGCGCAAGCTCCGCAGCGCCCTGAGCGACGTCAAGCGCGGCGAGGCCGCCCTGCGCCGGGCGCAGGGCGAGATCGACGGCGCCAGGTCGGACGCGGCCGCCCGCGTCTCGGCCGCCGAGAGCGAGACCCGCCGCCTCAAGGTCCGGCTCGGGGAGACCGAGGCGGCCCTGGAGGCGAGCCGCCGGGCCGCCCGCGAGGGCCGCTCGGTGGAGGACGTACGGCTCCGGCTGCTGCTGGACACGGTCCTGGGGGCCGCCCAGGGGCTGCGGCGCGAACTGGCCCTGCCGCCGGTCTCCGTGCGGCCCGCGGACTCCGTGGACGCGGTGGAGCCCGGCCGGATGTCGCCCAGGGACGTCGCCGCCCGCGCGCTTTCGGAGACCGACCCGGCCCTCCTCGACCAGCTCCTCGCCCTGCCGCAGTCGCACCTGGTCGTCGACGGCTACAACGTCACCAAGACCGGTTACCCGACGATGCCGTTGGAGAAGCAGCGGCTGCGGCTGCTCGGCGGGCTCTCCGCGCTCGCCGCCCGCTCGGGCGCCGAGGTCACCTGCGTCTTCGACGGCGCGGAACTGGCCGCCCCGGTGCTGCTCGCCCCGCCGCGCGGGGTGCGGGTGCTGTTCTCCAAGCCGGGGGTGACCGCGGACGAGGTGATCCGCCAGCTCGTCCGCGCCGAGCCCGCGGGCCGGCCGGTGGTCGTGGTCTCCAGCGACCGGGAGGTGGCCGACGGCGTCGCCGAGTCCGGCGCCCGGCCGGTCGCGTCCGTGATGCTGCTGAAGCGGCTTTCGCGGCTCTCGTGACTCCTGGGTGCCATGCCCCTTTTGGGGGTGCCTCCGGAGAACGCAGGGTCAACTCCCCCTGACGCGGTGTGGGGCGGCGGTAAAGAAAGTGCCCGCTGGGCGAGATTTTCCGCATGATGATTTGAACTGATCACAGCTTGGTCACTAGGGTCTGGCCTCGAACCTTCGCGCGGTTGACCGTCCATCCGGGGCGGCAGCGAAGGCACCGCCTGAACCGTGCAGTTCGGACGTGGAACACGGGGAGTGTCCGGACGCCAGCGCGGGACCGGGGCATTGACCGTCGACCCGGCAGGCGGCTCGAACGAGGAAGAAGGAGCTCGCCTCCGTGGCGTCCCACCGTCGACCCAAGCAGCCGAGCCGCGCCCGTGTGACCGTGCTCACCGCGACCGCCGCCGCGGCCGTCGCCCTGACCTCCCAGACGGCTTCGGCCGCACCGCAGCCGAACAAGGAACAGGTCAAGGAGAAGGTCGACAAGCTGCACCACGAGGCCGAGGAGGCCACGGAGCAGTTCAACCTCGCCGACGAGCGCCGCGAGAAGCTCCAGCAGGAGGTGACCGCCCTGCAGGACCAGGTCGCCCGCGGTCAGGAGGAGCTCAACGACCTCCGCGACAGCATCGGTTCGGTCGCCAGCGCCCAGTACCGCAACGGCGGCATGGACCCCTCGCTCCAGCTGTTCCTCTCCTCGAACCCGGACGACTACCTCGACAAGGCGTCCGCCGTCGACCAGCTCTCCGCCAAGCAGGCCGAGACGCTGCGCACCATCCAGGCCAAGCAGCGCGCCCTCGCCCAGCAGCGCGCCGAGGCCACGGCGAAGCTCGCCGACCTGGAGGACGTCCGCAAGTCCCTCGGCGAGAAGAAGAAGAAGTTCCAGGCCAAGCTGGCCGAGGCGCAGAAGCTCCTCAACACGCTCACCGCCGAGGAGCGGCGGAAGATGCGGGAGGAGGAGCAGCGCGCCAGCCGCGACGCCGGCGAGCGCGTCGAGCTCGGCAACGAGGTCCCCGCCTCGCAGCGCGGCGCCGCCGCCCTCAACGCCGCCGCCACGCAGGTCGGCAAGCCGTACGTCTCCGGTGCCGAGGGCCCCAACTCCTACGACTGCTCCGGCCTGACGCAGTGGGCCTACCGCCAGGCCGGCGTCAGCATCTCCCGCACCACCTACACCCAGCAGAACGACGGCGTGAAGATCGGCCGCAGCCAGCTCAAGCCGGGCGACCTCGTCTTCTTCAACAACCTCGCCCACGTCGGCCTGTACGCCGGGAACAACACCGTCCTGCACGCCCCGAAGCCGGGCGCCTCCGTGCGCTACGAGTCGATGGACTACCTCGGCGCGTTCCAGTTCGGCGTCCGCGTCTGAGCCGACCCGCCGCACCGGGCACCCGGTGCGCGCGGCGCGCCGGGGCCGTCCCCGAACCGCCGCGCACACACCCGACCGGGGGATTTCCGCGCCCCCGCGCCGACGCTCCGCCCCGCCGGTGACCTGTGCTTCCCGGCGGGGCGCCACCGCGCGCGCACCCCCGGGGTCTTTGTCCGGGCCGTGACCGCCCGGCTACTGTCTGCCGCGCAACGGCCCCTCGACCCAGCCGAAGGGAGCGCGGCCCGTGGCGTCCCACCGCCGTCCCACCCACCCGGGCCCCCACCGGGGCACCGCCACCGCCCTCCTGTCCGCCGCGGCGGCCACGGCGGCCGCCTTCGGCGCCACCCCGGTGAAGGCCGAGCCGGCCGCCCCCGCCGACACCGTCCGCGCCCGCGTCGACCGGCTCCACGCCGAGGCGGAGAGGGCCGCGGAGGAGTTCAACGCCGCCGACGAGCGCGCCGACGGGCTCCGCCGGGCCGTCGAGGCCGCCCGCGACGAGGCGGCGCGCGGCCAGGAACGCGTCAACCGCGTGCGCGGCGCGCTCGGTTCGATCGCCGGCGCCCAGTACCGGTCCGGCGGGATCGACCCCGCTCTGGCGCTGATGCTGTCCGAGGAGCCCGGGACGTACCTCGACAAGGCCGCCGCGCTGGAACGGCTCGGCGAACGGCAGGTCGGCCTCCTCGCCGAACTCCGCCTTGCCCGGCGGCACCTGGACCAGGAGCGCGCCGAGGCCACCCGGCTCTTCGCCGAACTGGAGCGCGACCGCGCGGCGGCGGCCCGGTACGAGCGCGAGGTGGAGCGGAAGCTCGCCGCGGCGCGGAGGCTGCTGAACTCCCTCCCCTCCGAGGAGCGCGACGCCTTCGACCGCGCCTCCCGGGCCGCCCGCGGCGAGGCCCCGCCGCCCCGGGCCGACGGGGCCGCCTCCCCGCGGGCCGCCGCCGCGGTGCGGGCCGCCCGGTCGGCGGTGGGCAGGCCGTACGCGTGGGGCGCGAACGGCCCCGGCGCCTTCGACTGCTCGGGCCTGACGCAGTGGGCGTACGCACAGGCCGGGGTGGGGCTGCCGCGCACCTCGCAGGCGCAGCGGGACGCGGGACGGCACGTGGCGCTGTCCGAGGCGCGACCGGGCGACCTGGTGACGTACCGTTCGGACGCGAGCCACGTGGCGATGTACGTGGGCCACGGCCGGGTCGTCCACGCCCCGTACCCGGGGGCCCGGGTCCGCTACGACCCGGTGGGCATGATGCCCGTCTCCGCGGTGACCCGCGTCTGACGGGACCGGCGGACGCGGGCGGCGGGGCGTTCCGGGCGCGGGCCCGGACGGCGCCCCGCGCCGGGCGTCTACGATCGGCGCATGGGTGTTCCGAGGCGTCGGGCGGCGGCCGTGCTCGCGGCGGCCGTGCTGGCCGCGGGGTGCGCCCCGCACGGGGACCCGCGGGCCGACGGCGT
Source organism: Streptomyces somaliensis DSM 40738 (assembly GCA_012396115.1). Classification (GTDB taxonomy): domain Bacteria; phylum Actinomycetota; class Actinomycetes; order Streptomycetales; family Streptomycetaceae; genus Streptomyces; species Streptomyces somaliensis. Next base: position 293 of record JAAXOU010000049.1, on the reverse strand, counting down.
CCGCCGCGCGGTGGAGGCGCACCACCGCGCCTCGCTCGGCGGCGCGCCCCTCGCGTCGTGGACCTACCGCGTCCTCACGGTGCGGCGGGACGGCCACCGCGCGGCCGTCGACGCCGAGCTGACCTACGCACTCGACGGCTACGACGCCGCCCCGGCGACCGCCCGGCGCCGCCTCGACCTGGCGCGGCGCGACGGCCGGTGGCGCGTCACCGGCGACCGCCCGGCGCGGGGGCGGCCCGCCCAGCTGTGGGACCAGGGCCCGGTCCGGGCGGTACGCGGCGCCCGCAGCCTCG
>JAAXOU010000489.1 GCA_012396115.1 Streptomyces somaliensis DSM 40738 | reverse complement strand
GGGGGGTGGGCGGCGCGGCTCCCTCGTGACCGGATTCCCGCCGGAACCGGGATCCGGCGGCCGCGGCGGCCGTTACGCTCGGCGTCCATGGCCCCTGCGAGCAGTCCGCCCCCCGCGCCCCCGGCCCCCGTGCTCGGGCCGCCCGTCTACGTCGTCGGGGGCGGCCCCGGCGGGCTCGCCGCGGCGGCGGCACTGCGCGGGCGCGGGGTGCGTGCGGTCGTCCTGGAGAAGTCCCCCGCCGTCGCCGCGTCCTGGCGGCGCCACCACGACCGGTTGAGGCTGCACACGACGCGCCGCCTGTCCGCGCTGCCCGGCCTGCCGATGCCCCGGTCGTTCGGGCGGTGGGTGTCGCGCGGCGACGTGGTGCGGTACCTGGAGGGGTACGCGGAGGCGCACGGCCTGGAGGTCGTGACCGGCGTCGAGGTGGTCCGCGTGGAGCGGGCGGCGCGGAGCGCGGACGGGCGCGGTGGCGAGGCGGGGGGCGGCGGCTGGGTGCTGCACGCCTCCGGGGGGCGGCGCCTGACCGCGCGCGCGGTCGTCGTCGCGACGGGCGCCGCGCACGTGCCGGTGGTTCCCGCCTGGCCGGGCCGCGACGAGTGGGCCGGCGACCTGAGGCACGCCTCCGCGTACCGCTCCCCCGTCCCGTACGCGGGGAAGGACGTGCTGGTGGTCGGCGCCGGGAACAGCGGCGCGGAGATCGCCGTCGACCTGGTGGGGGGCGGCGCGGCACGGGTGCGGCTGGCCGTCCGCACCGTGCCGCACCTCGTGCGCCGCTCGGTCGCGGGCTGGCCGGCGCAGGCCACCGCGATCCTGGTGCGGTGGTGGCCCGCGCGGGCGGCGGACCTGCTGCTGCGGGCGGTGCAGCGGATGACGGTGCCGGACCTGTCGGCGTACGGGCTGCCGCGCCCGGGCACCGGCCCGTACGCGCGGCTGCGGCGGGACGGCTCGGTGCCGGTGCACGACACGGGGCTGGTCGAAGCCGTGCGGTGCGGACGGGTGGAGCCGGTGGCCGCGGTGGTCGGCTTCGAGGACGGCGGGGTGGCGCTGGCGGACGGTTCGGTGGTGCGCCCGGACGCGGTGATAGCGGCGACCGGCTACCGGGACGCGCTGGAGGGCCTGGTGGGGCACCTGGGCGTACTGGACGGGCGCGGCCGCCCGCGCGCGTGCGGGGCGCGTACGGCGGCGGGGGCGCCGGGTCTGTACTTCGTGGGCTTCACCCGGCCGCGCGGCGGCGTGCTGCGGGAACTGGCGGTGGAGGCGCGGCGCGTGGCCCGCGCGATAGCGGCGGTTCCGCAACCCCCGGCCCCGTACGGGGTGCACGGCGGCCACGGCCCGGACGGGGTGCCCCGGACCCCCGGGACGGCCGGGGAGGCGGAGGGCGGACCGGCCCACCGTCCCGACGGACCGCCGAAGCTCCTGCCCCCGGGGGCGCTCCCGCCGGTCGTCACCGGGCCGCTACGCGAACGAGGAGGCCCTGCGGTTGCAGTTCGCCGCCGACCGGATCGCCCTGGCCGTCGAGTCGGCCCGCCTGGGCGAGCTGGA
>JAAXOU010000488.1 GCA_012396115.1 Streptomyces somaliensis DSM 40738 | reverse complement strand
GCGCAACCGCACGCCGGGTACGGCTTCCCGCCCGCGCAGTTCCCCGTACCCGACGCCCCGCCGCCCCACGACCCGTACGGCTCCCCCCGGCAGGACCGGGCGCCCGAACCCGCCGCCCCCGCACAGCCCCACGGCGGGTACGGCTTCCCCGGCGGGCAGGTCCACCCCGCACAGCCGCCGCAGCCGTCCGGACCGCCGCAGGACGGGTACGGCTTCCCCCACCCCCAGGTCCAGCCCCAGCCGCAGGCCCAGCCCCAGCCGCAGGAGCCCCCGCCCCCCGTCGATCCCCGCACCGGTGCCGCCTGGCCCTCCCCGGTGGCGCACGACCAGCGGCAGCCGTCCGTCCCGGGTGCCCCGCTCGGGTACACGGCGGCGGTCGAGCTGTCCTCGGACCGGCTGCTCCGCAACACCAAGCAGAAGCCCAAGAGCAGCCGCAACCCCTCCCCCGGCGCCCGTTTCAAGCTCGGCGGCAAGAAGGAGGAGGCGGAGCGGCAGCGCAAGCTGGAACTGATCCGCACGCCGGTCCTGTCCTGCTACCGGATCGCCGTCATCTCCCTCAAGGGCGGCGTCGGCAAGACCACGACGACGACCGCGCTCGGTTCCACCCTCGCCAGCGAGCGGCAGGACAAGATCCTCGCCATCGACGCGAACCCGGACGCCGGCACGCTCGGCCGCCGCGTGCGGCGCGAGACCGGGGCGACCATCCGCGACCTGGTCCAGGCGATCCCGTACCTCAACTCGTACATGGACATCCGCCGGTTCACCTCGCAGGCGCCCTCCGGGCTGGAGATCATCGCCAACGACGTGGACCCGGCCGTCTCCACGACCTTCAACGACGCCGACTACCGGCGGGCGATCGACGTGCTCGGCCGCCAGTACCCGGTGATCCTCACCGACTCCGGCACGGGCCTCCTCTACAGCGCCATGCGCGGTGTGCTCGACCTCGCCGACCAGCTGATCATCATCTCGACGCCGTCCGTCGACGGTGCCTCCAGCGCGTCCACGACGCTGGACTGGCTCTCCGCGCACGGGTACGCCGAGTTGGTGCAGCGCTCCCTCACCGTCATCTCGGGCGTCCGCGAGACCGGCAAGATGATCAAGGTGGAGGACATCGTCCAGCACTTCGAGACGCGCTGCCGGGGCGTGGTCGTGGTGCCGTTCGACGAGCACCTGGCGGCGGGCGCCGAAGTCGACCTGGACATGATGCGGCCGAAGACGCGCGAGGCGTACTTCAACCTCGCCGCGCTGGTCGCCGAGGACTTCACCCGCGCGCAGCAGGCACAGGGCCTGTGGACCGGTGCCGGGTACGGCGCCCAGCCGCCGCAGGTGGCACCGCCGATGCCGGGGCAGCCGGTCCAGGGCCAGCCGTACGCCGCCCAGCCCCCCCTACGGTGGGCAGCCGCCCGTGCCGGGGCAGGTCCCGCCCGGGCAGCCGTACGGGCAGGCGCCGCAGGCCCCGGGCCAGTACGCCCAGCCCGGGGTGCCGCCCCAGGGCTGGCCCCAGCAGCCCCCGGCGGGACAGGCCGGGCAGCCGCCCCGGCCG
>JAAXOU010000487.1 GCA_012396115.1 Streptomyces somaliensis DSM 40738 | reverse complement strand
GGGCTGACGCACAGGTGCAGGTCGTTGCCCGGGTGGAGCCAGCCGCGGTGGACGGCGAAGTCGGTCACGTACACGGCGCTGGGTACGCCCAGGGTGCCCCGCTCCCGCATGCGGCCGGTGATCTGCGCGGCGAGGTGGAAGGTGGAGACGACGACGTCCGGGCGGAGGCGGGCGGTCAGGGCGCGCAGGGGGCGCTCGGCGAGCGCGGCCAGCGGCGAGGTGTCCGCGCGCGGGACGGCGGGGACGCCCGGGCGGGGCGGGGGCGGGGCGAGGAAGGCGCGGTAGATCGCCGTGTAGAGCGGGGGGACGCGGCGTACGGCCGTGCGGTAGAAGGCGCGCAGGGCGGGGCCGGCGCCGGGCGGCAGCAGGGAGAGCACGTCGTGGACGTGCGCTTCGTGGCCGTGCGCGCGGAGCCGCCGGGCGAGTTCGGCAGCGACGGCGTCGTGGCCCGCGCCCATGCTCGCGCTCAGGAGCAGGCAGCGCCGCGTCATGTGGTCGTCCTCCGGTGGCGGGGTCCGGGCCCCTCCCATCATGGGGGCGGACCGCGGCGCGGGCGGCCCGGGCGGGCCTGTTCGGGTGGTTCGCGGGCCCGGCGCACCATCCCGCCGGGGCGGCCCGGGCAGGAACCTGGAGTCCGGGGGCGGCGGCGGGTCCGGAGGTCTGGCATGGCGGGAACGGCACGGCCGGTCGTGCTCATCACGGGCGCGTCCTCGGGGATCGGGGAGGCGGTGGCCGAGCGGTTCGCCGTGGACGCCCAACGGCGCTGGCGGCTGCTGCTGGCGGGCCGGGACGGGGCGCGGCTCGACGAGGTGGCGCGCCGTACGGGCGGTGTGGGGCTGCCGGGCGACCTGGGCGGCCTGGCGGGGGTGGAGGAGCTCGCGGCCCGGGCCCTGGAGCGGGAGGGGCGGGTGGACGTGCTGGTGGCGGCGGCCGGGTTCGGCTGGGCGGGGCCGCTCGCGCGGACGCCGCCCGAGGTCGTGGAGCGGCTGGTGGCGGTGAACCTGACGGGCGTGGTGCAGCTGGTGCGGCTGCTGCTTCCGGGGATGGTGGAGCGCGGCACGGGCCGGCTGGTGCTGATCAGTTCGATGGCGGGGTGGGCCGGCGTGGCGAACGAGGCGGTGTACGCGGCGACGAAGGGCGGGCTGCTGGCGTTCGCGGAGAGCCTGCGCTACGAGCTGGCGGGCACGCGGGTGGGGGTGACGGCGGTGCTGCCCGGGGCCGTGGACACGCCGTTCTTCGCGCGCCGCGGTGTCCCGTACCACCGCGGGCGGCCGCGACCGGTGCCGGTGCGGCGGCTGGCGGACCTGGTGTGGCGGTCGACGGTGCGCGGGCGGGACGAGGTGTTCGCGCCGGCGTGGCTGGTCGGTCCGGCCCGGCTCCGGGGCGGTGCCCCGGGGTTCTTCCGCGCGATGGCCAAGCGGTTCGGCTGAGCGTCCGCGATGCTCGCCCTCTCGATCTGCCTGGCGCTGCTGGCGGCGGCGGGCAACGCCGCGGCCTCGGTGCTCCAACGGCGCGCCGCGGCCGACGCGGGCGCCGCGGGCACGGCCGTGCGCGGGTGGTGGCCGGGG
>JAAXOU010000486.1 GCA_012396115.1 Streptomyces somaliensis DSM 40738 | reverse complement strand
CGCCCGGGCCGCCCCGGCCGGGCGCGCCCGGGCCGCCGGCTCCGGCTGGACCCTCCCACGGCCCCGAGCCGCCGCGCCCGGTCAGTCCGCCTCCCGCAGCGCGGCGACCGCCTTGCGGGCCGCGACCTGCACCGGGTCCCACACGGGGGAGAACGGCGGCGCGTACCCCAGGTCCAGCGCGACGACCTCCTCCACGGTCATGCCCGCCGTCAGGGCGACCGCCGCGACGTCCACGCGCTTGGCCGCGCCCTCCCGGCCGACGATCTGCGTGCCCAGCAGCCGTCCCGTCCGCCGCTCGGCGATCATCTTCACCGTCATCGGCGCCGCGCCCGGGTAGTACCCGGCCCGGCTCGTCGACTCGACCGTCACCGCCGCGTACCGCAGCCCGGCCTCCCGGGCGTCCCGCTCGCGCAGGCCCGTACGGGCGATCTCCAGGGAGCAGACCTTGCTCACGGCGGTTCCCACCACACCCGGGAACGTGGCGCGGCCGCCCGTCACGTTCACCCCGATGACCTGCCCGTGCTTGTTGGCGTGGGTGCCGAGCGGGACGTACCGCTCCCGGCCGGACACCAGGTCCAGCACCTCCACGCAGTCGCCGCCCGCCCACACCTCCTCCCGCCCGCGCACCCGCATCCCCGGATCGGTGAGCAGCCCGCCGTGCGCGCCCAGCGGCAGCCCCGCGTCCCGGGCCAGCGCGGTGTCGGGCTCGACGCCGACGCCGAGGACCACGACGTCGGCCGGGTACTCGACGCCCCCGGCGACCACCGCCCGCACGCCCCCGTCGGAACCGGTCAGCACCCCGGTCACCTCGGTGCCGCCGACGGTGGCGATCCCCATCGCCTCCATCGCCGCGCGCACCAGCCGCCCCATGTCCGGGTCGAGGGTCGACATCGGCTCCTCGCCCCGGTTCAGGACGGTCACCCCGTAGCCCCGCTTCAGCAGCGCCTCGGCCATCTCCACGCCGATGTACCCGGCGCCCACGACGACCGCCCGCCGCCCCGGCGTGCCCTCCAGCCGGTCCAGGAGGGCCTGCCCGTCGTCGAGCGTCTGCACGCCGTGCACGCCCGGCGCGTCGACGCCCGGCAGCGGCGGGCGCAGCGGGCGCGCCCCGGTCGCCAGGACCAGCCGGTCGTACCCGGTCCACGACTCGGCGCCGGACTCCAGGTCGCGGGCGCGCACCCGGCCGCGCTCCAGGTCGAGCCCGACGACCTCCGTGCGGAGCCGGACGTCGATGCCCCGCTCCCGGTGCCGTTCCGGCGTCCGCGCGACGAGCCGGTCCCGGTCGGCGACGTCGCCGCCGACCCAGTAGGGGATCCCGCACGCCGAGTACGACGTGAAGCGGCCCCGCTCGAACGCCACGACCTCCAGTTCGTCGGGCCCCTTCAGCCGGCGGGCCCGCGACGCGGCGGACATCCCCGCCGCGTCGCCGCCGACCACCACCAGCCGCCGCCGTCCCGTGCCCCGCCCTGTGCCTCGTCCCATGGGGACACGCTACAAACCCGCGCCGGGACCCCGGCCCCGCCCCTCCTCCGGGGCCGCGGGCGCCCGGGGCCCCGGAGGCGCCGCGGCGTCCG
>JAAXOU010000485.1 GCA_012396115.1 Streptomyces somaliensis DSM 40738 | reverse complement strand
CGCCCGGGGGCGCGGGGCATGCGGTCAGCCGCCCCCGGCGAGCGCCGCGAGGGCCCGCAGCACGGCGGTCCGCCCCGAGCGGGGAACGGTCCACAGCACCTGCCCCCGCACCCCCCAGCCGGCCAGGAGCGCGTTGGCGGCGAGGAACCCCGTCGTCGCCGCGCGTTCCATCAGGGCGACCGGCAGGTCGCAGCGGACCGCGTCGCCCGCCGCCACCACGCGCGGGTGCGCGGTGCGGACGGCGGGGCGCCGCCGGTGGGCGCCGACGGGGAACATCGGGCAGTCCGCCCGCCACTCGTGCCGCGCGTCGACGGTCCGCGCGTCCCGCGTCTCGGGGTACACCTCGTGCAGCCGCTCCACCAGCCGGTCCTGCACGTCCTCGCGCCCGGCGCCCGGGTCGACCGCGTACGCGTGCAGCTCCACCACCGAACCGCCGGTGCGCGCGGCCCAGCGCGCCGCCTCGCCCTCCCAGCGCTCCAGGACGCTGACGTTGTCCAGACCGCCGTAGCCGCTGGTGCCGAGGAACCCGGGCCGGTCCCGGCGCACCGGCCGGTCCAGCCACAGCCGCGAGACGAGGAACGGCGGCGCGTCGCGCAGCGACGCCACGTCCTCGCGCCACGCGGCGCCCCCGATCCCCGGGGACGCCGCCACCAGGGCGCGCAGCCCGCCGGCGTCCGGCGCCAGCACCACCGCCCGGTGCCGGTCGCGCCCCCCGTCCGTCTCCACCACCAGGTCGTCGCCGTCCGCGCGGACGGCGCGCACCGGCGTCCCGGTGCGCACGTCGGCGCCGAGCCCCTCCAGGTACCCGCCCAGCGGTTCCCACAGCGCCTGCGGGTAGGGCTCGCCCGGCACGTCGAACAGCAGGCCCTCGGAGGAGCCGAGGAAGTAGATGTGGAACATCACCATCAGCTCGGCGGCCGACAGGTGGCGCGGATCGGCGAAGAAGCTGCGGGAGAAGACCTCGAACGCCAGGTGGCGGGCCGCCTCGGGGAACCGGACCCGCTCCAGGAGGTCGGTCGCGCTCACCCCGTCGAACCGCTCGTACACCTCGGGCACGCGCACGTCGAACAGCGGCAGCGCGGCCCGCGGGGCCATGCCGGCGAGGTCCCGCCACCCGAAGGTCGGGCTGAGCGCGGCGAACCCGAGCGCGCTCCACGGGGGCGTGCGGGGGACCCGGGCGAACCCGTCGGTCAGGCCGCGGCGGTGCCGCAGCGGGTAGTCCGGCAGCGGTACGAGCCGGTCCAGGCCCGGGTCCGTCCGCCGGAGCAGCCCGCGCAGGTTGTAGTACTGGCGGAAGAAGGCGTGGAAACCGCGGCTCATGGTCGCCTCCGAGCCGTCCGCCAGGCGGGTGCGCCATCCCCTGACGCGCCCGCCGAGCGTCTCCTCGCGCTCGTAGAGGGTGACGCGCACCCCGCGTTCGGCGAGCGCCGTCGCCGCGGCGAGGCCGGCGATGCCGCCCCCGACCACGGCGGCACCCGGCCGGTCCCCGGTCAGGCGCTCCCGGCCCGGGGCGGGCAGGAGGACCTCCGCCCGCCGGTCCCGGCCCCGGCG
>JAAXOU010000484.1 GCA_012396115.1 Streptomyces somaliensis DSM 40738 | reverse complement strand
GCTCTGCTGCGCACCGGGCGGCGGATCGGCGCGCTGGCCCTGGGCGTCGCGGTGCTCCTCCCGGCCGTCCTGCCGTCGCTCGACGGCGGCCTGCTGCGCGGCGACGACGGCGAGGGCGCGGGGGGCGGCACGATATCCGCGGTGAACCCGCTCGTGTCGCTGAAGGAGAACCTGACCCAGGCGGAGGACCGGGAGGTCCTGCGGTACCGGACGAACGCGCCGGACGGCTCCGGGATGTACCTGCGGCTGGTGTCGCTCGACCAGTTCGACGGCACCTCGTGGCGGACCTCGGTGCGCGGCGTGGAGGATGTGCCGGAGCGCCTCCCCCGGCCGGTCGGGCTCGGCGAGCGCACCGGCACGACGGAGATCACCACGAACGTCTCGGCGGCCGGTTCGTACGAGCAGAAGTGGCTGCCGATGCCGTACCCGGCGACCGGTGTGCGGATCGAGGGGCGCTGGCGGTACGAGCCGGTCGGACGGATGGTCGTCGGCGACGAGGGCCAGACGACGAGCGGCGTCCAGTACTCGGTGAGCAGCCTGGTGGTGCGGCCCACGCCGGAGCAGCTGGCCGTGGCGCCGACGGCGCCGGGCGCGCTGCTGCGGGAGTACACGCGGGTGCCGAAGTCGCTGCCGCCGGACGTGCGGGCCACGGCGCTGCGGGTGACGGCGGGGGCGAGGAACGACTACGAGCGGGCGGTCCGGCTGCAGGACTGGTTCGCCTCGAAGGGCGGCTTCACGTACGACACGACGGTGTCGTCGGGGACCGGGGTCGCAGCGATCTCCCGGTTCCTGAAGGACAAGGAGGGCTTCTGCGTCCACTTCTCCTTCACCATGGCGGCGATGGCCCGCACCCTGAACGTACCGGCCCGGGTGGCCGTCGGTTTCATGCCCGGCACGCCCTCGGGCGAGGGCACGGTGTCGGTGAGCATCAAGGACGCGCACGCGTGGCCCGAGCTGTACTTCGAGGGCGTGGGCTGGACCCGCTTCGAGCCGACGCCGTCGCGGGGGTCGGTCCCCGACTACGCGGCCCCGGAGGCGCCGGCCGATGAGCTGCCGGAGGCGGAGGAGGCCTCGCCGAGCCCCTCCGCGGCCCCTTCGGTGCAGCCGTCCCCGCAGGACGACTGCACCGCGCGGGCGGCCGGGGCGGAGGACTGCGCCGGGCCGACGCCTCCCGGTGCCCGGCCGCCGGCGGACACGGACGCGGCGTCCGCGCCGGTGCTGCCGCTCGTGGCCGGGGCGGCGGCGGCCGTCGTGCTGTCGCTGGCGCCGATGCTGTGGCGGTGGCGGGTGAGGGTGCGGCGGTTGCGCGGCGGGCGGCCGCTGGCGGTGTGGGAGGAGGTCGTGGACACGGCCTGGGACCACGGCGTCCCGCCGGACGGGGCGCTCACCCCGCGCGGGACGGCCGGGCGGCTGGTGCGGGCGGGTCGGCTGGAGGGGGCCGCGGCGGAGGCGGTCCACCGGATCGCGGGCGCCGTGGAGGAGCCCTCCTTGAACCGGTACAGGCCCTTGACGATGCCCTCGTCGATGCCCGCGACGGCCGGCTTGGCGGGCTGCGGCACCGGCTCGTTGTAGACGGTCAGGTAG
>JAAXOU010000483.1 GCA_012396115.1 Streptomyces somaliensis DSM 40738 | reverse complement strand
CCGGCCAGCGGGAAGTCCGACGGCGTGACCCCGCCGGCACCCTCCGCCACGCAGTGCCCGATCAGCCCGGTCAGCTCCGCCAGGAACCGCTCCGCCAGACCCGCGACCGTCGACTCCTCGTGCACGCCCTCGGCGTACGCCCAGTCGAACACCAACCGCCCGTCGACCACCCGGCCCACCACGTCCAGCAGGTGCGCCCGCTCCTCCTCGGCGGCGTACTCACCACCGGGTTCGAGGTCCGAGGTGCCGAAGAGGCCGCCTTCGCCGGCCGAGGTGTCGAACTGGCCGAGGTAGTTGAAGCTGACCTTCGGCTCGGGCAGGGAGCCCAGCTCACCGCGCAGGTGGCGCAGCGCACCGTAGCCCAGACCCCGGTTCGGGATCGCCCGCAGCAACTCCTTGGTGTGCTTGATCTGCGCGTCCCAACCCTCCCGGGCCTCCAACGCGACCGGGAACATCGTGGTGAACCAACCCACCGTACGAGACAGGTCCACCCCCTCGAACAACTCCTCACGACCGTGGCCCTCAAGGTCCACCAGCAGCCGCGACTGACCCGCCCAACCACACAGCACCCGCGCCAACGCCGCCAGCAGCACATCGTTGACCTGCGTCCGATACGCCCCCGGCACGTCCAGCAGCAGCCGGCGCGTCAACTCCGCCGGCAGCTCCGAACGCACCGTCCGCTGGGCGCCCATCAGGTTCCCACCACCGCCGTCCACCGGGACGTCGGAGGGGACGCCCTCGGTCAGGGCGGTCCAGTAGGGCAGTTCGGCGTCGAAGCCGCCCTGCTCGGTGTACTCGGCGAGTCGGGCCGCCCACTGCTGGAAGGAGGTGGTCTTCGGCCCCAGCGGCTCACGGCGGCACGCCGCGTCCAGGTCCTCCAGCAGCACCCGCCACGACACCCCGTCCACCACCAGATGGTGCGCCGCCAGCAACAACCGCGACCCACCACCCGCACCGGCGTCGAAGAACACCACCCGCACCAGCGGACCCGACACCAGATCCAGCGACGACTGCACCCGCACCGAGTGCTCCCGCACCACCCCATCCAGCTCCGCACCGGACAGGCCACTCACATCGACCGTCTCCAGCACCCGGCCCACGTCCTCGAAACCGGCCACCGACAGACGCCCGTCCACCACCCGCAGACGCAACATGTCGTGCTGCCCCAGCAGCACACCCACCGCATCCGCCAGCACACCCGCGTCGAACCCCGCCCGCACCTCCAGCAGCACCGCCATGTTGCAGTGGTGCGGCGCCACCGGATGCGAACCGAAGAACCACTCCACGATCGGCGTCACCGCCACCCCACCCGTCACCGCACCCTGCTCGGCGGCCGGTACGGCGCCCTCTCCGGGGGCGGCGGCCGCGGCGAGGCCGGCGACGGTCTGGTGGGCGAAGACGTCCTTGGAGGTGAGGTGGAGGCCCTCGCGGCGGGCGCGGGAGACGAGCTGGATGCTCAGGATCGAGTCGCCGCCCAGGTCGAAGAAGTTGTCGTGCACCCCCACCCGCTCGACACCCAGCACCGACGCGAACACCTCCGCCAGCGTCCGCTCCACCGCGTCGCGCGGAGCGACGTACGCGGCG
>JAAXOU010000482.1 GCA_012396115.1 Streptomyces somaliensis DSM 40738 | reverse complement strand
GCCCCAAGCTCACCCCGCGCTTCGCCGGCGGCACCCCGCCCGACGGCCGGGCCGGTACGGCCGGCAAGGCGCCCGGCGACACCCGGACGGCCCGGACCGCGCAGGACTGCCGCGACTTCCGCGACGGCCGCATCGACCCCACGCGCCGGCAGCAGCTGGAGGCCGCGGCGAAGAACAGCGGCGGGGTACGGCAGTTCTGCGACCAGGTGCTGGCCGACGACCGCCGGTCCGGAGGATCGTCCACCGGCACCGACGTCGGCGCGGTCGCCGAGGTCCCCGACACGGACGCCGGCACGGGCACGGGCGGTGCGGGCGGCACGGGCACGGACGGTACGGGCGACCGCATCGCCGGCGGCGGTGACGCCGACCCCGACCCGGGCGACGAGCGCGACGGCGGCGGGGGCGGGACCGGCAAGGAGAAGCCCTCCGGACCGAAAGCCCCGGTCAAGGGCGGCGGCAAGGCTCCCTGAGCCGCCGGGCCGGACCCGTGTCCCGCGCCGGCTCCCCGTCGGCCGGGCCGTCGGACCGAGGCCGTCCCGGCCGCGCGGCGGGTGTGACACTTTTCGGCCCGGCGGCGCAGTACCAAGTGAGCCGACTGGTCATCGGCGGCGCAAGGAGCCGGGGTTCCCCCCGTACCCACGGCTCGGCGCACCCGGCGCGGGCGGGGCACGTTCCCCCGGTCCCGCCCGCGCCCTCTCCCCGCCCCTCCGGCTCCGCCCGCGGCGCCCGGAGCGCCCGGATCACCAGTGGACGACCACCTTGTCGCCCACCCGCACCTGCTCGAACACCCGCGCGAGCCGCGCCTTGTCACGGACGTTCACGCAACCGTGCGAGCCGCCGTCGTAACCGCGCGCCGCGAAGTCCGCCGAGTAGTGCACCGCCTGGCCGCGGCTGAAGAACATCGAGTACGGCATCTCCGAGTCGTAGAGCGTCGAGGTCCACGTCCGCTCCTTGCGGTCCACCTTGAAGACGCCCTCGCGGGTCGGCGTGCTGACGGAGCCGAAGCGCACGTCCATCGCCGACACGACCCTCCCGTCGATCATCCAGGCCAGCGTCCGGCTCTCCTTGCTGATGCACAGCACCCGCCCCGTCGTACAGCGCGGGTCGGGGGTGTCCAGCTCGTTGGTGGTCGGCGGACGCAGCTCGTCCGGCGTCGGCCTCCGCGTCGCCCCGACGAGCTCCGCCCAGGTCGCCCCGTCCACCGCGCCCGTCGCCGGCAGCCGCCGCGCCCTCTGGAACCCCGTCACCGCCCGGGCGGTCAGGGAGCCGTAGAAGGCGGTGGGGCTGCGGTGGAAGTACCCGGCCTGCCGCAACCGCGCCTGGAGCTCGCGCACCCGCCCGCTCTCGGATCCCTCGGCCATCAGCACCCTCCCCGCGGAGGACGACGGCGCCTTGCCGTCGCCGCCCTCCGGCGGGGAGGCGGGCCGGGACGGCGGGGCCGACGGCGGGACCGACGGCGGGGCCCACGACGGGGAGGGGGACGGGAGGGCCGCCTCCGACGGCGGGGCCGAGGGCGAGGGCGAGGGCGGGGGCGTCGGCGCCGGAGTCGGCGCCGGCGGGGTGACGGGCGGGGCGGGCGCCGGCGGCGCGGCGGCGGCCG
>JAAXOU010000481.1 GCA_012396115.1 Streptomyces somaliensis DSM 40738 | reverse complement strand
TCAGCCTGGATCCACCGCGTGGTGATCGGTTTGGGTGGCCTCGGATATAGAAGAGGTGCCCGCTGACCTGGGATGATGGGAGTTCTTCAGGCTTCCATCGGCCCCAATCAGCAAGGCACCTCGTAAGTGAAATCCTCCCACACGGCCGCGGCGACGTTCGCGGCGGCCGATGACTCGAATCTGATTGCGTACGGTGGCCTGGCCGCTGGGCTGCGGCTGGCCGAGCGGTGCGGCCTGTCCGAGCTGGTCCGTGGCAAGGCCCGCCTCGCCGGGGCGGCGAACGGTGCGGGCACGGCGCCGGATGCGAAGGTGATGTCGCTGGTGGCTGGCATGCTCGCCGGGGCGGACAGCATCGACGATGTGGATGTGCTGCGGCACGGAGCGATGTCCCGCGCGTTCGGAGGGATACGCGCCTCCTCCACGCTCGGCACGTTCCTGCGCGCCTTCACCTGGGGGCACGTGCGTCAACTTGAGTCCGCTGCACATGAGTTCACCGGACGGCTGGTGCGGCACTGCGCCCTGCTGCCCGGCGCGGACCAAGTGGTGTTCCTGGACATCGACTCGAAGGTGAAACCCGTCCACGGCTACGCCAAGCAGGGCGCCGCGTTCGGCTACACCCGACAGCGTGGTCTGCACTTCCAGATCGTGACCGCCTCCACGCCGATCGCCCCGCCGGTCATCGTGGCCTCGCGGCTGCGCAAGGGCTCGGCCGGCTCCGGCAAGGGCGCCGCCCATCTGATCGCCGAGGCGGTCAACACGGTCCGGGCCATGGGCGTGACGGGCCAGATCGTCGTGCGCGGCGACTCCGCGTTCTGCTCGCACAAGACCGTGGCCGCCTGCCGCCGCCTTCGGGTGCGCTTCTCCTTCACGATCGCCCAGCGCAAGAAGATCCGCACCACGATCGCCGCCGTCGACGGCACCGCATGGACGGCGATCAAGTACACCGACGCCCTCTTCGACGAGGACACGCAGCGGTGGGTCTCCGACGCCGAGATCGCCGAGACCGAATACACCGCCTTCACCGGCAAGCCGCAGAAGTACCACGTCACGGCCCCGCTCCTGGTCCGCCGCGTCAAGCGGCTCGGTCAGGCTCATATCCCCGACGGGCAGGGTGAGTTGTTCACCGCCCACCGCTTCCACGCCGTGTTCACCGACACCGCGCTCGGCCTGGTCGAAGCCGAGGCCACCCACCGCCGGCACGCCATCATCGAGCAGGTCTTCGCCGACCTGGAGGACTCCGCGCTCGCCCACCTGCCGTCGGGGAAGTTCACCGCGAACGCCGCATGGCTCACCCTTGCCGCCCTCGCTCACAACCTCACCCGCGCGCTCGGCACCCTGGCCTCCACCTTCCACGCCAGGGCCCGCACCGGCACCGTCCGCCGCCACCTGATCGCGATCCCCGCCCGCCTCGCCGCTGGTGCACGCACCCTGACCTGGCACTTCCCCGACCGGTGGCCCTGGCTGGCAGCACTGGACAACCTCTGCACGGCCGTCGGCCACCGCCTGCGCACCTGACCCGCCGGACCGCCTGCCCGCCCACGACCTGAAGGACCTCGGAGAACCCGCCACCGGACCGGCCATCCGGCACCCGCCCCTGCCCG
>JAAXOU010000480.1 GCA_012396115.1 Streptomyces somaliensis DSM 40738 | reverse complement strand
CCGCGCCGCACGTCGCCGCCCCGCGGGGCCGGGCGCCCGCCCAGGGCGGATCGAAGGCCCCTCGGGGACCGCGGGGCGGTGCGGGAGCCGCCGGAGAGGGCGCGCAACGGTCAGCCATGGGTGATTTGCCGGGGGTTGTCCCGCTCCGGTGACCCGCCCCCGGGATGCAGAACTGATAAGACGCCCGTGGCTCACCCGAACGGAGCGCCCCCGTCACCCGGATGCCGCGCATCCAGGGGATGAGGGTTGCGTTAGGGGGAATATGGCAGCAACGCTCACCGACAGTCACACATCCGGTCGCGCCAGAGTCCCCGCCTGGGCGCACACGCCCGTGGCCATGGGCGACTTCGTCTTCATCCCCGCGTCGGCGCTCCCCCAGGGCGTCAACGGGAAGCTCTGGAGCACGGACGAGGCCGTCTCCCTCACCTGGTCCGCTCCCGTCCTGGAGGAGTTCGTCACCGCGATGGAACGCATCGAGCGCGACTTCTCGCGCTCCTGGACGAAGGCCGACCTGTCACCGGGCGGCACGGTCGCGGGCACCGGGGAGCGGGCGGGGCTGCACGGCCATGCGTGATTTCGGGGCGGGGGAGGGTTTCGGCGCTCCCCACGCCTTCCACGACCGGACCGGCCCCCACACGTGGGTGCGCTCGCCCGAGGACCCGCCCGCCCCGCAGACGGACCTCCCCGGGTACGGCGGGTACGCCGGGCCCGGCGGCCTGCTGGACTCCTCCTGGGATCCGGCGGAGGAACTCGCCTCCCTGCTCCAGGACGCCATCGAGGCCGAACGGAACACCCTCCCGCCGCCCCGGCGCCCGGAGGACGGGGGCCGTCCGCTCGACCACGCCCCCCTCGCACGCCTGGCCCGGTTCCCCGCCGGCCTGCCGCCCGCCCCCCGCGCGGGCGGTCCCGGCCACCGCAGGACCCGCCGGATCGCCGTCGGCTGGGTGCCCGCGGCCAGCTACTCGATCGCCGCGGTGGCCGCCGTCCTCGTGCCCATGGTGAGCGTCTTCGGCGGTGCCATCACCTACGGCCCGCTGCGCCACGTCGCCGAGCCCCGCATCCCCGCCCACGCCGTCGACTGGTGGCCCCTGCTCGTGTACGGGCCGTGGCTCGTGGCGTCGCTGTCCATCCTGCGGGCCGCCGTGCACCAGCGCCGCGCCACCCACTCCTGGGTCGTCGTCCTGCTGTTCTCCCTCACCGCGATGCTGCTCTGCGTGGCCCAGGCACCCCGCACCCCCATCGACGCCGCCGCGGCGGCCCTGCCGACGGCGGCGTCCGTGGCCTGCTTCCACCAGCTGGTCCGCCTCATCACACTGACCAGGCCGCCCCGCAGGCCCGCGCACAGCCGCCGAGTCCTCCGACCGGCCGCCCGGCACGGCGGGCCGGTCACCCCCCTCCTGGACACCCCCCACCTGCCCCGGCAGTCCTCGGGCCGCGACCGCGTCCTGTGACGGGCGGTGCCCCTCCCGCACCGCCGAGGGCATGGCACCGCCCGCGCCGCGGCGGGCGGACCCCGCACCGGGGCGGTGCCGGAGCGGCCACCGGGCCGCCGCCCCGCCCCCG
>JAAXOU010000048.1 GCA_012396115.1 Streptomyces somaliensis DSM 40738 | reverse complement strand
CGCCGCGCCCGCCGGTCCCCCCTCCGGCCCGGACGGGCGGGCCGGGGGGCCCGGCGACGGCGCCGCGGCCGTCCCCTCCACCGGCACCCGCACGACCCGGCTCCGCCCGCCCTCCGTGCCGAACATCAGCGCCGACCCGTCCGCCGTGTACGTCACCGACTCCGCCTGGCCCAGGACCGGCGCCCGCACCCGGTCGTCGGCGCCGAGCCGTCCGTTCCGCCAGGCGTAGCCGCGGGCGCTGAAGTAGCCGCGCAGCACCAGTCGCGTGCCGTCCGGGGAGAACGCGCCGTCCGTCACCCACGGCACCTCCCCGATGCGCCGGAACACGTTCACGCCCTTCGCGGACAGCTTCGCCGGGCCCTCGTACAGGCCGCCGCCCTCCTCGTTCTTCGACGCGATGTAGACCCGCCCGGTGCGCGGGTGCACCATCAGCGCCTCCGCGTCGCGCGGCCCGTCCTCGTACCGCACCGTGTACTGGGTGGCGTCCACGGCCGTGTCGCGCAGCCGCTCCGGCTCGCGGAAGCGGTAGACCCACACGTGGCTCCAGGAGCCGTCGAGGTTGTCGCCTGTGTCGCCGACGTACACGTACCCGTCGGGGCCGACGGAGACCGCCTCCATGTCGCGGGGCTTCCCGACGCCGCGCAGGGTGACCGTCGCGACCGTCTCGCCGGTGCGCCCGTCGACGGCGAAGACCCGCGGCTCGTCCTGGTCGTTGTGCGTCCAGTACACCCCGGGGTGGGCGCGGCTCGCGGCGAGTCCGCTGGACTCGGTGATGCGGGGGTCGGTGAGCGTGAACCCGTCGCCGTCGCCGGCCGCGGCGGCCGGCCCGGCGGCACCCGCCGCGACGAGGAGCGCCGCGGCGAGGACGGCGGGGGCGCGGAGGGCGGAAGTGCGGAGGATCGGGGCGCGGAGGCGTGGCATGCCGTCCAGTGTCCACGGTCACGCGGCGCGGAGGGCCCGCCACCGGTGAAGAGACCCGCCCTTCGCGGCGGAGCGCACCCGCTCCGACCGCCTCCTCGCGGCGACCGCCGCCGAGCCGACCACGCCGCGCTCCGGGCCGGGACCCCGCGGTACGGCGCTCCGGCCGCCGGAGCCCGGAATCCCTCCGGTCGCGGTCACGGTCGCGGTCACGGTCGCGGTCACGGTGTCAACGGCCGGTCCGCGCACGGCTCGGCACCGAACCGGGGGGCGAGCGCGCGGTTGGCGCGGACCGTCATGACCCAGTGGGCCCCCCACAGGGGGACGGCGAGCGCTCCGCCGGCGTGACCGACCGCTCCGGGGAAGAGCGAGAGGATCTGCAACCCGCACCAGCCGTACCCGAGCGCCGCCCACCACCGGACGAACCGGCCGGGCATCCGGCCGTCCCCGGCCAGCGAGGTGGCGACGGTGCGGACGATGAAGAAGTCCTCGGTGAAGTTGTAGGGGATCGCGAACATCCACCAGACGGACGCCGGGGAGCCCGTCCTGGCCTCCGGCCGGACGAGGCCCAACGTCCGCTGGAGGGCGCGGCAGTACAGCGCGACCACTCCCAGGAACACCACCGTGACGGCCGACGCCGCCACCGTTCCCAGCGCGGCGGTCTCCCCCAGGACGCCGCGTCCCCAGTGCGGGGCCCACAGCGGGTAGCAGAGCAGGACCGTGACCGCGAGGGTCCCGGCGATTCTGACGAACACTCGCATCGTCGAAGTGTGTCAGGGAGCCCCCTCCGGGATCCCCGGAGGGGTGCGCCGCCGTCCGTCGGCGCCGTGCCCGGCGGCGCTTCCACCGCGGTCGTCAACGGCCCCGCGGAGGCTCCCGGCGCCCGTGCGACGGTGTCCCGGAGGGGCGGGCGGTTTCGGCGCCCCCGGAGCCGGGCCCGGCCGCCGCCGCGCGGACCGCATCGTGCCGTCCGAGGAACGTGAAGGCCCCACCGCTCACCCGGTGGAGGAAGAGGCCCTCGGTGTCGTAGATCTCCGTGTTGGCCGAGGTGCGAGAGAGCGTGCGGGTGATACCGCGGTAGTGGACGTCCCGTACGCGCCAGACGATGGAGCCCCGGTCCGTCACGGGCGTCCGGCCGTGTGTCATGGCCTCGGCGAGGAAGAGGACCGCGTCGTACGCCTCGGCGGCCCACCAGGGGGGCGCCGTCCCGAACTTCTCGCGGTAGGCGGCGGTGAACGCCCCCGCGGCGGGGACACGGGCGGCGTCGACGAAGGGGGTGGTGAACACCCACCCCTCCGCGGCGGCGCCCGCCGCCCGCAGGAACCGCGTGCCGAAGCCCTGGCGGATGCCCATGCGCATGCCCGTGTACCCCGTCGACGCGAGGGCCCGGGCGAGGGCGGCGGTGCGCTGCTCGTCGCCGGTGAACACCAGGGCGTCGGCGCGGTCGGCCCTCACCTCGGCGGCGAGGGCCCCGGCGTCCATCGCCCGGCCGACGGCCCGGGTGGTAACGGTGCGACCGGCGTCCCGCAGACTCGTGGCGACCTGCCGGCACACTCTCCAGCTCAGGTCGCCCTGCGTCCGGTCGTCGAAGAGCACCACCCGTTGGACACCGGGGGCGCGGCCTATGTAGGTGACACAGGGGGTCGCCATCAGCCGGTCGTGGGGGCGGCCGAGGACGTACGTCTGGAGGAGGCTGGTTCTGGAGGACTCGAAGTGGGTTTCCACATCCGGTGACACGGCCACCGTGGACAGCGGCGCCGCCTGGTACACGGGCGCGGCGGTCAGCGCGCAGGCGTCGGCCGTCGGCCCCACCACTGCCCGTACCGAGGAGTCCGCGGCGACCCGTTCGGCGACGGTACGCGCGCGCGACGGTACGCCTCCGTCGTCGTGGACGGCCAGACGGAGCCGGAACGGCCTGGAGTTCTGGCCGTTGACGTGGTCGACGGCGATGAGCGCGCCGTTCCGCTGGGCCTGCCCGGTGGCTCCGGTCCCTCCCGACAGGTCCCCGTGGAAGGCCAGGGTCAGCACCGGCCGGTCCCGCGTCCCGCCGCCGCCCGTCGCGAACGGGTCCGGCCGCGTCCGGGTCCACCACAGGGCGCCGGCGCCCGCCGCGACGACGCCCGCGGTCGAGCCGAGGACGAGGAAGCGCCGGCGGGTGGTCGCGACCGTCGGCCCGGTGCCGGCCGGCGCGGCGGTCACGGTCTCCGCGTCGGGGAGGGCGGTCCGCGGGGACGGGGGCGGGACTTCGGCCGTTCCGGCGGCGGTGACGCGCAGGGCCTGCGCCGACCGGTCCGCGATGAGGCGGATCACCGGTTCGGGCAGCCACGGCCCGGCGTCGTCCCGGCTTCCGCCGAGGGCCGTGCGTACGGCCGCCGGGTCGGGCCGCTCCTGCGGCTGCTTGGCGAGGCAGGCCCCGACCAGGGGCGCCAGTTCCGCCGGTACGCCGTCGAGGTCGGGTTCCTCGGTCACCGTGCGCAGCAGCGAGGCGGCGGCGAGACCGCCGCCGAAGGGACGTACACCGGCGGCCGCGTAGGCCAGGACGCAGCCCAGCGAGAACACGTCGCTGGGCGGGCCGATCTCCGCGCGCCGGGCCCGGGCCTGCTCGGGGGAGAGGAACCCCGGTGAACCGACGACCACGCCGCTGGAAGTGAGGACCGTACCGCCGGGAGTGTGGGCGATGCCGAAGTCGATCAGCCGGGGCCCGTCCACGCCGAGCAGGATGTTGCCCGGCTTGACGTCGCGGTGGACCAGGCCGGCCCGGTGGACCGCTTCCAGCGCCTCGGCCAGCCGCGACCCCAGGACCCGGACGGTGGGGTGCGGCAGGGGCCCGTGCAGTTCGACGGCCTCGGCGAGGGAGGGGCCTGACACGAAGGCGGTCGCCAGCCACGGCTCCCGGGCGTCCGGATCCGCGTCGAGCAGCGGCGCGACCCAGCGGCTGGTCACGCCCCGGGCCGCCTCGGCCTCGCGGCGGAACCGCGCCCGGAAGCCCTCGTCGCCGACCCGCGCGGTGCGGATGACCTTGACCGCCGCCACGGTGCCGGACGGCGACCGGGCCAGGTACACGACCCCCATGCCACCCGACCCGAGCCGGGCGAGGACGTGGAACGGCCCCACTCCGGCCGGGTCGCCCGGGCGCAGCGGGCGCATCAGGAGGGGACCCCGGTCGGAGCCGGACCCCCGCACCGGAACGCGCCCCGCTCGACGCGCCAGAGGAACACGCCGTTGTTGTCGTTGCTGGGGGCGAACCCCCCGTCCTTCTCGAAAGCGAACCTCTTGGTGATGCCCCGGTACGGCGTGCCGCGTACCGCGGTCAGCAGGGCGGCACGGGTGGGGCGGGCGGTTCCCAGCCTCGCCAGTCCGGCGATGAGCATGTTCGCGGTGTCGTACGCCTCGACGGAGTACCGCGCGGGCGCGGTCCCGAAGCGCCGCTTGTGGGCGGCGGTGAACGCCGCTCCGGCCGGGAGGAGCGCGGGGTCGGCGACCGGAGCGATCGCGAGCCAGCCCTCGGCGGCCTCTCCCGCGCCGGTGAGGAACCGTTCGTTGAGGAGTGGGTGGACCGAGATGCGCGCCCCGGTGAAACGGCGGTCGTGGAGGACCCTGGCGATCCGTGCCGCCCGCTCGGGGTAGCCGGCGAAGACGACGGAGTCGACGCCCGCCGCCAGCAGGGCGTCCACGACCGGGCGGAAGTCGTCGCGCGAGGCGCTGACGACCTTGGGTACCTGCGGGTGTCCCTCGTCGTGCAGCAGCCTGCTGAGACTGTCACCGACCTCCCAGGCATGGGGGTCAGCCGCGCGGTCCTCGACGATGCCGACCCGTCGCGACTTGGCGAACCCGCGCAGGTAGATGCTCAGGAGGATTGCCAGAGGGGCGTCGGGGAGGCGGGCCAGCAGGAAGGATCGGTACCCCTGGATGGTGAGGGCCGCCGATCCGGGGGAGACGGCGACCACGGGCGCCAGGACCGCGTCGTACGTCGCCAGGCAGGCTTCCGCGGTGGCGTCGGTGGTGGGGCCCACGACGGCGAGCACCGCGGGGTCCGCCGCCAGCGCCTTCGCGGCGCGGGGCGCGATCAGCGGATCGCCGCCGTCGTCCTCCACCTTGACGGCGAGCGTGTACGGGCGGCCGCGGCGGGCGTTGAACTGCTCCACGGCGAGGCGCAGCCCGCGCTCCTGGGCCAGGCCGGCCGCCTTGTCGGCGCCGCTCAGATCGGCGTGCAGGGCGAGCGCGTACCGCGGGCGGCGCGGCTTCACCGCCGGTACGGCCTCCTTACGGCCCACGGCCGCCCACAGCGCCGTCCCGCCCCCCGCCGCCACCAGGGCCGCTCCTCCCGACAGGGCCAGGAACCGCCGTCGGCCCGTCGTGGCACCGGGCTCGTCGGCGGTGTTCGCGCCGGCCGGGTCGGGGTGCTCGGGGCCGCGCTGACCGCGTTCGCCCCGCGTGCCGTCGGCGTCACCGCCGACGGGCTCCCCCGAGACCTCGGTGTCGTCGATCCCGGGCAGGTCGAGAGCGGCGGTGGAACGTTCGGCGATGAGCCGGAGCACCGGTTCCGGGAGCCACCGGACGGGCTCCTCCACGTCCGTCCCGTCCCCCGCCAGGGCGCGGTGCACCTCCGCGGCGGTTGGGCGGAGCCGTGGGGCCTTCTCCAGGCACCTGCCGACCACGCCGGCCGTCTCCGCCGGTAAGCCGTCGGTGTCGGCGGCGTCGTGCACCGTCCGGTAGAGCAGCGCGTCGGCCGGTCCGGTGCCGAAGGGGGGCCGGCCGGTCGCCGCGTACACGAGGACGCAGCCGAGGGAGAACACGTCACCGGCCGGACCGACCCGCGCCACGTCTCCGGCGCCCGCCTGCTCCGGTGCGAGGTAGCCGGGCGTGCCGACCACGATCCCGGTGGCCGTGAGCGAGGTGTCCTCGGGGGTACGGGCGATCCCGAAGTCGATCAGCCGGGGTCCGTCGGGGGCCAGGAGGACGTTGCCGGGCTTGACGTCCCGATGCACCAGTCCGGCGGTGTGGATGTCGTCGAGCGCTTCGGCGAGGCGGGCCCCGAGCACCCTCAGCCCCCACGGCGGCAGCGGTCCGTGGAGCGCGACGGCCTCCGCGAGCGACGGGCCCGGCAGGAACTCGGTGGCCAGCCACGGCGCGGTGTCGTCCGGTCCCGCGTCGACCAGGCGCACCGCCCAGCGGCTGGAGACCCGCCGGGCCGTCTCCACCTCGCGCCGGAACCGCTCCCGGAAGCCCGCGTCGTCGGCGTACTCCTCCTGCACGACCTTGACCGCGACCAGGCCCCCGCCGGGCGTGCGCGCCAGGTAGACGACGCCCATGCCGCCCTCACCGAGCCGTCCGAGCAGCCGGTGCCCCGCGATGCGTGCGGGGTCGGATCCACGCAGCGGGTCCATCATCCCTCCCGCCCGGTCCGGGTTTCGACGGATTCGACCATCTCGAAGATCGAATTGGTGAACCAGTTCTGCAGCTCCTCTTCGGTGTAGCCCCTTGCTCCCTTCACGGATGCGTTGACGATGACGGATCCGACCCGCGCGACGCTCCAGAGGTAGGGGTGGGCTCCTTCGCGGGTGACGTACGTCCCGGTCTCGTAGACGCTGTCATTCGCCCACTGCTGGCGACGCATGCCGAAGGCCGACCCGGCCGAGTGCAGCCCCGTCAGGCGTTCACCGGGCCGGATCTCCTGCTCCCGGCAGCGTCGCGCCTCCTCGAGAGTGGCCGCCAACTGCTCGTCGGCGACCGCCTCGGAGGTGTGGACGGTCGCCATGGCGGTCACCCGGACCGTGCCCTTCCCGCCCCGGCCGGGCAGTTCGGCGTACCGGGAGAGCGACGCCAGGGCCGACGCGGGCAACGGTTCGCGCTGCCACCGGCACTCCCCGTCCAGTACGGCCACGGTGCGCGGTCTGCTCTCGGCGACGGCCTGGGGCACGAAGTCCGGCCCCCAGTCGGTGGGTTGCAGGACGACCTGGTCCACCAGTTCCTCGGCCTGCGCGGCGTTCTTCGGCACCCGGGCGGGATCCGCCGTGAACGGTGTGGCGGAGGGGCTGGCGGGCTTCGGCGAGGCCGATGACGAGGGGGGCGGCGCGGGGTTCCCGCCGCCTTCCGGCGCACCGGCCGAGCAGCCGGAGAGCAGGGCCGCAACCGTCCCTACGGCGACCCCTCGGTACTTCCAACTGCCCCTGGGAACAAGCTCTTTCACGTCCGACACGCAACCCCCCGATGCTCTCGGCTCCCCCTTGGAGCAGGATCGTACGGTGGGGGTGCGGCGCGCGGGGGCCGTTCCGCGATTCCCGGAACCTCCCTCCGCCGGGGCCGCCGCGCGAAACGTCCGGCGTCCCGGTGCCGGCGCGTCCCCGGGAGGAAGACCGGGAGGGAGCGCGCCGGACGCACCACGAGGGCGCGGACGCGGTTCACGGGGGCGGCTCCCGGCCGCCGCCCCGATCCCGGTCGCGCCGCTCCCGGCCACCGCTCACAAGTTCGTGCCCACCGTCCGCACGCTCCCGCGTGCTCCCCCTCGCCGCTCGCCCCGCCCCCGTACGGCCCTACGGCCCTTTCGGACGCACCATCGCCGGAGCGTGCGCGCAGAGGTCGGGGTGGTGCGGAGGCAGAAGGAGGCGCGAGGGATGCAGAGCACGCCGCCCCGGAGGCGTACGCGTAGACCGGGGCGTACGCGGGAGCCGGCCCGTACACGGGAACCGAGGCGTGCGCGGGAGCCGGTGGCGGAGGCCGGGCGGCGGGGCGGTCACTCCGGGAGTGCTGGCGCGGCGTCGGTCCGGCGCCGCTCCCACTCGGTCCTGGTCAGGGCGTACTCGACCTCCCCGTGCTCCGAGCCCTCGATCGGCTCCGGCCAGTCCTGGAAGAAGGTGCGGACGTACTCCAGGCCCGCCTTCTCCATCACGCGGCGCGAACCGTGGTTCACCGCCATGGTGTAGGCCGCGATCCGCTCCGCCCCCAGCTTCGTGAAGGCCCGTTCGACCAGGGCCCGGGAGCCCTCCGTGGCGTACCCGCGCCCCCACGCCGCCCGGCGCAGCCGGTAACCGAGTTCGACGGCCTCCGCGCTGTCCTCCCTCAGCGGCCGCAGCTCGAACCACCCGAGGAACTCCCCCGTCCCCCGCTCCCGCGCCGCCCAGAAGCCGGGCAAGCCGGTGCCCGGGTACCGGCGCAGCATTCCCGGCATGATCTCCTTCCGCACGGTCTCGGGCGGGGTCGGCCGCCCTCCGGTGAGGTACCGCATCACCTCCGGGTCGGCGTCCAGTTCGACGAGGAGGTCCTCGTCGTGGGCAGTGAAGGGGCGCAGTTCGAGGCGCTCGGTGGTGAGGAAGGGCTCCACGGTGTCCATGGACCGATCCTCACGAGCCGACCCCGCTCCTTCCATCCATTTTCGAGGCGCCCTTCCCCCAGGCCCACAGGCCCGCAGGTCCGCAGGCTGACAGGCCCGCAGGCCCGTGGCCCCGCAGGTTCGCGGTCCCGTGGCCCCGCAGGTTCGCGGCCCCGTGGGCTTCGGGCGGGCGCCGCCCGTACGACCGCTCGGGGCCGGGACGGGCGCGCCACGGTCCCCACGCGTCCCGCCTCCAGCCGCCCCGCGCCTCGCGCCCAGCCGGCCGACCGGCCGACCTCCCGCCGCCCGGCCGTCCCGCGGTTCAGTCCGCGCGCCGTACCGGCTCCGCCCCGGTGCGGACCAGGAAGTCGGTGATCGCCTCGGCGAGCCGTTCGGGCTGGTCCTCGGGGACGAGGGTGGAGGAGTCGGCGATCTCCACCAGCCGGCCCCGCGGGTACAGCTCCGCCAGCCGGGGGCCGTGCTCGCGCGGCATCAACGGGTCCTCGGTCGCCCAGACGACCAGTACGGGACGGTCGAACCGGCCCAGCTGACCGCTCCAGGCCAGTAGGGTCTCCCGTCCGGGCGCCGAGGTGGCGAACTTGGCGAAGTCCCTGCGGACGGCCCTGCTCCCGGCCACGGGGGCGAACCAGTCGTCCATGATCTCGTCCGGGATCCCCCTGAGGCTCATCCCGCCGTACCCCTTGCGGCTGTGCCGGACCGCCGGGACGCGCATCAGCCGCGCCAGCAGCCGGACGCCGCCGGGGACCCGGCACACGGCGGCCAGTGCCCTGGCCGGGCCCGGGGGGAAGTTGTCGAACGCCTCGCAGGCCACCAGCACCATCCGCGCGACCCTGCGGCCCTCCTCCTCCAGCACCAGGAACTGGCCGCCGCCCCAGTCGTTGAGGACGAGGGTCACGTCGTCCAGGCCGAGCCGTCCCATGAACTCGCCCAGCAGCCGCGCGACCCCCCGGTGGGACAGGTCGGCGTCCGGGCGCATCGGCCGGCGGTGCCCCCCGAAGGGCAGCGTGGGCAATATGCAGCGGTACCCCTCCAGCAGCGGCACCACCTTGCGCCACTGCCTCCCGTCCATCGGCACACCGTGGCCGAACACCAGCACCGGCCCCGGACCGCCGGTGTCCTCGTAGTCGACCGGTCCGGCCGACAGCTCGATCTCCGGCATGACGCCCCCATTTGATAGATCGTTCTACTGTAGTCTAGCGAGTGCGGCGGGGCGCGCAAGGCCACGGCGTCAGGAGGGCGGAGGGCCATGGGACACGAGCAGCCGGACACGCGGACCCGGATCCAGGAGGCGGCCACGGCGCTGTTCCGCCGCAACGGCTACCCGGGCACCGGCCTGAAGCGGATCGCGGCGGAGGCGAACGCGCCCTTCGGCTCGATCTACCACTTCTTCCCCGGCGGCAAGCAGCAGCTCGCCGAGGCGACGGTCCGCACGGCCGGCGCCGAGTACGGCCGGATGGTGCTCGCCCTGCTGGAGAGCGTCGCGGACCCGGTCGAGTCCGTCGAGCGCACCTTCGAGGCGGCCGCGGAGGACCTCGCCGCGACCGATTACGCCGACGCATGCCCGATCGCGACGGTGGCGCTGGAGGTCGCGAGCACCGACGAGGTCCTGCGGGTCGCGACGGCGGACGTCTTCGCCGAGTGGGTCGACGCCGGCGCCCGGTGGTTCGGCCGCTGGGTGCCCGACCGGGACGCGGCGCGCTCGCTCGCCCAGTCGCTGGTCATGCTCCTGGAAGGGGCGTTCGTGCTCTCCCGTGCCGCCCGTGACCCGGAACCGCTGCGGGTGGCCGGCCGGTCCATGTCCGCGCTGCTGCGCGCCGCCGTCGAACGGGCCGACCGGGACTGACCCACCGGGCGGCCACCGGCCGCGACGCGTACGCCACCGCCTCCCCCGCACACCGCCGTCTCCCCCCGCGCGGCGGCACGGGCCGCGCGGGCCTCCGCCACGCATGTCCGCGGCGGCTACGGCTCACGAACGGCGCGTCCCGGGCCGGCCTCGGGCGGCCCGGCCCCGTCCGGCCCAGGGAGCGTTCCGGCTGTGGTGTCCCGGCGACCGGACGGAGGGTTGAAACCGCCCAAACCTAGTGAAACGATGGTTTTTACGCCACTTGGCGGCATGTGAACGATTCGGCGCCCGCCCGTCGCGGAGGAATCCGATCAGAGCCGGCCGGGACCCGGGCCTGTGGGGCCGGCGCCACTTCCGGGGCCGACCGCGCCCCCGTTCCGGATCATCGACGAGGCGGCTCCCCCCGACCTCGGATCCCCAGCACTCCGCCCGGAGGAGACGACCGTGCCGGAAGAACGCTTCACCGTGCCGGTCACCGAGACCAACGACTTCGGCGTCCTGCCCGACCAGGCGAAGAGCCGCAGGTCCAACTTCTCGGTACGCCGGCCGTACCAGACGCAGCAGCCCCCCGACGCCCTCGTCGAAGTCGAACACGAGGGCCGTCCGGCTCCGCGTCCCGCATCGGGCCGTTCCACCGACCCCGAAGAGCCCTGACGCCGGAAGGGGTCGTCACGATGTTGCAGTACCTGAACAGCTGTCCCTTCATGGTGTCGGTGGCGATCATGCGCCACACGCCCAACTGCCCGGACGGGGGCGACTGGACGAAGGAGGGCTGGTGGAACATCCCTCCGGGAGGCTCCGCGATCGCCTACGACGGTGACCTGGGCGCCGTGTACCCGTGGTGGTGCGACTACGTCATGGGGGGCGGCGTGGTCTGGCCCGGTTCGGGGATCTACCGGTACCTGACGCTGAGGAGGTTCCGCTGGTGCGAGTGGACCAGCAGCTCCGACGCCTTCCAGGCGAACATGTACCTGTTCAACGTGGACGGTGCCGCCGACCAGACGTGGAACATCGTTCCCTGAGGCGACCGGGGTCCGCGACCGCGAGGAGGCGGGGCCGCGAGGACGGCGGCCCGCGCCGGTGCCCCGGACCGCGCCCCGGACCGCCGCGGCGCCACGGGCCGGGCCGCGTCACGGGCCGGGCGGGGCCTCCGCGGCCTCCGGGGGCGCCGTGACGCCGCGCAGGCCGAAGAAGTACGTGGCGAGGAAGCCCGCCGCGTACCCGGCGAAGAGGCCGGCCGCGTAGGCGCCGACCGTGGCGAGGGCGCCGCCGGGGCCGTCCAGCAGGGGGAACAGCGCCCAGCCCGACGGGCCGATCGCCGTCGAGCCGACCTTGTCGCCCGCCATCCCGAACAGGCCGACCACTCCCCCGCCGACCGCCCCGCCCACGCAGGCCGTCGCGAACGGGCGGCCCAGCGGCAGCGTCACGCCGTAGATGAGCGGCTCGCCCACGCCCAGCAGCCCGGCGGGCAGCGCGGACCGGATCGTGCGGCGCAGGGCCTCGGCGCGGCGGAGCCGTACGTACACGGCGAGCGCGGCGCCCACCTGGCCGGCGCCCGCCATGGCCAGGACCGGCAGCAGGACCGTGTACCCCTGCTGCTCGATCAGCGTGGCGTGCAGCGGGATCAGCGCCTGGTGCAGGCCGAGCATGACCAGCGGCAGGAACAGCCCGCCGAGGAGGAGCCCGGCCGCCGCGCCGCCGTGGGTGAGGAGTTCGTCGGCGGCGGTGCCGATGGCGGAGGCGACCTTCCCGGCCGCGTACATCAGCCCGTACACCGTCGCCAGGCCCGCGACGAGGACGGTCAGGGTGGGCGTGAGGAGGACGTCGAGGGCTTCGGGGACGCGGCGGCGGCACCACTTCTCGACGCGCGTGGCGAGGAACGCCGCGGCGAGCGCTCCCAGCACCCCGCCCTGGCCGGGTGAGAGCTGCTGCCCGAACACCTCGATCCGGGCGACGCCCGCGTAGACGACGATCGCGGCGACCGCGCCGCCGAGGATCGGGGTGCCGCCGAACTCCTGTGCCGTGTTATGGCCGACGAAGACGGCGATCAGCGCCATGAAACCGGACGCGATCGCGGTCAGGGCGGGGGTGAGGGAGGGCAGCGCGCCAAGGTTGACCAGGAGGCCGCCCAGTCCGGCGATGACGCCGCAGCCGATGAGGGCGGGGATGAGGGGGACGAAGACGTTCGCGACGCGGCGCAGGGCGCGGCGCACCGGGCGCGCCTCCCCCGCGGAACCCCCGGGGCCGGCGGGGGCGGTGCCCGGCCCTACGGGATCCCCCGGGCCGGCCGGGCTCCCCGGGCCGGCGGGTGCGGGGCCGGCGGCGGAGGGCTCGGCGGCCGGGGGTCCGGCGGGCGCCTCCGCGGCGACCAGGGCCCGGAACTCCGGGGTGACCCGCGCCACCGTTCCCGGGCCCAGCACGATCTGGTACGTCCGCTCGTCCTCCACCACGCCCAGCACCGCCGGGAGGGCGCGCAGTTCCGCGTCGCGGACCAGGGCGCGGTCGCGCAGGGCGAGGCGCAGGCGGGTCATGCAGTGGGTGACGGACGCGACGTTGGCCGCGCCGCCGACGAGCGGCAGCAGCGCGGCCGCCGTGGAGCGGTGGTCCGACGGGCGGGGGTCTTCGGTTGTCGTCATGTGGGGGCCTCGCGTACGGGGTGCGTCAGGGGGACGCCGCTGCCAGCGCGGCGCGCAGATGGCCGTGGTGCTCCGCGAGGAGGCGCGCGGCGGCCTGGGCGTCCACCCCGCCCAGCAGGACGAGGATGGCGTGCTTCACCTCGCCGCCCGTCGCCTCCAGGGCCCGGGCTATCTCCCCGTCGGCGGCGCCCGTCACCTGCGCGACGATGCGGTGCGAGCGGGCGCGGAGCTTGGCGTTGGTGGCCCGCACGTCGACCATGAGGTTCCCGTAGGTCTTGCCGAGGCGGATCATGGTGATCGTCGAGATCATGTTGAGGACGAGCTTCTGGGCCGTGCCCGCCTTCAGCCGCGTCGAGCCGGTGACGAACTCGGGGCCGACGACCACCTCGATCGCGTGGTCGGCGGCGGCCGCGAGGGCGCTGCCCGCGTTGCAGGCGAGGCCGACGGTGAGGGCGCCCGTGTCGCGCCCGTACTCGACGGCGCCGACCGCGTACGGGGTGCGGCCGGACGCGGACACGCCGACGACCGTGTCGTCCGGGGTGAGGCGGAGGGCCGCGAGGTCGTCGCGGGCGAGGGCCGCCGAGTCCTCCGCGCCCTCCACGGACCGCACGAGCGCGTCGGGGCCGCCCGCGACGAGGCCGACGACCTGCGACGGGTCGGTGTTGAAGGTGGGCGGGCACTCGCTGGCGTCGAGCACGCCGAGCCGCCCGGCGGTGCCCGCCCCCGCGTAGACGAGGCGCCCGCCGCGCGCCATGCGGGGCGCGATGGCGTCGACGGCCGCGGCGATGCGGGGCAGTTGCGCGGCGACCGCGTCGGGGACGGTCCGGTCCCCGGCGTTCATGGCGCGGGCGATGTCGAGGGTGGGCCGTGTGTCGACGTCCGCGAGGTCGGGGCGGAACTCCTCGGTGGTGAGGGCGTCCAGCTGGGCGCGGAGGGCGGCGGGCTCCGGACGGGGAGCGGCGGGCTCCCGGGCGGGGTCGTTCACGGCGCGGCTCCCTCGGCTGTCGGTGGGGCGGGCTGGACGGGCTGGGCGGGTTGGGCTGGGGCTGGCAGGAGTGGCGGGGCGCGGGGCCGGTGGGGCGCGGGCCGTAGGGGCCGCTGAGGCGGATGGGGTCCGTGGAGTCCGTCGGTTCAGTGGGTTCGGTGGATTCGGTGGGCTCTGCGGGGCTGGCCAGGCGGGCGGGGTTCGTCGGGGCTGTCCGGGTCGTCGGGGCTGTCCGTCGGCGTGGGGCCGCCGGGTCAGCGCGGGGCCGTGCGCTGCCGGGGCGTCCTGCGGTGGGCGAGTGCCTCGTACGACGCGGACAGCGCGGGCGCGGCCGTCTCGTAGGCGCGCTGCGTCACGCAGGTGAACAGGCAGTCCACGACGAGGAGCTGGCTCGTCCGGGACGACATGGCGGCCGGGCGCAGGTCGCTCTCCCGGGCGGTGGACGTGGTCAGGACGTGGTCGGCGTACCGGGTGACCGGCCCGTCGGGGCGGCCGGTGACGACGATGGTGGTGGCGCCCCGCTCGAAGGCGGCGCGGAGCGGTTCGATGACGTCGGCGGTTGCGCCCGAGTGGGTGATGGCGACGGCCACGTCGCCGGAGCGGAGCTGTACGGCACCGGTGACGGCGACGTGCGGGTCGCTGTGGGCGTGTGCGACGAACCCTATGCGGAGCAGCTTCTGCGCCAGGTCCTGGGCGACGAGGCCGGAGGCGCCGATGCCGTACACGTCGGTGCGGCGGGCGGCGGCGACGGCGGCCGCGGCCGCGGCGAGCTGCGCGGTGTCGAGCGCGGCGGCCGTGTCGGCGAGGGTCTGCTGCTCGTCGCGGGCGAGCTTGGCGACGACGGCCTCGACCGGGTCGTCGACGGCGATGTCGGAGGTGACCGAGGGGGAGCGGCCGGAGGCCCGCTGGGCGGCCAGCGCGGCGAGGGCGAGCCGCAGGTCGCGGTAGCCGGGGTAGCCGAGGAGGCGTGCCGTGCGGACGACGGTCGCCTCGCTGGTGCCGGTCCGCTCGGCGAGACCGGTGACGGTGAGGGCGGCGCAGGCCGCCGGGTCGGCGGTGACGGCCTCGGCGACGCGCTGCACGGACCGCGTCATGGAGGGGGCCAGGGTGCGCACCTTCGCGGCGAGCGGGTCGGGGACGGCGCCACCGGCCACCGCCCCGCCGCCGTCAGCGGCACCGGCACCGGCACCGGCACCATCGGTGAAAATTCCCTTCGCGTCCTCGATCACGCGTGAAATCTATTTTCCAGGCTGGTGACCGTCAACCCCGCACGTCAGAATGGCCGTATGAGCCGACCGGACCCCGTGGAGCGGGCACTGCACGCCGCACGCGCCCTGGTCCTCGCCGACCTGACCGCCCGGGACGTCGCCGAGGCGGAGATCGTGTCGCTGGTCGAGGACGCGGTCGCGGGCCGCCGGTGGTGGGCCGCGCAGTGGCCGGAGGGTCTCGCGTACGTCGCCGGGCTGGTCGCGCAGGACGTGCAGGACGCGTTGCTGGAGCGGTACGGGCGCTGGCCGCTGTGCCCCGTCTGCGCCTCGGGCGACCCGCACGCCCTGGACGTGGAGCCGGAACTCGGCCCGGACCCGCACTGGGTGTGCGGGCGGGCCGGCGTGGTGGTCGCGCCGGTCGGCGGCCTCACGTGACCCTCTACATCGACCCGCCGAACTGGCCGGGGCACGGCCGCATGTGGTCGCACCTGGTCAGCGACGAGTCCTTCGACGAGCTGCACGCGGCGGCCGCCGCGATCGGCTGCCCGCCGCGCGCCTTCGACGGCGACCACTACGACATCCCGTCCGACCGGTACGCGGACGCGGTGGCGGCGGGCGCCGTGGAGATCGGGTCGAAGGAGCTGGTGCGGCGCCTCAGGGAGTCCGGGCTGCGCCGCCCGAAGCGGCGCCCGGCGCCTTCCGCGTGACGACCGCCGCCGGGCCGCGGGCCGCCCGCGCCTGCTGTTCGTGGCGGATGACGCCCGAGGGACGGGCGTCGGCCGTCTCCCGGTGGAGCACATGACCGATCGGGCCGGGAAGGCCGGTCGTTTCGCGGCCGGGGCCTACTCCCGCGACGCGTTCCGGCCGCCCAGCCGCTCCAGTTCGGCGGTCGCGTTGCGGCGCGCGGCGTCCTCCCAGCGCTCGGCGCCGTGGGGGGTGCGGAACAGGCGCGGCAGGGCGAGGAGGTGCCCGAGGACGGCGGCGCGGCCCTCGCGGTAGGCGTCGTCGGGCACGAACCCGTACTCCTCGCGCACGGCCGCCGCGTACGCCCCGTACTCCTCCGGCCCACCGGCGAGCACGGCCAGGTCCGCGTCGCACAGCACCTCCCCGTCGCGGTCTCCGGGCGCCGGGTCGTGGGTGGCGGTGAGCCGGACGAGCCGGGCGACCTCCGCCGTGCGGGCCGGGTCCACCCCCAGTTCGGGCAGGGCCCGTTCGGCGAGCCGGGCGCTGCGCTCCTCGTTGGTGTCCCGGTCGGGCAGGTACACCGCGTCGTGGAACCAGGCGGCGAGCTGTACGGCGGAGGGGTCCCCGGCGTGGTCGGCGAGGTCGTCGACGCGGCGCAGGACGGCGAGGAGGTGGTCGGTGGTGTGGTAGCGGCGCTGCGGCTCGGCCCAGCGGCACAGGAGGTCGTCGGCGTACCGGTCGACCGGCGGGGCGCCGGGGTCGGCGGGGCGCCCGTCCCGTGCGTGGTGGACGGTCCGCGCCCAGCGGCGGCGCAGCTCGTCGTGGGCGGGGTGCGGGGTCGGCGGGGCGGTCATGGGGCCCATTCTCCAGGCCCGTCGCGCCGCCGGGGCGGCCCCCTCCCCGGCCGCCCGGTCCGGAGCCGCGGCCTCCCGGCCCGCGCCCGGGACCGTCCGGCCCCTCACCCCCCGACGTGGATCCCGGGGCGCCGGTCGGGGTCGGGTTCGTGGCTGCGGATGATCTCCCGGGTGACGGGGGCGGTGTCGCCGCGGCCCAGCAGGAAGTAGCGGAACATGTGCTTGAGGGGGCTGCCCTCGGCCCAGGCGAAGTAGCAGTGGGGCCGTATCCCGGTGGCGTCGCGCAGGGCGAACAGGACCGCGGCGATGGCGTTGGGCGCGGCCGGGGCCTCGGCGCGCAGGACGCGGTGCCCGTCCACGTCGAAGCCCCGGACGGTGAGGGTGTCGCTGAAGTCGGAGGGGTCCACCACGTCGATCTCCAGGAAGATCACGTCGGCGGGGCCGGGCACCGGGTTGGTGCCGCGCTGTTCCTGCTCCTTGGCGCTGTACTCGGTCGCGTCCCCGGTCCGGCGCCGGTTGGCGATGATGTTGAGGGCGTTGTCGTGGGCCAGGGAGTCGGTGATGAACCGGCGGGCGGTGGGGTCGAAGACGATGCGGTCGGCGCGCAGTTCGGTGGTGCGCGAGACGCGGGAGACCAGTGACACGACGATGATCCCGGCGATGAACAGCCCGGAGATGGTGATCCCGTCCGGCTTGTCGACGATGTTCGCCAGCAGGGCGTACAGCAGGACCGCGGTGAGGAGCGCGAAGCCCGCCGCGGCGGGGCGTCGGCGGCGGCGCGCGGTGGAGACGGTGACGGCGAAGGCGCCGGAGACCATCATGGCGAGGATGCCGGTGGCGTAGGCGCCGGCCTGGGCGTCCACATCGGCGTCGAAGGCGATGGTGATGAGCACGCACAGGGCGGTGTAGACGAGTACGACGGGCCGGACCGCGCGCCCCCACTCGGGGGCCATGCCGTAGTCGGGCAGGTAGCGGGGGACGATGTTGATCAGCCCCGCCATGGCGGAGGCGCCGGCGAACCAGAGGATGAGGATGGTGCTGATGTCGTAGACGGTGCCGAACGCCTCGCCGACGTGCTCGTGGGCCAGCCAGGCCAGGGCCCGGCCGTTCGCGGCGCCGCCGGGCCGGAACTCCCGCTCCGGGATGAGGACGGTGGTCACGAAGCTCGCGGACAGCAGGTAGACGCTCATGACGAGCGCCGCGGTGGTCAGGAGCCTGCGCGTGTTGCGGATCCGTGCCCGCAGCCGCTGCGCCTCGTCGGCACCGTCGGCGGCCACCAGGGGCATCATGCTGACACCGGTCTCGAAGCCGGACAGGCCCAGCACCAGCAACGGGAAGGCGACCAGGGCGGGCGTCAGCAGATCACCGGGCCCCGCCCCGCCCCCGACCAGGGCGTCCGTCCACGCCGACAGCGCCCCGGGGGTGGTGAGCACATGGGCCAGCCCGACGCCGATGACGACCGCGTTGAGCGCCAGGAAGACGCCCACCAGCGGGATGGCGACGCTGACCGCCTCGCTGAACCCGAGGAGGAACACGCCCCCGAGCACCAGTAGGAGGGCCACGGTGAGGGCCACCTCATGGCCGTGCAGGGCCGCGGGGAAGAAGGGGTTCTCCACCACGTGCACGGAGGCGTCCGCCGTGGACAGGGTGATCGTGATGATCCAGGACGTGGCCACGAAGCCGAGCAGGACCAGGACGAACAGCTTGCCCCACCAGAAGGGGAGCAGGTCCTCCAGCATCGCCACGGAACCCGCTCCGTGCGGGCTCTCCCGGGCGACCCTCCGGTACATCGGCAGCATCCCCAGCAGCGTCAGCGCCACGATCAGCAGCGTGGCCAGCGGCGAGACCGCCCCGGCTGCGAGCGCCGCGATCGCGGGCACGTAGGCCAGGCTGGAGAAGTAGTCCACACCGGTCAGGCACATCACCTTCCACCACGCGTGTGGCTCGGCGTGCTCCTCGCCCGCCGCCGGCCCCACCGGCTGCACCTGGTGGCGCAGCATCCACCGCGCCACCCTGCCGGTCGGCTGGGCTCGCAGGGCGGGGCTGGCCACCACTTCGGGCACGGCCGCCCCGTTGCTGTCCGCCATTTCGGCCATCGACCTTCTTCCTGCTCTTCCTGCTCTTCCTGCTCGGAATTCCGGGCACCGTGCCGGGTGCGCCCCGAGTGACGATCACTGATTATGCGGCGCGGTGTTCCCGCGGCCCGACCGCGCAAAAGCCCCGCCCCTGTCGCATCCAGGCGCCGAACCTCGTGCGCACCGCCTTCCACTTGAAACCGAAAGAGGAACGAAACCGCTGCTGGGGCAGGGGGTAACGGGTTTTCACGTCATGTCGGCCCGTTCCGCCGACTTCCCTTTCCACAGCTCCCGGGCGGCACTTCCGAAGGGGCGTTAAGATTTCGCGAAAATTCGCCGGCAACCAGTCCGCGCGCGCTCGGGCCGGTACTCTCCCGGTGACGCTCCCCCGCGAAAGGCGGGCCCGCCCGGGGTTGCGGGCCGGTGATGCGCTCACCGACTCCCGTCCCTCCCCGTCCCCGCCCCCCGCCCCTCCCCTGTGCCGAGGTCGCCGCGATGAGGACTTCCCGCGACGCGGACGACACCGTTCGCCGCACCGTGTTCGCCGGCGTGCTCGCCGCCGTCGCCCTCGCCGTCGCGGGGGGCCTGACCGGTTTCCCTGTGGCTGCTCGGTGCCGCGGCGTGGACCCTGATCCTCGCGTCCGTGGTGTGGCTGGTCTACCGGCCCTGACGGCCGCGGGCCACTCGCCCCTCCCCGGCCCCGGCGGGTGGTCACCCGCCGGGGCCGGGCCCGGACGGACGGCGCGGGGCGGGACGGCCCGGAGCGGTCCTGAAGGTCCTGAGGGTCCCGGCGGGGCCGTCCCGGGGTCCCGGGGTCCTGAGGTCCCGGGGTCATGAGGTCCCGGGAGGGGCGGTTCGGGGGGATCGGAGCGGGGCGGTTCGCTCCCGGCGGTCCGGCGCCCGGTGGCGGTGGGCCGGGCGCGGGGGGCACCCCGCCGTCGCCCTAGGATGCGGGGAGGCCGTCGAGCAGTCGCGGGAGGCGAGTTGGGGGAGCCGGCCGCCGTCACTCCGGAGGTCCGGGACCGGCTCGTCGCCCGGTTCGGGGCCGGGGCGCTCGCCTGGTGCGACGAACTGCCCTCCCTCGTCGGCGGGCTCGCCGACCGCTGGCGCCTGGATCCGGTCGAGGCGGGCGGCGGGGGCACCTCGCGGGTCTTCCGCTGCCTGCGGCGGGACACCGGCGCCCCGGTCCGGCTGAAGCTCACGCCGGAGCCCGCCGTCGCCCGCGAGGAGGCCGAGGCCCTGCGTGCCTGGGCGGGTACGCCTTCGGTCGTCGCCCTGCTGGCGTACGAGCCGCGGGCCGGGGCCCTGCTGCTGGAGGACGTGGCGCCGGGAGTTCCGGTGAGAGGGGCCTCCTCGCGGCTGCCCGAGGTGGCCGCGCTGCTGCGGGACCTGCGGGCGGCCTCTCCCGCGCCGGGGGAGCTCCCGGCGGTGCGGCCCCTGTCGCACCGGGTCGGTTTCCTCTTCGACCTGGCCGGGCGGCGCCTGGCGGCGGCCGGTACGGGCCACCCGGTCGGCCCGGCGGTGCTCGGCCGGTCCAGGGCCGCGGCCCTGGAACTCGCGGCCGACGGCCCCGTGGGGTTGGTGCACGGCGACCTCCACCCGGCCAACGTGCTGTCCGGCCCGGGCGCCCGCCTGGTGGCGATCGACCCGCGGCCCGCGTGGGGCGACCCCGACTTCGACGCCGTGGACTGGGTGCTGGGAGGAGCCACGGGCCCCGCCGTGCTGGAGGAGAGGATCGGGGAACTGGCGTCGCTGGTACCCGGCCAGTCGCCCGACCGCGTACGGGGCTGGTGCCGGGCCCTGGCCGTCCTCAGCGCGCTCCCCGCGATCCGCGCGCGGCGGGACGACGCGGAGACCCGCTTCCTCCTCTCCCTGGCGGGCGGCTGAACCCGCCCGCGAACCGCGGGGCACGGCGCCGACGCCACCCGCGTCCCGAAGACGGACGGCAGGCGACGGACGGCAGGCGTCAGGCGTCAGGCGTCAGGCGCGGACGCCAGGCGCAGGCGTCAGGCGGCTGAAGCGAAGGCGGACGGCCGCAGCGGAGCGCGGACACCACCCGCAAGCCGCATGAGGACCCGCCGTACGGAAGGCGCCCGACCGTACCGCCCTCCGGCGGTTCAGCGGCGGCGGGCCCGCCACACCAGGTAGGCGGCCGTCGCCAGGGCCGCCGCGCGCAGCGTCCACGGCCAGGTCTCCCGCAGGGCCTGCGTCAGGGCCGGGCCGTCCGGCGCCAGCGGCTCCCCCCAGCGGCCGTCCACACGGCCCCACAGCCAGACCGCGGCACCCGCCGCCACCGCGCCCGGCAGGACCAGCACGCCCCACTTCGCCTGGGCCCTGCTCAGACGGCGCGTCGCGTACGCCAGGAGCCAGCCCGCCGCCAGTGCGAGCCACGAGCCGGTGGCCGTGCCGGCCACCAGGCACCCCGCCGCCAGCAGCAGCACCGGGTCGCCGAGCCCCCGCCCGGAGGCGGCGGCCGCCGGGGCCGGGGCCTCCTTCCGCCCGCGGCGGGGGAACCAGCGCACCCGTACCGCGCCCGGACCGGCCGCCGGGGCCGACACCGTCCCCGCCGCCTCCGTCCCCGCCTCCTCCGTCCGGCCCCCTCCCGCCCGGCGGAGCAGCCGGCGAAGACCCCGCCCCGGGGACTTCCCCGCCCCCGCCTGCGGGGCCACGGCCGGGTCCTCCGCCGGCTTCGGCGGCGCCAGCAGCTCCGGGACCTCCACCCCGCCCGTGAACCCGGGCACCACGCTCCACCAGTCCGGCTCCGGCCCCTCCCCGGGGCCGCGGGCGCCCCACCCCTCCTCCGGGCCGCCGGACCGCACGCCCTCGGAGTCCGGGGCTCCGGACTCGCGGCCCCCGGAGGGTTCGGGGTCCTTCCCGGAGTCACGGAATCCCGGGCCCTCACCCGGTCCCCTGG
>JAAXOU010000479.1 GCA_012396115.1 Streptomyces somaliensis DSM 40738 | reverse complement strand
CCGCCGCGCGCGCACGGTGGGGGCCGCCACCCGGCCGAGGCCGCCGAGCGCGACGGCGGCGAGCGCGGCCTCGGGCAGGACGCCCGCGCGGGTCGCCGGGGTGAGCGAGGAGCGCAGCGGCACCTCCGCGACCAGGGCGTCCGGGGTGAACGGCCGCGACTGCCGGACGATCCGCCCGTCCGGGAGGATGATCGCGCTGACGCCGCTGGTGACCGGCACGACGACGGTGCGGCTGTGCTCGACGGCCCGTACGCGGTCCATGGCGAGCTGCTGGTGGGTCATCTCGCTGCGGCCGAAGGTGGCGTTGTTGCTGGGCACGGAGATCAGCCGGGCGCCGTGCGCGACGGTGTCGCGGACCGCCCAGTCGAACGCCGCCTCGTAGCAGGTGGCGAGGCCGACGCGGGTGCCGGCCAGGTCGAAGACGCCGACGGCGTCGCCTGGGCCGAAGTCGCGGCTGACCCGGTCGACGTCCTTGTCGAAGACCCGCACGACGGACCGCATCGGGATGTACTCGCCGAACGGCTGGACGTGCCGCTTGTCGTACGTGGCGACGGGGCCCCGCCGCGGGTCCCACTGCACGAGCGTGTTGCGCAGGGGGCCGGTCTCCGGGGTGAGGACGGCGCCCACGACCGTCGGGACGCCGACGGCGCGGACGGCGCGGTCGATGACGGCGCGGGCGTCGGGGTTGCGGTACGGGTCGAGGTCGGAGGAGTTCTCCGGCCACAGGACGAAGTCGGGCTTCGGCGCCCGGCCCGCGGCGACGTCGGCGGCGAGCTGCTCGGTGCGGCGCGCGTGGTTGTCGAGGACGGCGCGGCGCTGGGCGTTGAAGTCCAGGCCGAGGCGCGGCACGTTGCCCTGGATCGCGGCGACCGTGGCGGTGCCGTCCTCGGCGCCGGTGGAGACCAGCGGCAGGGCGGCGGCCGCGCCGGCGACGGGCGCCAGGACGGAGAGGGCGGCGGCGGCCAGCGGCCCGCGCGCCGTGGTGCCGGCCGTGCGGCGCGCCCGTGCGAGCCGCACCGCCTCGTACATGCCGAAGCCGCACAGGGCGACGGCGAAGCCCAGGACGGGGGTGCCGCCCACGGCGGCCAGCGGCAGGAACAACCCGTCCGCCTGCCCGAAGGCGACCTTGCCCCAGGGGAAGCCGCCGAACGGGACGCGCGCGCGCACCGCCTCGCCGAGGACCCACACGGCGGCGGCGAACAACGGCCAGGCGGGCAGCCGCGACACGGCGGCGATGCCGAGGCAGGCGGCGGCGACGAAGAGCGACTCGAGGGAGGCCAGCGCCAGCCACGGCACCGGGCCGACCTCCTCGCCGGTCCACACCAGCAGCGGCAGCAGGAACCCGAGGCCGGCCAGGAGGCCGAGGCCGAAGCCGGCCCGCGGGCGCCGTCCGCGCAGCACCCCGCCGAGCAGGGCGAAGGCGGGGAGCGCGAGCCACCACAGGGGGCGGGGCGGGAAGCTCAGGTACAGGGCGGCCCCGGAGAGCGCGGCCGCGGCGGGCCCGGCCGCCCGGTGGAGCGCCCGCCGCCCGCGCGTCCCCTCCGGTCCGGCGGGTCCGGGTACGGCGGGGGAG
>JAAXOU010000478.1 GCA_012396115.1 Streptomyces somaliensis DSM 40738 | reverse complement strand
TGTACGCGTCCGTCAGCGCCTCGCAGGACGCGGCGAGCACGTTGCCGGCCACGCCGACGGTCCGCCACGTCCCGTGCCCGCCGGGACTCACGCCAGGTCGTCGAACATCGCCAGCAGCGCATGTCCGCCCACCTCCGGGGACCTCCGGTCCGTGTGCGGCACCTGCTCGGCCCACACCGTCTTGCCCCGCGGCATGAACCGGGCCCCCCACCGCCTGGCGAACCGGGCGACGAGGAACAGGCCGCGCCCGCCCTCCTCGGTCGCGGTCGCGCGCCGGATGCGCGGCGAGGAGTCGCTGTGGTCGGACACCTCGCAGATCAGCGCCTCGTCGTGGAGGAGCCGCAGCGACACGGGGCCGCCGCCCCCGTACCGCACGGCGTTGGTGACCAGTTCGCTGACCACCAGGCCGGTGGTGAACTCCATGTGCGCCAGGTCCCACTCGGTGAGTTTCCGGCGCACCAGCGCCCGGGCGCCGGCGACCACGGACGGGTCGGCGGGCAGTTCCCAGGTCGCCACCCGGTCGGCGGGCAGGGCGCGCACCCGGGCCACGAGCAGCGCCACGTCGTCGCGCGGGCCGCCGGGCAGCACCGTCTCCGTGATCCGGTCGCAGACCCGCTCCGGATCGCGTGCCGGGGCGGGGCCGGCCAGCGCGGACAGCAGCCGGCCGGTCGCCGCCTCGGTGTCGCCGTAGCCCAGGCCCTCCTTGAGCAGTCCGTCGGTGTACAGCGCCAGCAGGCTGCCGGGGGCGAGGTCGACGGTGGTGGACTCGTAGGGTTGCAGCCCGCCCAGTCCCAGCGGCGGCCCGGCCGGCAGGTCGAGCAGCCGCGCCGCGCCGCCGGGCGGTGCCACGGCCGGCGGCGGGTGGCCGGCCCGGGCGACGGTGCAGCGGCGGGTGACCGGGTCGTACACCGCGTACAGGCAGGTGGTGGCGGTGGCCGGGTCGTGCTCCTCGGCCGGGTCGTCCGAAGGGCGCCCGACCAGCTCGTCCAGGTGGGCCAGCACCTCCTCGGGCGGCAGGTCGAGCGCGGCGAGGGTGCGCACCGCCGTACGCAGCCGGCCCATGGTGGCGGCCGCCCGCAGCCCGTGGCCGGCCACGTCCCCGACGACCAGCGCGACGCGCGCCCCGGACAGCGGGACGGCGTCGAACCAGTCACCGCCCACCTGCGCGCTCGCCCCGGTCCGCCCGTCCGCCGGCAGGTAGCGGGAGGCGAGGTCGGCCGCGGTGATCCGGGGCAGGGCGTGCGGCAGCAGGCTGCGCTGGAGGGTGAGGGAGGCGTCGTGCTCCCGGCTGAAGCGGCGGGCGTTGTCCACGCCGATCGCGGCGCGGGCCGCGAGTTCGCCGGCGAGCGTCAGGTCGTCCTCCTCGTACGGGCGGTCCTCGCCGCGGCGGTAGAAGCCGGCCAGGCCGAGGACGCGGCCCCCGGCGTGCAGCGGGGCGGCGACGTACGCGTGGACGCCCCCGCCCAGCGGGGCGACCGGGTGGACGGCGCCGAGGGCGGGCGCGGCGGCCGTCGGCACGGAGTCGGCCACCGGCCGCCCGGTGCGCAGGCACCGGGCCTGCGGGGTGCCCGCCGGGTAGCGGAT
>JAAXOU010000477.1 GCA_012396115.1 Streptomyces somaliensis DSM 40738 | reverse complement strand
CGCCCGCGGCGCCGCGGGGCCCGCACGGAGTGCCCGCGGGCCCTGCGCGTACGGCGGGGCGCGGGACCGGGCGCGTGCGGCGGCGGGGGCGGTCTCAGTCCTCGCCCAGGACTATGTGCCACTCCCGGGCCGTCGGGTCCTCGGGTTCTCTGTCCCCGCACGCGGGCCTGCAGGTGCGGACTCTGCCCGGGGCGTCCGGGAAGAGCGAGATGGGCTGGGGGGACGCGGGGGTCTGGGTGCCACCACTGCCGGTGGCCGTGTGTGTACTCATGGTGACCGAGTACCCATGCGGAGCGAGGGAAACGGAAAAGCGGGTGCGCCCCGGTCCGGTCCCTCCGTACGGTGGGTCCGCGTGGAACCCCTCTCCGACGAACAGGTCCGCGCGTCCTTCGTGAACTGCTCCAAGGGCGACGCGGCCCGCCTCAAGCTCCCGGCCGACTTCGCCGGCCTCCCCTGGGACGACCTGGACTTCCTCGGCTGGCGCGACCCCGGCGCCCCCTTCCGCGCCCACGTCGTCCTCCCCCCGGGCGCCGTGCCGGGCACGGGCGGCGGCCCCGTCGGGATCACCCTGCGGGTGCCGGAGAAGGCCCGTACCAGCGCCGTGAAGTCGAGTCTCTGCCGGATCTGCCTCACCGGCCACGCCTCCTCCGGCGTCACGCTGCTGGTGGCGCCGCGCGCGGGCGCCGCCGGCCGGGACGGCAACACCGTCGGCCTCTACGTCTGCTCCGACCTGGCCTGTTCGCTGTACGTGCGGGGCAGGCGGTCTGCGCTCCGCACCCGCAACGAGGAGTCGCTCGGGGTGGAGGAGCGGATCGAGCGGCTGCGGGCCAACCTCGTCGCGTTCGTGGAGAACGTCCTGCTGCCGTCCACCCCCCGAGCGCCGTGACCCTCCTTCCGCCCGCGAGTGCCGGGGCGGCGCTGGTGCCCGGACCTGCCGGAAACCACTCGACTCGTGCGGGACGGCCTTCCTAGGCTCGGGTTCACGGCACCGTGCGCCGGTCACCGACCGGGTGGGGCGTGGAGGTGCCGCCAGATGTCCGACGGAGGCGTTCCACCGTGCCAGTAGAGCTCAACCACACCATCGTCGCCGCGCGGGACAGGCGGGAGTCCGCCGAGTTCCTCGCCCACATCCTGGGGCTGGAGGTCGGCCCGGAGATGGGGCCGTTCCTGCCGGTGCAGACCGCCAACGGGGTCACCCTCGACTTCGCGACGTTCCCCGAGGGGGACATCACCTCCCAGCACTACGCGTTCCTCGTCTCGGAGGCCGAGTTCGACGCGGCCTTCGAACGGATCCGGCAGGCCGGGATCACCTACTGGGCCGACCCGCGCCGGACGCGGCCCGGCGAGATCAACCGCAACGACGGCGGACGCGGCCTGTACTTCGCGGACCCCTCCGACCAGTTCATGGAGATCATCACCCGCCCCTACGGGAGCGGGGGCGACCCGGCTTCCTGACCCGCGGCCCCGACATCCGTGGCCCCGACATCCGTGGCCCCGACACCCGTGGCCCCGACACCCGCAGGTCCCCGTCCACCCCTAACGGGCCGCGCGCCGCCGCACCGTCCACAGGGTCACGGCGGCCACGCACGCCGAACCGACCAGGAGGACGGGCACCAGGGGATCGGGCGGCGGCCCGCCACCGGCGGCCGCGGCCCGCGCCGCCGGGCGGAC